>NZ_LIQT01000444.1 GCF_001418415.1 Streptomyces hirsutus
CCCGTCGCTCAGAACCCCGTACGGTCCAGTCGCTCGAGGACCTCGTGCTCGCCGGGGGTCATCGGCGGCCGGGTGGACGGGGGCAGGGGGGAGCCGGCGACGGTGGCGAGCACCGTGGCCGGGTGGAGCATCCGGGCCGGGGACGTGCGCAGACCGGTGACGCCCCAGAGCGCCGAGGCCGCCGGGTACGAACCGGTGGCCGCCCGCGTGACGCGCCGCGTGTACGCGGAGACGACACGGTCGGCGGCGGTCGGCGTGCCGCCGCGCACCCCCGGGTACAGCACGTCCTGACTGACCGCCATGGACCAGGCGGCCTCCGTCACCCGTGCCGCACCCCGCTGCACCCGCCGGGCGAGACCGGGCGCGCCGAGGTCACCGGCCACCCCGTTCAGCTCCCGGCCGAGGACCCGCGCGCCGAACGCTGCCACCGACATGCCGTGCCCGTACGCGGGGTTGAAGGTGGCCAGCGCGTCCCCGAGGGCGACGAAGCCGTCCGGCCATTGGGGCGCCTTCTCCAGATACCGCCGCACGTTGCTCGTCGACCGGCTCAGATGGATGTCGGTGAGCGGTTCGGCGCCGGAGACCAGCCGGCCCACGATCGGGTCCGGCAGGTCGAGCATGTACCGCAGGAAGCCGTCCGGGTCCGCGGGCGGCTCGCCGCCGCGCGAGCCGCCGCAGCTCACCAGCCACCGGCCGCCCTCGACCGGCATGACCATCGCGCTCCGCGCCGGCCGGGAGACGAACGGGTTCGCCTGCACGATCGTCAGCGGGAACCTTTCCGCACCCTCCGGCACCCGGTACAGACGCGTCGCGTTGACCAGACCGGAGTCCACGGTCCGCTCCCGGATGCCGGACACCCCGATCCCGTCCAGCCAGGTCATCACCCGCGTACCGCGCCCGCTCGCGTCGACGACGAGGTCCGCGTCGAGTTCCTCGTCGCGGATCGCGTGGCGGTCCTCCCGGCCGCCGGGCGCCGCGACCCGTACTCCGTGCACCCGCCCGGCGGATCCCGTCAGCCCGGTCACCGCCGCCTTGCGGATCTCGACCGGCGCGTGTTCCAGCACCGCGGTCCGTATCACCCAGTCCAGCAGCGGCCGGGTGCACGTCAGCATGACCGGTCCCGCGCGCCGCCACCGTCTCAGCCAGCCCTCGGAGGTGAGCGCCAGCATGCCCGAACTGAGGGAGACCTCGTGCGCGCCGGCGGCGAGCAGCCGCCCCCGCGGATCCACGCCCGGCAGCAGCTCCTGCATGGCGTCCAGCCCGCCCGGCATCAGCAGGTGCGCGTGGTGCCCCTGCGGCAGGCCCCGGCGGTGCTCGGGGCCGTCGGGCAGATCGTCGCGGTCCAGCACGATCACCTCGTCCACCGCTTCGAGCCCGGCCAGCCGGTGGGTGATCAGCAGCGTCGTACGGCCCTCGGTGGCGGCCAGCAGGTCGGCGGTGAGCGCGTCGGCGGTCGGCAGGTCGAGGTGCTCCGCGGGCTCGTCCAGCACCAGTACGGGGAAGTCCGCGAGCAGCGCCCTGGCCAGTGCCAGGCGTTGCCGCTGGCCGCCGGAGAGCCGCGCCCCGTGTTCGCCGACGAGCGTGTCCAGGCCGTCGGGCAGACTGTCGGCCCACTCCAGCAGCCGGGCCCGGGCGAGCGCGTCGCGCAGTTCTTCCTCGGTGGCTTCGCGCTTCGCGAGCAGCAGGTTCTCGCGTACGGAGCTGTCGAAGAGGTGGGCGTCCTGCGCGCACAGCCCCACCAGCCCTCGTACGTCGTCGCCGTCCAGGGCGTACGCGTCCACACCGGCCAGCGTGTACGAACCGGCGCCCGGGTCCAGGAACCGCAGCAGCACCTGTGCGAGCGTCGTCTTGCCGGAGCCGGACGGGCCGACCACCGCGATCCTGCGGCCCTGCTCCAGTGTCAGGTCCAGTCCGGCGAGGGCGTCCCGTTCCTGCCCGGCGTGCCGGGCCTCGAGTCCCTTGACCACGAGTGGGAACGGCGACGCGGGTGCCTGCCGGGGCTGCTCCGGCTCCTGTACGGGTACCGGGGCGTCCAGGACCTCGTACACGCGCTCGGCGCTCTTGCGCACCCTCTGCCGGTGCTGCACGGCGAGCGGCAGCCCGAGTACGGCCTCGAAGGCCGCGAGCGGGGTGAGGACGACGACGGCCAGTGCCACCCCGTCCAGCCGGCCGGCGGCCACTGCCTGGACGCCGACGAGGGCCGCGGCCGTGACGGTCAGGCCCGAGACGAGTGCGGTGAGCCCGTCGCCGAGGGCGGTGGCGGTGGCGGCGCGCGAGGCGATCCGGGTGAGCACGCCGTCGGCCCGCCGGGCCTCGGCGGTCCGTGCGGGCAGAGCGCCGGCGACCGTCAGTTCCCCGGTCCCCGTGAGCAGGTCGGTGGCACGGGTCGCGAGGGCTCCGCGGGCGGGCGCCAGCCTGCGTTCCGCACGCCGGGCCACGGCGCCCGTGAGCAGGGGCAGACCCGCCCCCGCCGCGAGCAGCCCGACCGCGAGGACGGCGCCGGCCTCGGGAAGCAGCCAGGCCGTGAAGCCGACCGACAGTGCCGAGACGACGACCGCCGCACCCGCCGGCAGCAGCCAGCGCAGCCAGTAGTCCTGAAGCTCGTCCACGTCGGCGACCAGCCGGGACAGCAGATCGCCCCGGCGGACCCCGCGCAGTCCGGCGGGCGCCAGCCGCTCCAGCCGCCGGTACACCGCGACCCTGGTGTCGGCCAGCATCCGCAGAACCGCTTCGTGCGACACGAGCCGCTCGGCGTAGCGGAACACGGCCCGTCCGATGCCGAAGGCCCGGGTCGCCGTGACGGCGACCATCAGGTACATCACGGGCGGCTGCTGCGAGGCCCGGGAGATGAGATACCCGGACGTCGCCATGAGGCCCACGGCGCTGCCCAGCGCGAGGCTGCCGAGCAGCAGTGCGAACGTGAGCCGCCCTCGGCGGGCACCGGACATGGCACGGACGCGGGCCAGCACGCTCCCCGCTCCGGCCTCCGCAACCGGCTCGGCCGGCTCCGGGCCGGCGGAGTCGGCGGGCTCGGCCTCTTCCACCCGTTCCCAGTCGAGTGCGGGCTGGGCGTCCGCCCGTTCCCGGCCGGCACCGAGGACGGTGTCACCGTGCTCGGGCAGCGGCCGGTCACCGGGCGCGGACTCCGTCAGCCGCACCACGCGGTCCGCCACCGCGAGCAGCGCCGGCCGGTGCACCACCAACAGCACCGTCCGGCCGATCGCCAGGCGCCGTACCGCCGCCACGACCTCGGCCTCGGTGGCGCCGTCCAGCGCGGCCGTCGGCTCGTCGAGCAGCAGCACGGGCCGGTCCGCGAGGAACGCACGGGCCAGCGCGAGCCGCTGCCGCTGCCCCGCGGACAGTCCCGCCCCGTCCTCGCCCAGCACGGTGCCGGTGCCCTCGGGCAGCGCGTCCACGAACTCCAGGGCGCCCGCGTCCCGCAGAGCCCGGCGGACCGCGTCGTCGTCCGCGTCGGGCCGGACCAGGCGTACGTTCTCGGCGACCGTCCCGGCGTACAAGTGCGGTCGCTGCGGCACCCAGGCCACCTGGCTGTGCCACTGGGCCGGATCGATGCCGGTGAGATCCGCTCCCCCGATCCGCACCCGCCCCTCGGACGGCCGCACGAAGCCCAGCAGCACGTTCAGCAGCGTCGACTTGCCCGTTCCGCTCGGCCCGACGAGCGCGACCGTCTCACCGGGTTCGACGGAGAAGGACACGTCCGACACTGCGTCGGCCGACCGTCCGGGATAGCGGACGGTCACACCCTCGAAGGACAGGGCGCCCGACGGCACCGCCCCGGTCCCCGGTGCCGGCACGGGTGTCTCCAGGACCTCGAAGATCTCCTCTGCGGCGGCCAGCCCCTCCGCCGCCGCGTGGTACTGCGTGCCGACCTGCCGCAGGGGCAGATACGCCTCGGGGGCGAGAATCAGGATGAGCAGGCCGACGTACAGGTCCATGTCGCCGTACACGAGCCGCATGCCGATCGTCACGGCGACCAGTGCCACCGAGAGAGTGGCGAGGAGTTCCAGCGCGAAGGAGGAGATGAAGGCGATCCGCAGGGTCCGCATGGTCGCCCTGCGGTACTCGGCGGTGATCCGCCGGATCGACTCCGCCTGCGCCTTGGCCCGTCCGAACACCTTCAGCGTCGGCAGCCCGGCCACGACGTCCAGGAAGTGGCCGGACAGCCGGGACAGCAGTTCCCACTGCCGGTCCATCCGGGACTGGGTGACCCAGCCGATCAGCATCATGAAGGCCGGGATGAGCGGCAGGGTGACGACGATGATCGCGGCCGAGACCCAGTCCTCGGTGACGATCCGCGCCAGCACCGCCACCGGAACGACCACCGAGAGCCCCAGCTGGGGCAGATAACGCGAGAAGTACCCGTCGAGGGCATCGACCCCGCGGGTCGCCAGGGCGACCAGCGAGCCGGTCCGCTGCCCGGTCAGCCATCCCGGGCCGAGTGCCGTCGCCCGCTCCAGCAGCCAGCCCCGCAGCTCCGACTTGACCGCCGCACTCGCCCGGTGCGCGGCCAGCTCGGTGAGCCAGCCGACCAGGGCGCGGCCGACCGCGACACAGGCCAGAAGCACCAGGGGAGTGTCGAGGTCGGCCACGGTCATGCCGTGCTGGAAGGCGCCCACCACCACCTCGGCGATGAGCATGGCCTGAGCGATCACCAGCACCGCGCCGACGATGCCCAGGGCGACCACCGCTACCAGGAAAAGCCGTGTGGCACGGGCGTAGCGGAGCAGTCGTGGGTCGATTGGTTTCACGTGAAACACACCTCAGTGCACGGGATCGGCGATGTGCTGGGTGCCGATCCGCTTGCGGAAGATCCAGTACGTCCAGCCCTGGTAGAGCATGACGAGCGGTAGGGCGATCACCGCGAGCCAGGTCATGATCTTCAACGTGTAGTCGCTGGAGGAGGCGTTGGTGACGGTGAGGCTCCACTCCGCATTCAGTGTGGACGGCATGACGTTCGGGAAGAGCGTCAGGAAGAGCATCGTCACGGCGGCCACGATGGTGGCGCCGGACAGGGCGAACGACCAGCCCTCGCGCCCGGCCTGGTTCGCCACCAGGGCGGCGACCAGCGCGGCGACCGTGACGACCATCGCGACCAGGCTCGCGCCGTCACCGCTGTCGAGCTGCGTCCACCCCAGGAAGGCCAGCGCGAGGACGGCGGTGAGCAGCCCTACCCGCAGGGCCATCTGCCGGGCCCGGCCCCGGATGTCGCCGACGGTCTTGAGCGCGGCGAACACGGCACCGTGGAAGGTGAAGAGCGTCAGTGTGACCAGACCACCCAGCAGCGCGTACGGGTTGAGCAGCTCCCAGACGTGGCCCACGTACTCGAACTCGGAGTCGATCTTCACTCCGCGCACGATGTTGCCGAACGCCACGCCCCAGAGGAACGCGGGGATGAGCGAGGTCCAGAAGATCGCCGTCTCCCAGTTGCGCTGCCAGCGCTCCTCCGGTCGCTTGACCCGGTACTCGAAGGCGACACCGCGGATGATCAGGCAGACCAGGATGACCAGCAGCGGCAGGTAGAAGCCGGAGAAGAGCGTGGCGTACCACTCGGGGAAGGCGGCGAAGGTCGAGGCGCCGGCCGTGAGCAGCCATACCTCGTTGCCGTCCCAGACGGGGCCGATGGTGTTGATCAGCACCCGCTTCTCGGCACGGTCGCGGGCGAGCAGCCGGGTGAGGATCCCTATGCCGAAGTCGAAGCCCTCCAGGAAGAAGTAGCCGATCCACAGGAAGGCGATCAGAACGAACCAGACGTTGTGCAGTTCCATGACTCTGCGGCTCCCTCGGGCCTAGTACGAGAAGGCCATCGGCTTGTCGGCGTCACGGAGATCGCCACCGATCTTCGTGGGCGGGTTGAGATCGGCCTCGGTGAGCTCGGGCGGGCCCGCCTTGACGTACTTGGCGAGCAGCTTGACCTCCACCACGGCCAGAACGCCGTACAGCAGGGTGAAAACGGTCATCGAGGTGATGACCTCGGCCTGGGACACTCCAGGGGAAACCGCGTGCCGGGTCTGCAACACGCCGTAGACGACCCAGGGCTGCCGCCCCATCTCGGTGAAGATCCAGCCCCAGGCATTGGCGATCAGCGGGAACGCCATGGTCCAGAGCGCCAGGCGCCAGTACAGCCGGGTGAGCCTCGCGCCCAGCGGCTTCCTCAGCAGCACCAGATGCGGTACCTCGTCCTCCCCGGTGCGCAGGGCGGCCGGCAGCAGGAACCTCTTCCTCGTCAGCCAGAGCCCCAGCAGCGCGAGCGAGAAGGACGCCATGCCGAAGCCGATCATCCACCGAAAGCCCCAGTAGGCGACGGGGACGATGGGCTTGTAGTCACCGGGGCCGAACTTCTCCTGCAGCGCCTCATTGGTGTCGTTGATGCCGGGCACGTAGGAATCGAAGTCGCCGTGGGCGAGGAAGGACAGCAGCCCGGGAATCTCCAGGGCGACCTCGTTGTGTCCCTTGTCGACGTCCCCGTACGCGAACACGGAGAACGGCGCCGGGCTCTCGCCGTCCCACAGCGCCTCGGCGGCGGCCATCTTCATGGGCTGCTGTTCGTACATGACCTTGCCGAGGGTGTCTCCACTGATCGCGGTGAACATGCCTCCGACGGCCATGGTGACCAGGCCGAGCCGGAGCGACGTCCGCATCACCGAGATGTGCTTCTTGCGCATCAGGTGGAAGGCGGCGATGCCGACCATGAAGGCGCCACCGGTCAGCGCGGACGCCGAGAAGCTGTGGAAGACCTGGTTGAGCGTGGTGTTCTGGGTGAGCACCAGCCAGAAGTCGGTGAGTTCCGCCCGGCCCTTCTCCTCGTTGATCCGGTAGCCGACCGGGTGCTGCATCCAGGAGTTGGCCGCCAGGATGAAGTACGCCGACAACAGCGTGCCGAGGGAGACCATCCAGATGCAGGCCAGGTGGATCTTCTTGGGCAGCTTGTCCCAGCCGAAGATCCACAAGCCGATGAAGGTGGACTCGAAGAAGAAGGCGATCAGGGTCTCGAAGGCGAGCGGGGCACCGAAGACGTCACCGACGAACCGCGAGTAGTCGGACCAGTTCATGCCGAACTGGAACTCCTGCACGATGCCGGTGACCACACCCATCGCGATGTTGATCAGGAAGAGCTTTCCCCAGAACTTCGTCGCCCTGAGGTACTTCTCCTTCCCGGTGCGCACCCAGGCGGTCTCCAGCCCGGCCGTGAGAGCGGCCAGCGAGATCGTCAGAGGAACGAAGAGGAAGTGGTAGACGGTGGTAATGCCGAACTGCCATCGCGCCAGCGTCTCCGGCGCCAGAGCCAGGTCCACGTCGCACTCCTTACATCGCCTTGCATCGCCGTGTCACAACGACCGCTTGATCCCGTTCGTCCCCCACATCCGGACGAAAACAGGACGCGCTTGTGAACGCGTTCACATTCACAAGCAATTATGGCCTACTGCTTTTCGGATTCGGAAGGGGGGTCCCCTGTGACGTCAACCCCTCGTCGGTAACGGTCGAAACACAGGAGTGCCGGGCGACGGCTGATCCGTCGCCCGGCACTCCTGACCCTGCTCCTGACCGTGTGCGGCTACAGCTCCTTGCGGAAGGCTTCCGTCACCTTCAGGAAGATGTCGCTGGCCTCGGCCTCGCCGACCGTCACCCGCACACCCTCGCCGGGGAAGGGCCTGACGACCACACCCGCCTGCTCGCACGCCTGCGCGAACGCCGTCGTGCGCTCCCCCAGCCTCAGCCACACGAAGTTGGCCTGGCTCTCCGGCACCTTCCAGCCCTGCGCGCGCAGCGCCTCCATGACACGGTTGCGCTCACACACCAACGAACCGACCCGGCCGATGAGCTCGTCCTCGGCGCGCAGCGAGGCGATCGCGGCGTCCTGCGCGACCTGGCTCACACCGAACGGCACCGCCGTCTTGCGCAGCGCCGCGGCCACCGGCTCATGGGCGATCGCGAAGCCGATCCGCAGCCCCGCCAGACCGTAGGCCTTGGAGAAGGTCCGCAGGACGCAGACGTTGGGCCGATCCCGGTAGAACTCCACGCCGTCCGGGACCTCGGGGTCGCGGATGAATTCGCGGTACGCCTCGTCGATCACCACCAGGACATCACGGGGCACCCGGTCGAGGAAACGCTTCAGCTCCGCCCGCCGTACCACCGTGCCGGTCGGGTTGTTGGGGTTGCAGACGAAGATCAGCCGGGTCCGTTCGGTGATCGCCTCGGCCATCGCGTCCAGATCGTGCACATCGCCCGGCGTCAGCGGCACCTGCACAGCGGTGGCGCCACTGATCCTGGTGATGATCGGGTACGCCTCGAACGAACGCCACGCGTAGATCACCTCGTCCCCGGGGCCCGAGGTGGCCTGCAGCAACTGCTGGGCGACGCCGACCGAGCCGGTGCCGGTGGCCAGGTGGGAGACCGGGACGGCGAAGCGCTCGGACAGTTCCTCCATCAGTGACGTACAGGCCATGTCGGGGTAACGGTTGAAGGAGGACGCCGCGGACGTCACGGCCTCCATCACCCCCGGCAGCGGTGGATAGGGGTTCTCGTTGGAGGACAGCTTGTAGGCCACCGGCCCCCCGGCCGCCGCCGGCTTGCCCGGCTTGTACGTGGGGATACCCTCCAGCTCGGCGCGCAGCTTGGGGCTCGTCTCGCTCACCGCAGTCCTCCTCCGAAGACCGGCGGCCCTTGACCGCCGCCGACATCCAATACTGCTCACCTTATGAGGATTCGGCGTCACTGCGTAGATGCGTACAGCGGCGACGGCGGCGGCGGACCTGCCGAGGCACGGGCCGCAGTGCGCGTCGGCGAGGACGTCGCGGGGCGTACCGGCCTCGCACCACCGTCAGGGCCGGTCAGCTCCACGAGCCACATCAGTCCCTTCAGAAACAGGGGTATCGCCCTACCAAGGCGCACAAAAGGTGTCCAGGCAGGGGGCGCACCCCACATATATCTACGCGCCGGTGGCTTGCGCCGTGGCGCGCGTCCCTCGTGCAGGTGAGTTGAGACCTCTTCGCAACATCGCCCCCTCGACAGGCCCGCATGCGTCGACGCGCCAGATCCTGGCATTGAAACGTTAAATCCCCTTACTTTCCAAGGAGGTTACCGCTTAATGATCATGCAGAAACGTGCCTGTCAATGCGTGCATATGCGTCCGCCCTACCCCACTGCATGAGCCCTACTATCGGCTCGCCATGACAGCAGCAGGGAAGCACCAGGTGAGCCGCGCGGAAACCTCACGCCGAAGCAGCAGGCCGGGTCGGGCAGGCATCAGGGACGTGGCCGCCGCAGCCGGAGTATCCATCACGACCGTCTCCGATGCCCTCAACGGCAAGGGCAGGCTCCCGGACGCCACCCGGCGCCACGTCCGCGAGGTCGCCGACAGACTTGGCTACCGTCCCTCGGCCGCCGCCCGCACACTCCGTACCGGCAAGTCGGGGCTCATCGGCCTGACCGTGACCACGTACGGGGAAGAACCTTTCACCTTCACCGAGTTCGCGTACTTCGCCGAGATGGCGCGCGCCGCCACCTCCGCCGCCCTGGCCCGCGGCTACGCCCTCGTGATCCTTCCCGCGACCTCCCGCCACGACGTGTGGTCCAACGTCGCCCTGGACGGCACGGTCGTCATCGACCCCTCGGACCAGGATCCGGTCGTCAGCGAACTGGTCCGGCAGGGTTTACCGGTCGTCTCCGACGGCCGCCCGGCCGGCTCGCTCCCGGTCACGGCCTGGGTGGACAACGACCACGAAGCAGCGGTCCTCGGAATCCTCGACCACCTGGCCGACGCCGGCGCCCGCCGCATCGGCCTGCTGACCGGGACCACGACCGACACGTACACCCACCTGTCGACCACCGCGTATCTGCACTGGTGCGAACGCGTCGGCCAGGATCCGGTGTACGAGGCCTATCCGGCGCACGATCCGTGCGCGGGTGCCGTCGCCGCCGACCGGCTCCTCGCCCGCCCCGACCGCCCGGACGCCGTCTACGGCCTGTTCGATCCGAACGGCACCGATCTGCTCGCCGCCGCACGCCGATACGGCCTGCGCGTCCCGGACGACCTGCTGCTGGTCTGCTGCAGCGAGTCGACCGTCTACGCCAACACCGAGCCGCCCGTCACCACGCTCTCGCTCAAACCGCGCCGCATCGGCACGGCCGTGGTTCAGCTGCTCATCGACGCGATCGAGGGCGTCGATGCCGAGCACACGGTGGCGCAGGTCATACCCACCGAGCTGATCGTGCGCACCTCGTCGCAGCGCCGCCCGCCGCGCACGACGGTCAGCCCACCACGGTCACCGGAACGGACCTGACGGACGGCGAGGACTCGGCGGAGCGGAGCGGAGAGGTCTCGGTGGCAGTGGCTCCCGGAGGGGTGAAGCCACTGCTTCCTCGGGGGCGGGTCGGCGCCGCGCCTCCCGAGCCCTTCCGGTTCCCTCCGCCGCTCCTCCGTCGCTCGTCCGGCTCCCGCGGAGCTCTCCTCCGCGGAAAACTGACCGGCTTGCCCGAGGCGGGCGACCGCCGTGCCGCGAGGATCCCGCACTGCCGGACGGCACCTGGACGGCCGAGGTCCTGAAAAAAAGCCGATAACCTGGCCAAAAGGGGATGAAATTCGTGGCGAACTGGACGCGTGCGCCGATTCACCACCCCTGGGTCATCACATGGCGCTATCCGCATTCCTATGATGGGCCCACGACACCGCGGGCCGCTGCGACCAGGCAGTCCGACGCGGTGCAGTTGCGGCTTGATGGTGGAGGGGTCGATGACTCAGGGGGCCGGTCAGGGACCCGCGGTGGAGCGCACGGCGACGGTGCGCGACTTCCGGGTACCCGCTTACGTCCACGAGACCGGTCCGTACGCCCACAGCATGCACCCCGGCAACGCGGTCCCACCCTCCGAGGCGAACCACCCGGAGGGATACACACCCACGCAACGGGACCTCCCGGTCATCAATCGGGGTGACACTGTGCAGGTGACCGTCGACCCCGCGTCCGTACCCGCACCGCAGCCTGCCACCGGGCCCGGTCCGCTGTACGTGGTCGGTGACGTCCACGGCTACCTCGACGAACTGGTGGCCGCCCTCCAGGAGCAGGGCCTCATCGACTCCGCGGGCCAGTGGTGCGCCGGCCCCGCGCGGCTCTGGTTCCTCGGCGACTTCACCGACCGCGGCCCGGACGGCATCGGCGTCATCGACCTCGTGATGCGGCTGTCCGCCGAGGCCGCCGCGGCCGGCGGCTACTGCAAGGCCCTGATGGGCAATCACGAACTGCTGCTGCTCGGCGCCAAGCGGTTCGGCGACACCCCCGTCAACTCCGGCGCGGGCACCGCCACCTTCCAGGCCGCCTGGCTGCTCAACGGCGGGCAGAAGACCGACATGGACCGCCTTCAGGACCACCACCTGCAGTGGATGGCCCGCCTGGACGCCGTCGAGGCCGTCGACGACCATCTGCTGCTGCATTCCGACACCACCGCCTACCTCGACTACGGCCGTTCCATCGAGGAAGTCAACGACACCGTCCGCGAGACGATCACCCGCAACGACGCCGACGAGGTCTGGGACCTGTTCCGCAAGTTCACCAAGCGGTTCTCCTTCCGAGACGAGGGCGGCGCCGAGGCGGTGCGCTCGCTGTTGGATACGTACGGCGGCACCCGGGTCGTTCACGGACACAGCCCCATTCCGTATCTGCTGGGGGAAGTAGGCTCCGAGGACGGCGAGGACGACAACGGTCCCGTCGTCGAGGGTCCGCACGTCTACGCCGAGGGGCTGGCCATCGCGATGGACGGTGGCGTGACGATGGACGGAAAACTGCTGGTCCAGCAACTGCCGCTCACCCAGTGAGCGGGTTCCGGGCCGAGTACCCCCGGCCCGGAACCGCACCGAACCGAGTCCAATTTCGGTAAACCCCCTGTCATGGCGCACCGTTGGCGCTCTACCATCGGCTTATCCGTAGCAGGCTCCCCTCCGTTTCTGCCCAACGGCTCGTCGGCATGCCGAGTCACAAGCCCTACGGAGCATCGGGGGATGCACATGAACAGCGTTCCGCAGCATCTGTTGACCGAGGACCGCCAGGATTACGCGCGGATTCTCGATGAGGTGCTGCGCTCCGCACCACAACGCCCGGAACTGGCCACTGTCGGACAGCGGCTCACCTCCGAACAACTGCGCACGATGGCGCTCAACGCCACCGCGATCATCACAGTGGCCGCGGCAACCGAGTACCAGCACTACACCAAGGTCCGCGAGGAACTGCGCCGGCCACCGGCGTCGTCCACCCCCTCCACTCGGGCGTCCGGCTCCTCCGAGCCGGGGCCGGAGACGGCGGGGCTCGCCACCACCATGGGAGAGGTCGCCGAGACCGCCGGCGCGGGCGCCGTCGCCGTCGTCGCCGTCCTGGCACCTGTTCTGGCCGGCACCGCGGCCGCGATATTCCTGCTCGTCGGCTACATCCTGCACATGCTCGATCCCGGCGCGGCCTTCGCCCGGACCATGCTCACCACGGGCTGGACATTCGGCGCCGTGACCGCGGTCGCCATCCTGGTCGCCGCGGTGGGCCTGCTGCTGACCGCCCTGCGCAACAAGCCCTCGGCCCGGAGCGGGCCGTACGGCGAAACCGACAAGGAGCTGACCCTGGCCAGGGAAACCTGGCGCGAGGCACTGCGGGAGCAGGGGATCATCCCGTTCCTGCGGGACGCACTCGCCGACCCGGGCACGGCGGCCGCACTGCACCATGCGACGCCGTCCGAACCGGCCGGCCGCATCCCGCATCTCGGCTACGACCGGCCGGGGTTCACCAGCCCCGGCGAGGGGACGAACCGCAGCCGTCGTCCGAGCTACTCGAGCCCGGACTACAGCAGCCCGGACTTCGGAGGACCGGAACACAAGCCCGAGTAGCCGGAACAACCGAATAAGCCGGCCCCACCGGAGTCGGCCCCACCCGACGAGCCGAAGCATGCGGACGGCCCAGCCGTCGGCTTGCGCTCCCTCACCGGCGGAGCCCGTCCCAAAGGCTCCGCGCCGAGGGGCGTGAGCCGGGTCGCCCGGGGTTCACCGCCCTGTGCCCGTACAGGCCTGAGCGGTGATCAGCAGTGATCATCAGGGACGGAGGATGCCCGCCCGGCCCGCTGCGGTGATCCACTGGGGGAACTCGGACAGCAGGCGGTCGTACAACTCCGGGTCCGGCACGGTGCCGATGTCGTCGACGGCGAAGAACCCGACGTTGTCGACGCGGCGCCCGGGCAGCGTGTCGAACCGTTCCAGCACACCGTAGTTCGCCCGGCCAAGGCCCACGAACTGCCAGAAGATCGGTTCCTCCACCGCTTCGCGGAGCTCCCGCTCGATCTCGGCATTCCGGTAGACACCACCGTCGGAGAAGAACAGCACGAGCGTCGGGGCCGCCGCGGGGCTGTCCCTGACGAACGAGCGGACCTCGGCGATGACCTTCTGTTCCTCGTTCTGGATGCCGACCTCCCGCATGTCGACCTGGCTCGGGTCCAGCCCTTTCTTCCGCCCGCGCCGGAAGAGGCTCATCTCTCCCACCCGTACGTGCAGCCGGAGCCATTCGGGCAGCTCGCCCAGGAGCAGGTCCGGCAGCCGCGCCGGATTCGAGGCGAACGTCCAGGCCTGCATCTCACCGTCGTCGTCCAGCTGCGCGGCAACCGCGGCCATACGTTCGACGACGTCCGCCACCACTCCCCTGGAGTACAGGAAGGACATGGAGCCGGAGGCGTCCAGTACGAGGACGACGCGCGCGGTGACCCCGGCGGCCCCGTGCTTGCGCAGGCTGACCGCCACCTGCTCCTTGCGCAGTGACAGCCGCTTTCGCATGTCCACCGGCAGCCGCTCCTCACCCTTGGTGAGCCGTGGAGCGGCTGCCGGTGGACAT
>NZ_LIQT01000445.1 GCF_001418415.1 Streptomyces hirsutus
GCCCGGGTGAGGGGACGCGGGGCGGGCTCGGACGGCAGGGGAGGGGCGTCGTCGCAGAAGACCCGCATGAACCCGTCGAGGTCCTCGTACCAGTCGTGGTTGCCGGGTATCGCGTAGATGGGCGCCCTGTACTCCTGGTACGGGCGGAAGAACTTGTCGCCGTAGTCGTCGGCGCTGCCCACCGGATAGATCACGTCGCTGGCCAGCACGGTGAAGGCGGTGTCCCGGCCCTCCTTCAACAGCCCCGGTACGACGGCGTACTGGGGCTCACCGCCCTCACCGGTGTCGCCGATGACGAGGAAGGAGAACCGGTCCGGACCGTCGTGCCGGATCACCTTGTCGGCGGGCGCGCCGGCCGCCGTCCGCTGGGCCACCCACCGGCTGCGGATGCGGCCCGTCGGGTCCCCGAGCCAGGAGGCCAGGACCCCGTTGCGGGCGGCCCACAGCATCCGCGGGTCGAACCAGGAGATCTTCTCGGCCCCGGGCGGCAGCAGCCGCCGGTACTCGCCCCGTTGCCCGGTGCCCCAGCCGGCGCCCTCGGCCGTGTCGCGTGAAGAGTCTGACATCGGAGCACCGTAACAACGCTGCCGCGGACGGCCGGAGAACGGGTGTGGACAGCGGTATGCGCGAACTTGGTCCGTCCGATGAGGCGTTGACCGCTTTTCTCGGTCGGTTCCCCTCAACAGGGCTCTCGGGGAGCGAGGTTCGGCAGGTTCGTCAGAGGGTTCGGTTCAACAGGTCCAGCAGTGCGGTCCAGTGGCGCTCGTCCGCCTCCTTGTCGTAGGCCGCGGTGTCCGCCTGCGTGTAACCGTGGCGGGCCCCGGTGTACACCTCGCAGCGGTGCCGGACCCCGGCCGCGGTCAGCGCCTGCTCCAGCCGCTCGATCTGCTCCTCGGGCATCGACGGATCCTGGTCGGCGTGACCGAAGTACAGCTCCGCGGTGATCCTGTCGGCCAGCAGGTGCGGGCTGTCCGGCGCGTCCGACGCCAGCCGGGCCCCGTGGAATCCCGCGGCGGCCGCCACCCGGTCCGGGTAGGTGCCCGCCGTGTGCAGGGAGAGCACCGCCCCCATGCAGTAGCCGGTCACCGCCACCGGGCCGCCGGCCACCGCGGGATGGCCGGCCAGCCACCGCAGGTAGGCGCCGGCATCGCGCATGGCGAGCTCCGGCGTCAGCTCCTGCAGGATCGGCCCGATACGTCGGAAGATCTCCGGCCGCGCCACCGGGTCGATGAACTCGGGCAGTTCGACCACCGGACTGCGCCCATGGCGGTAGAACACGTTCGGTACCAGGACCGTGTACCCGGCCTCCGCCAGCCGGTCGGCCATCGCCCGCAGCCGCGGCCGCAGCCCGAAGGCGTCCATGTAGAACAGGACCGCCGGCCGGGGACCCCCGTCGGCGGGATGCGTCAGATACGCGTCGGCGGTGCCGTCCTCGGTGGTGATGTCAACGGTGCTTCCCTGTACGGCGGTCATGGCCGGCGGGCGCCTCTCTGCTCTGCGGGATGTCGGACGGGGCCGTCCCCGCGACGGGCGGGGCGGATCATGCCCCATCGTGACATGTCCCGGGTCCGGCACTTCGGCTCTGCCCGGTCCAACACGGTTCAAGGTGCGCTTCTTTGGGACAACCTGCGCGCGCCCCGGTACGTTCGTCACCGCTCCCGCGGATCCGGCGGCCCGTATCGGGGCAGTTCACCGCGTCGCCCTCACTCGAACCGTGAGACGTCCCCCGCGCCCCGCCGTACGATTTCGGCCTCGCCGCCCGAGAAGTCGATCACCGTGGTCGGCTCGGTGCCGCAGTCCCCGGAGTCGAGCACCGCGTCCACCACGTGGTCGAGCCGGTCCTTGATCTCCCAGCCCTGGGTCATCGGCTCGTCCTCGCCGGGCAGCAGCAGGGTGCTGGACAGCAGGGGCTCGCCCAGCTCCGCGAGCAGTGCCTGGGTGACGACGTGCTCGGGGATGCGCACGCCGACGGTCTTCTTCTTGGGATGCTGGAGCATGCGCGGCACCTCCTTCGTCGCGGGCAGGATGAACGTGTAGCTGCCCGGCGTGGAAGCCTTGACCGCGCGGAACACGTCGTTGTCGATCCGTACGAACTGGCCGAGCTGAGCGAAGTCCCGGCACACCAGAGTGAAGTGGTGCCGGTCGTCCAGCTTGCGGATGGTACGGATCCGGTCGATGCCCTCCCGGCTGCCGAGCCGGCAGCCGAGCGCGTAACAGGAGTCGGTGGGGTACGCGATCAGAGCGTTGTCGCGGATGCTCGCGGCGACCTGGGAGATGGTGCGCGGCTGGGGGTTGTCGGGGTGCACGTCGAAGTACTTCGCCATTCACCGAGCTTATGCCGACCGCACGGCGGGACCGCACATCCCCGGCCGTACCCGTCCGTGCCCCGGTCCCGTACCCGTCCGTGTCCCGGCCGTGGACCGTCCGTGTGCCGACGGCGTGTCGACGGTGTGCCGACGTCGTGCAGGGCTTCCCCTTCACCCCCTCCGCCCGGCATGAACCGGCCGCATGCGTGGGGTAACGTCCGGTGCCGGGCCGAAGAGACCCGGCGTACGAGGGGAAGACCGAGGTGGCAGCCCGTAAGGACGGAATCCCGCAGCCGGCGGCGGCCGGTGAACAGTCAGGGTGGGCGCAGGAACTGCTGGAGCACCTGCGGCCGGCGGGCCGCGATGTCCGCAGGGTCGTCGACTGGCTCGCCCGCACCGTGCACGGGTCGGTGGCACTCCGGGACGGCACCGGCACGCTCGTCGCCGGAACCGGGCTGGCGCTGGACGAGAACCTCGTCGCCGATGTCACTTCCGGCCGGATCGCCTCCGCGGCCTGGGAGGACGGCGAGCGGCACCTGCGTCTGGTGCAGGTCGGGCACCCCTCCCGGACCTGGGCGCTGGCAGTCTCCCGGGACACCCCCTTCGACCGGCACAGTGCCGACGTCATCACGCACACCGCCCAGGTGATCGAACTGCTGCTGACCGCCGGTGAGACCACCGCGGCCGGGCAGCGGCTGCGTCGGGCCAGCGCCGACCTGCGGCTGGCGATCCTCCAACTGCTCATGGTCGAGGACACCGTCGCGGCCCGCCGGGTGGCCGCGGGGCTCTGGCCGGGCCTGCTCGAGGCCGACACCGCGTGCGTCTACGTCGTCGAGTCCGAGCCCGCCCGCCGTGACCGCCTCGCCGAGGAGGCCCTGGACAGCACGGAGGAGGAGGCACTGGTCGTACGGTGCCCGGCGATGGACAGGCACGTGATCGTCGTCAGCCCCCGCGAGGCGACCGCCGGCGATCTGAAGGCCCTGGTCGAACGGCATCCGGACACCTTCCTCGGCGGCAGCGTCTGGCAGAGCCTCGCCCGGACCGCCACCGCGTACGGGCAGGCCGTCAGCGCCCTCGCCGTGGCGCGCTTCCGCCCGGACAAGACGGCGGTGTACGCGGAACGCACCCATCCCGAGCGGCTGATGGACCCGACGGCGTTGCGCGGCTGGACCGCCCGGCTGCTGCGCCCCCTGGACACGGTGCCGCACCACACACGTGCCGAGCTCCTCGCGACCACCCGTCTCGGCCTGGAGTTCACCGCCGTCAACACGGCCAAGATCCTCGGCGTGAGCCGCAACACGGTGCGTGCCCGGATGGAACGCGTCGAGAACATGCTGGGCGCCGACTTCGACGACCTCACCGCCCGTGCCGTCGTGCACCTGGCGCTGCACACCCAGTTCAACCTCCAGGACGGCCGGGCGGGCAGCGCCTTCGAGGCGCCCGTCCCCGGACTCGCCCACCTGGTGTCCGGGCCGGCCGTACGCGCCTGGGCGGGAGAACTGCTGGAACGCCTGGACCGGGACGCCCGTCCCCTGCGCCGCACGCTGCGCACCTGGATCGCGGCCGGCGGCAACGCCGAGCGGGCCGCGCAGCTCCTGGGCGTCCACGCGCAGACCGTGCGGGAGCACGTACGCAGTGCCGAGCCGGTCCTGGAGCGCCAACTGCTGGCCGCCGGCACCGACCTGTACGAGGTCGTGCTCGCCCATCTGGCCCTGGGAGACCTGGAGACACCGGTGTTCGCGGGCCCGATGCCCACGTCCCCACCAGGGTGAACGACGGTCCGCCGGCCCCGTTCCGGCCGGCTCGCACGGGGTGAAACGGGTCGTAACGGACTCAGTTGTGCACGGCTGAGTCCCGCGGCCGTCCCAGCGGGCACCGGTGCTATACACAGCCGCGTCGCCATTCACATAGGTTCGTCGTGCCGCGGGAGCACGACCGGAACGGGGGACCGGTCGCGCTCCCGTGCGCCGTGTACGTCTACGGTGTCCCCCGGATCGGCTCCGCCGTCCGACGCGACGACGCCGCCGCGATGACGGCGTCCAGGAGCGTGCGGGAGCGTCGCAGGTCCTCGATCATGCGATCGGCGCGGTCCCGCTCCACCGTCGGCTCGCTCACCAGGAGGGCCTCCGCCGTTTCGGACGGCCCTCCGTCGCCGTCCTGCACGCAGGGCGGCAGCTCGGCGATCTGCGAGCCGCACAGCCCGCCGCGTACAGCTCCTGGCTCCGCCGCCCCCGGTCCACCGCCGCCGGCCTCATCACCCTCGGCCGGTCCTTCCTCACCGACCCGACCTCGTCGAGCGCCTGTACACCGGTGCTCCGGTCAACACCGTCCGCAGGGGGGCGCGATGTACACCGCCGGCCACCGGACACACCGACTGTCCCACCCGTCACCGCCTTGGCCGCCTCGGCGGTCCCGGCAGTCCCTGCGGCCCCGGCCGTACGGCGGGCGCAGCGGGCCGCCACCGCTCCGAGTCGCCGGTCTCCGTGATGCACGGCAGCATGGCCCTCGTACGCAAGCTCCCGGCGGGACATGCGCGAGGCGCGCGGGCCCGGCCGTCGGGCGGCGGACGTTCAGTGAGCGGGCCACCGACGCGTGAGTGACCACGCGGTTCCTGGGAGACCGGGGACACCGGGAAAGGGACACGGGGCTGCCGGGACACCGGAGCTCCCGCGCAGTCGAAGGCGACCGGCCCGCGGCCGCGCCACCGTGCTCCGGCCCGCCACCAGTCATGAGCAGCCGAAGGAGTCCACAGACATGACGGACGTTTCGAGCCGGGGTCCTGTTCCGGGCGACGACCGCAAGGTACTCACCAACCGTCAGGGCCATCCGGTCTACGACAACCAGAACCAGCGCACGGTCGGCGCTCGGGGGCCCGCCACACTGGAGAACTACCAGTTCCTGGAGAAGATCAGCCACTTCGACCGGGAACGCATCCCCGAGCGCGTCGTCCACGCGCGCGGTGTCACCGCCTTCGGCTACTTCGAGGCGTACGGGAAGTGGGGGGACGAGCCGATCTCCCCCTACACCCGGGCCAAGCTCTTCCAGGAGCAGGGCAAGCGCACCGACCTGGCCATCCGCTTCTCCACCGTCATCGGTGGACGCGACTCCTCCGAAGCGGCCCGCGACCCGCGCGGCTTCGCGGTGAAGTTCTACACCGAGGACGGCAACTGGGACCTCGTCGGCAACAACCTGGGTGTCTTCTTCATCCGGGACGCGATCAAGTTCCCGGACGTCATCCACGCCCTCAAGCCCGACCCGGTCACCTTCGAGCAGCAGCCCCGGCGCATCTTCGACTTCATGTCGCAGACACCCGAGTCCCTGCACATGCTGGTCAACCTGTTCAGCCCGCGCGGCATCCCGGCGGACTACCGGCACATGCAGGGCTTCGGCGTGAACACCTACAAGTGGGTCAACGCCGAGGGCGATACCAAGCTCGTCAAGTACCACTGGATGCCCAAGCAGGGCGTGCGCTCCATGACCGAGGAGGACGCCGCCAACGTGCAGGCCGACTCCCTCGGCCACGCCACCAAGGACCTCTACGAGGCGGTGGAGCGCGGCGACTACCCCGAGTGGGAGCTGCTCGTCCAGATGATGGACGACCACGACCACCCGGAGCTGGACTTCGACCCGCTGGACGACACGAAGACCTGGCCCGAGCAGGACTTCCCGCCGAAGCCGGTGGGCAAGATGGTGCTGAACCGGATGCCGGACAACTTCTTCGCCGAGAACGAGCAGATCTCCTTCGGCACCGGCGTCCTCGTCGACGGCCTGGACTTCTCCGACGACAAGATGCTCGTCGGCCGGACCTTCTCCTACAGCGACACCCAGCGCCACCGCGTCGGCCCGAACTATCTCCAGCTGCCGGTCAACCAGGCCAAGAACACCGAGGTGCGCACCAACCAGCGCGACGGCCAGATGACGTACCACCAGGACGGCACAGGCGAGAACCCGCACGTGAACTACGAGCCGTCGATCACCGGCGGCCTGCGGGAGGCCCAGTACCCGACGCACGACGACCAGGGCCCGGAAATCCGGGGCCGGCTCACCCGCAAGCGCATCCTCCGCACCAACGACTACCTCCAGGCGGGGCAGCGCTACTGCCTGATGGAGGAGTGGGAGCGCGACGACCTGGTCAAGAACTTCGTCGACCTGTTCTCCCAGTGCGACCGGGAGGTGCAGGAGCGCATGGTGTGGCACTGCCTCCTCGCCGAGAACGACCTCGGCCGCAGGGTCGGCGACGGCCTCGGCATCGGTCCGCAGGACATCGCCCATCTGAAGCCCCTGGAAGGCCAGGACCTGACGGACGAGGACCGCAAGCGGCTGGCCAACCTCGGCGACAACCCGCCGCGCGACGTGGAGGGACTCACCATGACCCACTGCGTCCCCGACGAACGGCATGTGGTGAGCCGCTGAGCGGTTCTCCCGGCGAGCAGCACGGTGTGCA
>NZ_LIQT01000446.1 GCF_001418415.1 Streptomyces hirsutus
GTGCCGGCGTGAGGCCGCGCGGAGCCGTCCCGACCCGTGCCGACGCCCTGTAGTCTCCCCGGCATGCTGCGCTTTCCCGGTCACGGGCACCCCCGCCCCGACGACATCGTGATCGGCCCCCTCGACCTCACCGCGCACGTCGACGAGGCGCTGGCGGTCCAGGCGAAGGCGTTCGGCCTCGGCCCGGACGAGGTGGCCGTACGCCGGCAGATCGTGCTGCGCCACATGACCCTGCCGGGAGCCAGAGCCTTCGGTGCCACCGTCGCCGGCCGCCTCGTCGGCTTCGTCTACGGCATGCCCAACGACCGTGCCCACTGGTGGTCCACGGTCGTCGAACCCCATCTGCGCGCCCGGGGCCTCGACGACTGGCTCGACGGTTCCTTCGTCATCACCGAACTGCACGTCCACCCGCGCTACCAGAAGCACGGCATCGGCCGCTCCCTGATCACCACGATCACCGACGGCGCCGACGAACCCCGCTCGATCCTCTCCGCCATCGACATAGAGAGCCCCGCCCGCGGCCTGTACCGCTCCCTCGGCTACGAGGACCTCGCCCGCCGCGTCCACTTCCCCAGCGCCCCCAAGCCGTACGCCGTGATGGGCGCCCCCTTGCCGCTCCGTCGCGCGCAGGGCCGAAAGGGCCAGTAGGGCCACAGGGGCCGTAACCGATTTCCACCGCCCCGTCCCGCCCCGCTAACCTCCAGTCATCACCCAGACGCAGCAGGAGTACGAGAACCATGGCGAACGCACCGGTCCAGCGCATGTCCCAGTTGATGGCGAAAACGCTGCGCGACGACCCGGCGGACGCCGAGGTCCTCAGCCACAAGCTGCTCGTCCGCGCGGGGTACGTGCGCCGCACCGCCGCCGGCATCTGGAGCTGGCTGCCCCTCGGCAAGAAGGTCCTCGCCAACGTCGAACGCGTCGTGCGCGAGGAGATGGACGCCATCGGCGCCCAGGAGGTACTGCTCCCCGCCATCCTGCCGCGTGAGCCCTACGAGGCGACCGGCCGCTGGGAGGAGTACGGCCCCGAGCTGTTCCGCCTCCAGGACCGCAAGGGCGGCGACTACCTCCTCGGCCCCACCCACGAGGAGATCTTCACCCTCCTGGTGAAGGACCAGGCGTCCTCCTACAAGGACCTGCCGGTGATCCTCTACCAGATCCAGAGCAAGTACCGCGACGAGGCCCGCCCCCGCGCGGGCATCCTGCGCGGACGCGAGTTCCTGATGAAGGACTCGTACTCCTTCGACCTCGACGACGAGGGCCTGACCCGGTCCTACGGTCTGCACCGCCAGGCGTACCAGCGGATCTTCGAGCGCCTCGGCCTCGACTACCGCATCTGCGCCGCCACCGCCGGCGCGATGGGCGGCTCCAAGTCCGAGGAGTTCCTCGCTCCCGCGGAGGCCGGCGAGGACACCTTCGCGGACTGCCCGAACTGCGACTTCGCCGCGAACACCGAGGCGATCTCCTACGAGCCGAAGCCCGCCGACGGCTCCGCCGTCCCGGCCGCCGAGGACATCCCGACGCCCGACACCCCCACCATCGAGACCCTCGCCGCCTCGCTCGGCGTCCCCGCCTCGGCCACGCTGAAGAACCTGCTGGTCAAGGTCGACGGCGAGATCGTCGCCGTGGGCGTCCCCGGCGACCGGGAGGTCGACCTGGGCAAGGTCGAGGCGCACTTCGCCCCGGCCGCCGTCGAACTGGTCACCGCCGAGGACTTCGTCGGCCGCCCCGACCTGGTCCGCGGCTACGTCGGCCCGCAGGGACTGGAGAAGGTCCGCTACATCGCCGACCCGCGCGTGGCGCCGGGCACGTCCTGGATCACCGGGGCCAACAAGGCCGACACCCACACCAAGAACGTGGTCGCGGGCCGCGACTTCGAGGTCGACGCGTACGTGGACGTCGTCGTGGTCGACGAGGGCGACCCCTGCCCGAAGTGCGGCACCGGCCTCCGGCTCGACCGCGCCATCGAGATCGGCCACATCTTCCAGCTGGGCCGCAAGTACGCCGACGCCCTCAAGCTCGACGTCCTCGGGCAGCAGGGCAAGCCCGTCCGCGTCACCATGGGCTCCTACGGCGTCGGGGTCTCCCGCGCGGTGGCGGCCCTGGCCGAGCAGACCGCCGACGACAAGGGCCTGTGCTGGCCCCAGGAGATCGCCCCGGCCGACGTCCATGTGGTCGCCGCGGGCAAGGCCCTGCAGACCGAGCTCGCCCTCGACGTCTCCGCCAAGCTCGCCGCCGCCGGCGTCCGCGTCCTGGTCGACGACCGCGCGGGCGTCTCGCCGGGCGTGAAGTTCACCGACTCCGAACTGATCGGCGTCCCGCAGATCCTGGTCGCCGGCCGCCGCTCCGCCGAGGGCATCGTCGAGCTGAAGGACCGCCGTACCGGCGAACGCGAGGAAGTGACCGTGGACGAGGCGATCGCCCGCCTCACGGCCTGACCGCACCACCACCGAGAGCCCGCGCGGAACCGCCCCCGCGCGGGCTCCGGCGATCCCGGCCGAAGCCCACGGCCCGGTACGTGCGTCCCTGACGCCCCGGCCGTCGGCGGTGCGGGCCCGTACGCCGGAATCCACAGCGCGGCCGCCGTACCGGCGAACGCGGGGGATTCACCGTGGCCGAGGCCCCGGCTCGCTGCACGGCACGGCCACGCCGTCACCGTGCCGAGACCGGAGCCCGCGTCATGATCGCCGCCGGAGGGCCGGACCGTGCACAGCGGCTCACCGCGGCTCACCGCGTGACCGCGTCAACGGCGGACGGGAGGACCCGGTGGACGACGTGATCGCCCGGTTCACGCCGTCACCACGACGAGGCCGGGAGTCCGCGCGGAGTCGTTCCCCGTGCGGGCTCCCGGCGGCACCACGCGGTGTCAGAGCCAGCCGGCGAACTCCAGGAGAAGCTCCGCGTCCCGGTCGCGGCCGATGCGACGGGCGCGCACGCCGGACTCCACCGCGCGGAACAGCGTCCAGCCGCGCAGACGTTCCTGGTCGATCTCCAGGGACTCTGCCAGGCGCTTCACCCGGCGGCGGGTCGTCGTCGCGCCGGAGGGCTGGGCGATGAGGTCCTCCACGCGGTCGCGGACCAGCCGGGCCAGGTCGAAGGCGTGCTCGCCCACCACCGGGTCCGGGCCCACCGCCAGCCACGGCATCCGCTCGGCGGAGAGCACCTTGCTCTGCCGGAACGTGCCGTGCAGCAGCCGGTGCTCGGGCGGCGCGGCCAGCAGTTCCTCGCGCGCCTCCAGCGCCGCGGACACCAGCGGTGCCACCTCGGGAAAGCCCGCGGCACCCGCCCGCATGGCCTCGGCCTGCCGGCCGGTCCGCTCGGCCACCGTCTCGAAGGTATGAGCGGTGTCCCCCGCGGGCGGCTCGACCCACAGCCGCCGCAGCGTCGCGGCAGCCTCCAGCAGAGCCTTCGCCTCCGGCAACGACCGCACCGAGACATCCGGATGCAGCCGCTCCAGCAGCAGCGCCCCGTCCGGGGAGGAGGGCTCCAGCAACCGGACCGTGCCCAGCCCGTTCCAGTGGGCCAGCGCGGCCCGCTCGCTCTCCGGCCGGGCCCGCGCGGGGGCCAGTTTCAGCACGGCGGGCGTGTCGTCGGCCGTCCGCACCAGCACCACCAGGCTGCTGCGACCCCCGGGCACCTGCATCCGTTCCACGGTCAGCCCGCGCAGTGCGACGGCCTCACGCGCCGCCTCGGGCAGCTTCCCCAGCCAGTCCGCACCGCCGTCGGGAGCCGTCTCACCCAGCGCCCTCACCAGACGCTGCGGCGGTTCGAAGACCATGCGCGAGTCGTTCCCTTCGTGCTGTACGCGACATCTGCCGCCGTCCCCTCACGCCGCTCCTGCACGCCCTCGCGTGCGGTCGTGAGGCTCCCTCACACCGGCGGCACCGACGGAGCCTCCGAGGACGGCCCGGCCCGCTCGGCGAGCCCAGGGAAGGCTACGCTCTCCCCGCTCCAGCGCACCGCCCGCACCGCGGCCTCCCGCAGCGCCTCGGCCGCCGCGCGGCGCCGTGCGCCTTCGCTCGCGCGCACCAGGTCCGAGTACACCCCGGCCACCCGGTTCTCCAGCTCCGCCGCGAGCCGCACGGCCGCGGCCGGGTCCGCTACCTGGAACGGCAGCGCGTACCCCGCGGCCGCGGCCACGGGGTCGGCGCCCGTGTCCTTCACCTCGCGCACCAGCGCGTCCCGGCGCGCGCGGTGCGCGTCGTGGGCCGAGCGCGCGTCCGCGCGCCGGTCGTCGGCGATCCGCCCGCCGACGACCCCGTATCCGTACACCGCCGCGTGCTCCGCCGCCAGGGCCGCCTGGAGCGCCCGCAGCTCCCGGTCCTTCGCCTCGCTCACCCGTCAGCCCTCCGTCAGCACGAACACATGCGCCGCGCCGGCCGCCGCCACCGAAGCCAGCAGCCTGGCCAGCTCGGCCGGCGCGTCGAGCAGTGCTTCCAGGCGCCGGTCGGCGATCTCCCGCTCGGCGGCGGCGAGCCCGGAGAGGGCGTCCTTCTCCTTCGCGGGCACCGGCACCGGTGACGAGGCGGACGGCACCGGTGCCGAGGCGGACGGCCCCGCCCCGGCGGGCACCGGCGACTCCGGTGACGCCGAACCCGCCGCGGTCCCGAGACTCTCGAAGGCCTTCGCGTGCCGCACGGCGTGCTCGCGCAACGGACCCAGCCGCTGCGCGAGCCCGGCGTGCGCCGCGATCACGGCGTCGTACCGCTCGGCCAGCTCCCGGCTGTCGCGCGCCGCACGCGCGCGTGCCCGTTCGGAGGCCGGGGGAGAAGGACTGCCGGCGGCGGGGCCGGCATCCCGGGACCCGGCGGAACAGCCCGCCGCGAGCAGGGCCGTCGGGGCGACGGCGAGCAGGCTCCTTCTGCGCGGCCCCGTACGGGCGCGCGGAGCATGGGGGAACGGCACGGCAGACGTCCTCGGGGGCTCGTACGGAACGTGGCGACGGAAGAAGAGCCCCAGGCGCTGCGGTCGAACTCCCGCCCTCCGGGCGGACAAGGGGAGTTCGACGACAGGACCCGGGTCCGTGATCACGGTACCCGTGCATCTCCCCGACGGCGCTCAGCGGCACCCCCCTCGGTGACCGGGTGGACGGCATCACCCCTCGCGACCGGATACCCTTTGACCAGACACGAGCCCCATCCCACAACAGCACACGCGGCCGAGGAGTCACCCGGATGAGCAGCACCCAGAGCGAGAGGCTTCGAGAACTTCTGGAACCGCTCGTCAGCTCGCAGGGCCTCGATCTCGAGGAGATCGCCGTGGACACGGTCGGCCGCAAGCGGGTGCTGCGCGTCGTGGTCGACTCGGACACCGGCGCGGATCTGGACCGCATCGCCGATGTGAGCCGCGTGCTCTCGGCGAAGCTCGACGAGACCGACGCGATGGGCAGCGGCGAGTACACCCTCGAGGTCGGAACCCCGGGCGCCGAACGCCCCCTCACCGAGTACCGGCACTACGTGCGCGCCACGGGCCGCCTGGTGGGCTTCCGGCTGACGGCGGGCGACGAACTGGTCGCCCGGATCCTGCGGACCGACGACGACGGCCTCGACCTCGAGGTGCCCGGGGTCAAGGGCCGCAAGCCCACCGCGCGCCGGCTCGCCTTCGACGAGATCGACAGAGCGCGGGTCCAGGTCGAGTTCAACCGCAAGGACGACAGGTCCGCCGCGCAGGACGCGACCGGGACCGACGACACGAACGACACCAACGACAAGACGGAAGAGGAGGCGTAGCCGTGGACATCGACATGAGCGCCCTGCGGGGTTTGGTACGGGAGAAGGAGATCTCCTTCGACCTGCTGGTCGAGGCCATCGAGTCGGCCCTCCTCATCGCCTACCACCGCACCGAGGGAAGCCGCCGCCACGCGCGCGTGAAGCTCGACCGGGAGACCGGGCATGTGACGGTGTGGGCGAAGGAGGATCCCGAGGACCTCGACGAGGGCCAGGAGGCCCGCGAGTTCGACGACACCCCGTCCGACTTCGGCCGCATCGCCGCCACCACGGCCAAGCAGGTCATCCTGCAGCGCCTGCGCGACGCCGAGGACGACGCGACGCTCGGCGAGTACGCCGGCCGTGAGGGCGACATCGTCACCGGCGTGGTCCAGCAGGGCCGCGACCCGAAGAACGTCCTGGTCGACATCGGCAAGCTGGAGGCCATCCTGCCGGTGCAGGAGCAGGTTCCCGGCGAGACCTACCCGCACGGACTGCGGCTGCGCAGTTACGTCGTCCGGGTGGCGAAGGGCGTGCGCGGCCCGTCCGTCACCCTGTCGCGCACACATCCCAATCTGGTGAAGAAACTCTTCGCCCTGGAGGTGCCGGAGATCGCCGACGGCTCGGTGGAGATCTCCGCCATCGCCCGCGAGGCCGGCCACCGTACGAAGATCGCCGTCCGCTCCACCCGGTCCGGGCTGAACGCCAAGGGCGCCTGCATCGGCCCCATGGGCGGCCGCGTACGCAACGTGATGGGCGAGCTGAACGGCGAGAAGATCGACATCGTCGACTGGTCGGACGACCCCGCCGAGATGGTGGCCCACGCGCTCTCCCCGGCCCGTGTCACCAAGGTGGAGATCGTGGACCTGGCGGCCCGGTCCGCCCGGGTGATCGTGCCGGACTACCAGCTGTCCCTGGCGATCGGCAAGGAGGGGCAGAACGCCCGCCTGGCCGCCCGTCTGACCGGCTGGCGGATCGACATCCGGCCGGACACGGAGCAGCCCGGGGAATAGATCCAAGCCGCCGCGCGCTGAGATCACGACAGTCTTGCGCGCGGCACGTGTTCGATACTTGCCCCAAAGGGGTGAGGTCGGTCCGGGGAGGTAGACTTAGTAGTGTCTGGCCGGACACCTACCCACGCGCGCCCCGAGCGCACCTGCGTGGGCTGCCGGGAGCGAGCAGTCAAGAACGAGCTGCTGCGGACCGTGGTGATCGAGGATGTGTGCGTTCCTGATCCACGCGGTACGCTGCCCGGCCGGGGTGCGTATGTACATCCCGCCCCGGTCTGTCTCGACCAGGCGGTGCGCCGAAGGGCGTTTCCGCGGGCGCTCCGCGTCCCGGGACCGCTCGACGTAAAGGCGTTGCGCCACTACGTCGAGCAGGCACAGGGTTGCGACAGCAATCCGTAAGAAGACATGCCGTGCGGAACCCCCCGTGCGGTCTGGTACCTCGCGAGTCGAAAGCAGGTCGAGATTGCGATGAGCACTCGATGAGTACGCGATGAGTACGCCCATGAACTAGCGACGGTCCGGACGCAACCCGGACCTCAGAGGAGCGAAGTGGCTAAGGTCCGGGTCTACGAACTCGCCAAGGAGTTCGGTGTCGAGAGCAAGGTCGTCATGGCCAAGCTCCAAGAGCTCGGTGAATTCGTCCGTTCGGCGTCTTCGACGATCGAAGCGCCTGTAGTACGCAAGCTGACCGACGCGTTCCAGCAGGGCGGGGGCAACGGCAAGTCCGGTGCCAAGCCCGGCGCGCCCAGGAAGGCCGCGCCCAGGCCCGCGCCGTCCCCGGCGCAGGCACGTCCGGCAGCACCGCGGCCGCCGGCCGCACCCAAGCCCCCTGCTGCGCAGCAGCCCGAGGCCCCGTCGGCGCCCGCTCCGGCGGCCTCCGCTCCGGCGGCCTCCGGTCCGCGTCCGGGGCCGCGCCCCGCGCCGCGTCCGGCACCGGCGGTCCCGGAGTTCCAGGCCCCGCCGGCCGCCGCTCAGGCTCCGTCCCCGGCTCCGGCCGGACCGAAGCCCAGCGGCGCACGCCCCGGCGCCCCCAAGCCCGGCGGTCGTCCCGCCGGCCAGGGTGGTCAGGGCGGCCAGGGTGGTCAGGGCGGCCAGGGTG
>NZ_LIQT01000447.1:0-567 GCF_001418415.1 Streptomyces hirsutus
ATGGGGGCAAGGGCGGGCTGCGAAGGTGCAGGAACCGGGGCGAGCGCAGGGAGCCGACCGTCCGGGACGGGGGCGAGCGCGGTCGGAGCAGCGTCGGGTGTGCCCTGCGGGGATGCCGGAGGAGCCTGCGGAACTGTGGTGAGAAGGTCTTGGGGGAGGGTGAGCAGCGCGCGAGTGCCCAGCAGGGAGTTGGGCGCCTGGACATCGACCCGGAATCCGTAGGCGCTCGCAAGGGCGACGGCGACCCGGAACCCGGTCTGCGGGCGGGCGCCGAGCTGCGTGATGTCATCCGTGCGCTGCCCGGTGAGGATGTCCCGGGCGGCGTCGAGCTGCTCCGGCGTCATCTGCAGACCGCTGTCGTCCACGAAGACGGTGACCCCGTGGTGGCCCTGCTCGAAGGACACATGCACTCTCGAGTGCGGTGGCGAAAAGCGCAGCGCGTTGTCCAGCAGCAGCGCGAGGGTGTGCACCACGGGCCCGACCACACGGGTCCTCACCGCGACGGTGAGTTCCTGGGGCTGCACGCGCTGGTAGTCCTCGACGGAGCCCATCGCGGCCCGCACCACG
>NZ_LIQT01000447.1:581-3860 GCF_001418415.1 Streptomyces hirsutus
CGTACTGCATGTCGCGCACCACGGCCTGGACGACGCCGACGGTGCCCTTGACCACATGGGTCAGCTGCTCACCGACCGCGGTGCCGGCCAATTCCGGCGCAGGGGCCGGCACGGAGATCCGGCCGCCCGTCTGATGGATCTGGGGCAGTATCTCGTGGACCAGCCTGTGCAGGGCACGCTCGGTGGCCTGTTGTTCGCGGGCCAGGAGGTGAGCCTGCTGCCGCGTCTTCTGCCAGCGGCGGTGGGCAACCCAGGCCGCTGTCCCGGCGACGATGGCCGCGGCGGCGAACAGGATGACCATGGTCGTGGCGGTTGCGTTCATCAGACACCCGCCGTCAGGAGCACGTCCGGCTCGGTCGCGGGCGCACCCGCGTCGAGCTGCTGCAGCAGGAGCGCGGACCCGATCACCCCGATGTGGCTGTACGCCTGCGGGAAGTCGCCCAGTTGCCGCCCGGTCGTGGGGTCGTACTGCTCGATGCGCGGTAGGCGTTTCATCGTGTAGATCTCCGTTAGGCCCCGCGAACGGGGTGGGCTTCAGGGCCGTTTGGGGCGGCCGGTGAACTGTCGGTGAGGCGGGGCACCGTCGCGGCGGCGACTCGATCTGCGCCGGTGAGGTCTCCTCGCCGACTTGCGGGGACTGATGGCGCGGTCACCGCGGAGAACCAGCCAGGCTGTGGGACCGAGTATCAGGACGATCAGAACCGCTCCGGTGACGGTCATGCCCGCGGCACGGAGGCAGCCAGGAAGAGGCAGGCGAGTGCGAGGGCGAAGACCGTGCCGCGCAGGACGTTGATTCCAGGCGTCCAACGACGCCGTCCTCGCTGCTGCTTCGCACGGTGGCTGCCGCAGGTCCCCACTGCCGTGGCGAGCTCCTGGGTCACCTTGGCCAGTTGGACCAGATACACCCTGCTGGGCACATAGCTGTCGGGAACCTCCGCCGAGCCGAGCTGTTGGGCGCGGCGCAACGCCGGTTCCTCGTTCGGCACCATGACGACGAGTTGATCGATGTGACCCCGCAGACGCCTCGCGAGGTCTTCCACGTCGGCAGAGGTCTGCGGCAGCGGCGATTCCTCGTCCAGCACGAGCGCCACCGTCTCCGCCGTGGCCGCCGCTTGATCGCGCCGCCGGACCGGCTCGTCAGTGACGCGAGCCTTCCTGCCGGGCATGGCGCGTTGACCGTCCGCCTGCCATGGAGCCAACGAAAGGCGCATGACACAACTCCTGTTCGAATCAAGCCAAGTTGATCGGGATTCGCCGTGCAGCGGCGTCGGTCGTCGTGCAAAGTGAGTGATCTGGTCGCTACGTTGAGCGAACCGTGAATCGCTGCCGAGGGGTATGCCTGCGCGACCCCGGGGCCGTCAAAGGCGTCAAAGATCATTTCGGAACCGAGGGGCAGCCCATGGCCCGTGCGCGAAACGAAGCCCTCGCCGCACTTCTGCGCGAAGCCGGCTGGTCCCAGCCACAAGCAGCCGCAGCGGTCGCCCGGGTAGCCGCGGAGAGCGGGGTGCGTGAGCTGGAGGCCATCTCCCGCTCGCACATCGCCATGTGGGTGCAGGGCACACAACCGAGTGGCCAGGCACCTCATATCCTGCGCGAGACGCTGTCCCGCAGACTCGGCCGCCCCCTCACCCTGGCCGACCTCGGGCTGGAAGGTGAAGCCACAGGCCAAACCGACAGCGGTTCCGACTGGAGCGTCGACCCTCTGACCGTGCTCGCCGAGCTGGGAAGCGACGACCTCGATATGCACCGACGCAAACTGCTGGCGACTGCCGCGTACTCGGCCGCCGGCCTCGCCCTGCCCACCGCCTCGTGGTGGGCAGCCGCCCCCGCCGCAGCGGCGAAGCGGCCAGCGGTCTCCCCGCGACTGGCGACCCAGGCTGACATCGACGATGTCCGCGACCTGACGACTTTCTACTCCGCGCGAGACCAGCAGCGCGGCGGATCCGCCGGCCGCTCGGCCCTGGCCGGCCACCTTCGCGACGAAGCGGTGCCCCTGCTCGGCAGCAGGTTCCGCACGGAACAGCTCCGCCGCCACACGTACTCGGCCGTGGCGGAGATGACCTACCTCGCCGGCTGGATGGCCTTCGATGCCTCCGAACACCGCACCGCCCAGCGCTACCTCACCCTTGCCGCCCGCATCGCGGCCGAAGCCGGCGACGGACCGCTCGGCGGCCACATCCTGCGCGCCCTCGCCCACCAAGCCGTGGACCTCGGGCACCCGCGCAGGGCGCTCGCCCTGGCCGACGCCTCCATGTCCCGCGACCGCTACGGTCAGGCGAGCCCCCGGGAGAAAGCCCTGCTCGCGGTCGTCCACGCACGAGCCCTCGCGGCCGACGGCGACCGCGCCGGCACCCTCGCGGCCATCAGCCGCGCAGAGCGGGACCTCGCCCGAGCCGACAACAACGAGGCGCCGGGCCGCGTGGGCTTCTTCCAGGAAGCCTCCCTCGCCCACGAGACCGCCTGCGCCCTGCGCGACCTGGGCCGGCCACTCGACGCGGAGATCCACTTCAAGCGCAGCGTCGCCACCCGACGCCGGCAGCAGTACGCCCGCACCCACAGCGTGACCCTCGGCTACCTCGGCGCCGTCCAGGTCCAGCAGGGCCGCCTCGACGAGGCGTGCACCACCTGGAGCGAAGCCCTCGATGCGATGTCCGGCGTCCAGTCCGGCCGCGCCCGAGACGTCATCGTCCGGATGCAGAGCGATCTCTCGCCCGTACGGCACCGCGGCGGCCGGCACGTTGTGGAGCTGGACCGCCGCGCACGCGAAATGCTCTGCACCATAGGCTGACCATCGATCCGGACGGCGGCGCCCCCACCCTCGGGATGCCGCCCAACGCGCCCTGCCGAGCGAGAGGAACGAACGGTGGTCTCCACGTACGAGGTCAGGCCGATCGCCACGGTCGTGGGGGGACACACCCGCGTCCTGGACGACTATCAGGGCGGAGTCCGGTCGATCATCCGTCTCCACGACGAGTACCCACTCGAAACCCTGCAAGGGATCGAGGAGTTCTCGCACCTGACGGTGACGTGGCGCTTCCACCTGGCGTGCCCGGAGGATGTGCAGCTTCATGCCCGCAGCCCTCGAGGGAATACGCGCTGGCCGGCCACAGGGACCTTTGTGCACCGCAATCACCGGCGGCCGAACCAGCTCGCGATCAGCTACCCGCGGCTGCTCGACGTGAACGGTCGGGATCTCCTGGTCACCGACCTCGATGCCGTCGATGGGACGCCCGTGATCGACCTGGCGCCGCACTTCGAACAAATGGGGCCCCGGGGCCC
>NZ_LIQT01000448.1:0-409 GCF_001418415.1 Streptomyces hirsutus
GGCCGGGTTCGCGTCCGGCCGCGGTGAGGAAGGCCAGCGGGTCCGCCTCCACGTCCAGACAGCCCCGGCTGCCGCAGTGGCAGGGGCGGCCGCCGGGGTTGACGGGGACGTGGCCGACCTCCAGGGCGAGGCCGGAACTGCCGGTGTGCAGGCGGCCGTCGAGCACCAGCGCGCCGCCGACCCCCCGGTGGCCGGTGGCCACGCACAGCAGGTCGCGCGCGCCACGCCCGGCGCCGTGCCGGTGTTCGGCGAAGATCTCCCGGACCGGGGCCCCCGCGGGCCACGCCAGGTGCATCGGGTTGAGGGCCAGCCCTTCGGGTTCGGCCATCGCGGACGGCACGGCGAGCCCTGCTCCGACACATCGGCGTCCGGTCTCCCGGAGCAGGTCGGCGCCGGCCGCGACGACGGA
>NZ_LIQT01000448.1:468-2787 GCF_001418415.1 Streptomyces hirsutus
CGGCGGCGACCGCGCCGGCCGTCGCCCGTGTCACGCCCAGCTCCGCGGTGAGCACCGCGCGGGTCGGCGCACGTCCGGTGTGCACGAGCTCCAACGCGGGTCCGAGCGCACCGCGCCCCCGGTCCAGCCGCGTCCTCGAGGTGGTCCCTTCCCCCGTCGGCCGGGGGTCCGCCTTCCCGCTCATGAGGGCGAGTCTCCCATGATCGCGACCGCGTCCGGTTACCGGCCGCTGACCCGGAGTGTGATGTTCAGCCTGCCTGTCAGCCCCAGTTCCGGTGGCGCCGTGCCCGCGTGCACGCGCGGGACCCCGTGGTACGCCGACCGGGAAGGCCCGCCGAAGACGAAGAGGTCACCGCTGCGCAGCTCGACGTCCGTGTAGGGGCGGGTCCGGGTCCCGGGGTTGCCGAAGCGGAAGACGCAGGTGTCGCCGAGGCTCAGCGACACCACGGGCGCGTCGCTCTCCTCGTCGCTGTCGCGGTGCATGCCCATGCGGGCGTCGCCGTCGTAGAAGTTGATCAGGGCGATGTCGTACGCGGTCCCCGCCGGCGCCGCGTCCGCGCCGAGCGCGTCGATCACCGCGCGGCGGCCCAGTTCGCCGAGGCGGGCGGGGAACGGCTTGACCGGGGCGCCGTCGCCGTCGACGACGGTGCGCGCGTAGCCGTACGGGTACCAGTGCCAGCCCAGGCACACCTGCCGGGCGGTCATCGTGCCGCCGCCCGGTGTGCGGACCGTGCGCAGTCCGGCGGGCGGGCGGGCCCACGCGCGGCACGCGTCGAGCAGGGTGCGCTGCGTCCGGGCGTCCAGCCAGTCCGGCACGTGCACCGCGCCGGGCGCGACCTCGGCGCGGGGCCGGGGGAAGAGCTCGCCGTCCATGGAATCCATCCTGCCCGACGGCCCCTCCCGCCCGGCACGGTCCGGGCCGGGGCTCGGCTAGCCTGGTCGCACGATGAACGACCGTATGACGACTGCGTGGGGTGCGCCGGTTCTGGCCCGCTTCCCCGAGGATCCCCGCGACAGGCTGCGCGCCTGGGACGCCTCCGACGAGTACCTGCTCGGGCATCTCGACCGGGAAGAGGTGCCGCTGGACGGCACGGTCGTGGTCGTCGGGGACCGGTGGGGGGCGCTCGCCACGGCGCTGGCCGCGTACCGGCCGACGCAGATCACCGACTCCTGGCTGGGGCAGGAGGCCACCCGCGCGAACCTGGCGCGGGCCGGCGTCGAGCCGGGTACGGTCCCGCTGCTCACCACGCAGGACCCGCCGCCGGGCCGGATCGACGTGCTGCTGGTGCGGGTGCCCAAGAGCCTGGCGCTGCTGGAGGACCAGTTGCTGCGGCTGGCGCCCGCGTTGCACGCCGGCACGGTCGTCGTCGGCACCGGCATGGTGAAGGAGATCCACACCTCGACGCTGAACCTCTTCGAGCGGATCATCGGCCCCACCCGGACCTCCCTCGCCGAGAAGAAGGCGCGGCTGATCTTCTGCACACCGGACCCGGAACTGGTGCGTCCCGCCGGCCCCTGGCCGTACAGCTACCGGCTGCCCGACGGGATCGGTGCGGTCTCCGGCCGGACCGTCGTCAACCACGCGGGGGTCTTCTGCGCGGACCGGCTCGACATCGGCACCCGGTTCTTCCTCCAGCATCTGCCGCAGCCGTCCTCGGAACGGCCGGGCCTTCGGGTGGTGGACCTCGGGTGCGGCAACGGCGTCGTCGGCACGGCGGTGGCGCTGGCCGACCCGCGGGCCGAGGTGCTGTTCGTGGACGAGTCGTTCCAGGCGGTGGCGTCCGCGCAGGCCACGTACCGGGCCAACGGCGTACCGGGGCACGGCGAGTTCCGGGTCGGCGACGGTCTGACGGGCGTACCGGACTCCAGCGTCGACCTGGTGCTCAGCAACCCGCCGTTCCACTCCCACCAGGCGACCAGCGACGCCACCGCCTGGCGCATGTTCACCGGTGCCCTGCGCGCCCTGCGGCCGGGTGGTGAGCTGCGGGTGGTCGGCAACCGGCATCTGGGCTATCACGTGAAGCTTCGACGGTTGTTCGGGAACAGCGAAGTGGTCGCGAGCGACCGGAAGTTCGTCGTGCTGAGGGCCGTGAAGCGGTAGGACCAACTTCCCTCGGGCCGGGGCCGGACCATGCCCGTACCCGGCCGGACCGGGGCGTCCACCGCTTGCTCCGGGCCGGAGCGGCCGCGATGGAGCGGATGACCGCCACGGTCCGGGCGACGGTGGGCGGGGCATGAAGGGTGCCCGGTGGTCCCGGTGCTCTCAGGGTGCCGTGAGGGTCCCGATGATGTCCGCCACCGCACGGGTCATCGCCTCGC
>NZ_LIQT01000448.1:2808-4956 GCF_001418415.1 Streptomyces hirsutus
CCGACGGCGGCGGTGAGTTCGGTGTCCGGGAGGCCGGAGGAGCCGTGCAGGACGAGGGGGACGTCCAGGGCGGCGGACAGGCGTCCGAGGAGGGCGTGGTCGAGGGCGGCGGTGCGGGTGGTCATCGCGTGCGTGGTGCCGACGGCGACGGCGAGCGCGTCCACTCCCGAGTCGGTGACGAAGGCGCGGGCCTGGTCGGGGTCGGTGCGGGCACCGGGCGCGTGGGCGTCCAGCGGAGGCCTGCCGCCCTTGCCGCCGATCTCCCCCAGCTCCGCCTCGATCCACAGGCCCCGGGCGTGCGCCCAGTCGACGGCCGCCCGGGTCGCGGCCAGGTTCTCGGCGTAGGGCAGCCGGGCCGCGTCGTACATCACGGAGCCGAAGCCGGCGTCCGGGGCCTGGCGCAGCAGGGCGTCGCTCTGGACGTGGTCGAGGTGCAACGCGACGGGCACGGTGGCGCGTTCGGCGGCGGCGACGGCGGCACGGGCGAGCGGCAGCAGCCGGCCGTAGCGGAACTTGACCGCGTTCTCGCTGACTTGGATGACCACGGGGGCGTTCACCGACTCGGCGCCGGCGATGACGGCTTCGATGTGCTCCAGTGTGATGACGTTGAACGAGGCGACCGCCGATCCGTCCGTGGCGGCTCGGCCGACGAGTTCGCCGGTGGTGGTGAGGGGCACGGCCTGTCCTTCCGGCAGTCGGTGTCAGGAGTCGAGGACGATGGAGCGGGTGAGGTGGCGGGGACGGTCGGGGTCCAGGCCACGGGCCGCCGCCACGGCGACGGCCAGGCGCTGGGCGCGGACGAGTTCGGCCAGCGGGTCGAGGGCGCCCTGGATCCACGACCCTCCGGTGGCCCGCACCTGTTGGGCCAGGCCCTCCGGCGCGTCGCCCAGCATCCAGGTGGCCGTGGAGTGGGTGGTGACGCTGATGGGGCCGTGCCGGTACTCCATCGCCGGGTAGGACTCCGTCCACGCCAGCGCCGCCTCCCGCATCTTCAGCGCGGCCTCGTGGGCGAGGCCCACGGTCCAGCCGCGGCCGAGGAAGGTGAACTNNCGGCCGTGTCGCTGTGCAGGCCGAGATGAGCGCGGAGCAGGGTGAGTGCCGTGGTCGCGAACCGGGTCTGCACGACGGAGCGTTCGTCCGCGTAGTCGAGCACGACGGTCTCGTCCGCCGACGTCGTCACGGGGGTCTCCGGGTCGGCGGTGAGGGCGGTGGTGCGGGTGCCGCCCTTCAACCGGTCGAGCAGGCCGAGGACTTCGGTGGTGGTGCCGGAGCGGGTGAGGGCGACGACACGGTCGTAGGCGCGCCCGTACGGGAACTCCGAGGCGGCGAAGGCGTCCGTCTCGCCCTGGCCCGCTCCCTCGCGCAGGGCCGCCACCGCCTGGGCCATGAAGTACGAGGTGCCGCAGCCGACGACCGCGACCCGCTCCCCCGGCGTCGGGAGCACCCGGGCGTGCTCGCCGGCCTGCGCCGCGGCACGCGTCCAGCACTCGGGCTGACTCGTCAGCTCGTCCTCGACATATGTCATGACCGCCCCCACCCAGCTCGGTGATTGTTCTTGCAACATAGAGCGGCTTTTCGAGCACAATCAAGCATTCGAGCAGAAGTGGGGTGCGCTAGGGTCACCGTGGATCCGGAAAGGACCCGAGATGCCCCGGGACGGCCCGGGACGCCCGGAGGCCCGAGGTCCGGGAACGACGGGAACCGCACGACGGGAGGGCGGATGTCGCGGGACGCCCGCTGGCAGGCGCTGCTGGAACTGCTCGTGGAGCGAGGCCGGCTGGACGTCGACGAGACCGCCGCCGAGCTGGAGGTGTCGGCCGCGACGATCCGCCGGGACTTCGACCAGCTCGCCGAGCAGCAGATGCTGCTGCGCACCCGGGGCGGGGCGGTGGCGCACGGGGTGTCGTACGAGCTGCCGTTGCGCTACAAGACCGCGCGCCGCGCCTCCGAGAAGCAGCGCATCGCCCAGGCCGTGGCGGATCTGCTCGCAGCGGGCGAGGCCGTCGGGCTGACCGGCGGCACGACCACCACGGAGGTGGCGCGCGCGCTGGCGGTGCGGGGTGATCTCGCGTCCGGGTCGCCCGCGCTGACGGTGGTGACGAACGCGCTCAACATCGCGGGTGAGCTCGCCGTGCGGCCGCAGTTCAA
>NZ_LIQT01000449.1 GCF_001418415.1 Streptomyces hirsutus
CTCGCTGGCCAGCGAGAGTGCCGCAAAGATCGCGAAGGCAGCGCCGAGTGTCGGCATCAGGGGTGTGGCGATCTGCGGCACCCGGTCCCGTTCCCCGACGGGTACGAGCGCCCGGACTCCGATCCGCGCCACGGCCGCGACCAGTAGGGCGAGCAAGAGCCCGCCCACAACCAGCACCACCGCCGGCAGCGAGGTCAGCCAGTCCACCACATCACCTGCAGCGCTTTCCCATGAGCACCTCACGGCGGCGACACGTCGGCCCCAGGACCTGGAGCTCCTCGTCGATCACATTCAATGAACGCCCCATGGTCACAGGTCGAAGGCCTTCGACGCTCGCGACGCCCGGCACGGCGTCCCGCTTCGTCAGCCGAACAGCCGAGTACGGCCCAGTACGAGGCCGTACCGGCAACGACCTCCGCGCCCGTCTCCCTGTTGAAGAGGCCGGTGCCCTGGGATGCGGCACGAGGACGGGCCGTCCCGCCGCGCCCATCGCACCCTCCTGTGCGGTGGCACTGGCGATCCCGGTCCCCCCACTCCGTGACAGAGCACCGAACCCGCCACGCTCGGACGAGCGCCCCCGCTTCCCGAACCGAGGGCGCGAGTTCGGTGCTCGTCACCCGCTCCCTGCTGAAGGCACAGGTCAGAAACCTGGGCCTTGTCGTTGCGCCCGGGTGCTTCGCCCGTACTTCCTGAACTTCGCATACGGCGCCGGCTTCGCCTGCCCCAGTCCCGACCGATCGGAGGGCCGCTCCAGCCGGGAGGCCGCCCGGGGACGTGCATCACCGTCTCGGTTCCCGTCTCAGTTCCCTTCTCATTCAGCCTTGTTCGCGGCCGTTCAGTCGAGATCCGGAGCCGTCACCGCGCGGACAGCGAGCCGCCCCTGCATGCAGAGGGAGCGCCATTCACCCGTCGCCGACAAGACCGGCGGCTCCTACGGCACCGACAAGAACGCGGGCATTGCCTGGACGGAGGACGACACCCTGATGGGGGGCGGCCGTTCTCCCGGCCGCCGCCTCCACCCGAGCCGTCAGGGATTTTCGATGGTGATGAAGGGGTCCCACTGGAAGTACCCCTTCAATTGCCGATGGCGGTCCAGGATCTGGAAGGAGAAGTGGTACACGACTTTGCCGGTCCTTTTGACCGTCGTCCGCCAGTAATGATCCTGGTAGTTCTGCGTCACGAATTCCGGCCTGCCTTCGGTTCCCTCCTTCGGCATCGGATAGACGCCGTCGATCACCTCGATCTCCGGCGTCCTGATGAGCACGTGCTCGTTGTCGCTGCTCACGTACCGGTACAGGAGTGCCTTGTGGTCGGTGTCGAGCGACAGCGTCGTCTCCCGCCACTTGACGCTGTCCCCGGGTTCGGCCCGGAGGTTCAGCTCGGCGCCCGACGTGCCGATGATGTGGTCCTGGCGCGTCGTCATGTAGATCAGGCTTTCGTCGACGTAGGTCGGCGCGTCGGGGTTCTTCGACGCGTCGGGGTACCGCTCGACGATCGTGGCCGCGTCGAATGCGATCAGTACGTTGAGATCAGCCATTTCCTGCCCCCTTCGGACACGGGTTTCTTCCGGCGCACCGCCTCGGCGCGCCTCTTGCTCCTGCCGGGCCGGGCGGCCCGTCAGGCGGTCGTGGCGGGCTTCGGCACCTTGTACGCCATCGCTCGCGGGTAGTCGTGCCGGCGCAGGCGGACGCGGACCAGCAGCGGTCCGGCGTTGACCGGGTCGGCGGGGGCGGTGAGGCGGGCCAGCAGGGCGTCCAGCTCGGAGGTGTCCGCGACGACGACCCCGTTCGCCGGGGTGTTCCTGCCGGCGAAGACGGCCGCGAGGCGGTCGTAGTGCCACGGGTGGAGGACGTTGTAGAAGTCCGGGCCGTCCGGGCCGTCCGGGCCGTCCGGGTCGGCGGGGCCGTCCGGGTCGGCGGGGCCGGTGAAGCCGTCCGGGCCGACGGAGCCGTCCGGGCCGGTGGAACCCGGCTCGGCGTAGTAGGACGGGCGCACCAGCATCTGCTCGATGCCGTAGAAGTGTCCGTTGTCCATGACGAACACCACCGACCGCAGCCCGAGCCGGGTGTGGGTGGAGATCTCCTGACAGGTCTCCTGGAAGGCGCCGTCGCCGACGAACACCATCGGGCGGGCGGGCGTGCGCTCGGGGGCGAGCGCGGCGCCGGTGGCCGCGCCGACCGACCAGCCGATGGACAGCCAGCTGACCTGGGACAGGAATCCGCCCGCGGGCAGGGACAGGTTCATCGAGCCGATGAGGGAGAAGGCGGCGTCGGAGACGACCGTCCAGTCCTCCCGGGTCTCGTGGCCCAGGAAGTGGTTGATCCGGTCGAACACGCCGTCGTAGGTGAGCCGTTCGGGGTGCCGGGACGGCGAGCCGGAGACCCGGAGTGAGGCGCGGTGGTGTTCCAGGGCGGCGGGGCGGTCCTCGGGCGCTCCGTAGTGGGCGTGGGCCTCGGCGTAGTAGTCGGCGGCCAGGCCCCCGGAGCCGTAGCCCTTGACCAGCGCGTCCTGAAGGGCGGGCAGCAGCTGTTCGAGCCGGACGTCGGGGAAGTAGGAGGTGCCGACGCTGAGGCCGCCGTTCGCGGCCATCACCCAGTCGGTGCCGACGGACTGCTCGCCGCCGAGGTTCTTCGACGTGGACCAGGCGCCGAGCCCGATACGGCAGGTGGCCCAGTCCTGGAAGATCCAGTGCACGTCCGGGTGGCTGGCGTGGCCGTTGTAGACGCCGTGGAACTGCGGCTGGTCCTCGTCGACGACGGCCTTGGCGCCGACGGTGGTGCAGAACGGCACTCCGGTGGCCTCCACCAGGTCGGTGAGCCGCCCGCCGAGGCGGAACCGGTCGATCTCCTCGCCGGCCCACACGATCGGGCGGGGCCTGCCGTCCGGGCCGGGGTGCTCCTCGATCAGGGTGAGGATCGCGTGCACGGCGCTGTCCAGCATGGTCTGGTCGCGTGCGCCGAACGGCCGCTCGCGGCGGAGGATCGGCTCCCCGGGCTCGGCGCAGGGCTCGTCCCACAGGTCCTCCATGACCTCCAGGTAGACCGGCCTGCGCTCGGAGAGGCACGCGGTGAGCGCGGCGTCGATCTGGCCGGGGGCGAGACCCGGGTGGGAGACGATCTGCGCGTCCACGGTGACCTGCCGGTAGACGTCCAGGTTGCTCTCCGGGCGGGGGCTCATGTGGGAGGTGAGCAGGCCGAGGGCGCGGTAGTTCTGCCACTGCTCGTAGGGCGGGGAGGCGTTGACGGCGACGAGCGGGACCCGCTCGACGTAGGCGCCGCCGCACGCGCCCAGCAGGTTGAACGCGCCGACGCTGTAGGTGACGGCGGCCGCGCCTATGCCGTGGATGCGGGCGTAGGCGTCGGCGGCCTGGCCGGCGCCGCCCTCGGTGGGGGTGCCGACCCACTCGATGTCGCCCTCGGCGCGCAGCGTGGTCAGGAACGGGCCGAGGTGGTTGCCGGGGACGCCGAACAGGTGGGTGATGCCCAACTCGGCCAGACGCAGGGCGAGGTAGCGGGCGACCGTGCACCTCGGGGTGATCGCGCTCACGACGAGTACTCCTCCCTGTCCTGGCCCGGTGTGGTGACCGGCGGGGCCCGGTGGACGGCGACGGCGGCGCGGACGGCGCTCTCCAGGGCGCCCTCGATCCAGGCGTGCTTGAGGGACGTGTGCTCTCCGGCGAAGTGCACGGGGCCCTCGGGCCGGGAGACGTCCAGGTGGAAGCTGGTCATCTGGTGCGCGGTGTAGAGGGCGGCCTCGCCGAAGGCGTACGGGTCGCGGGCCCAGCTCTGGGTGGCGCCCCGGCCGGTGAAGAACACCTCGACGCGGCGGCCGTGCACGGCCTGGAGGTTGCGCAGGGCGTAGACGTAGCGCTCCGCGTCGCGCAGGGAGTCCCAGCGTGCGGCGTCGTCGGACCAGCAGTACGAGGCGAGCACGACGCCGCCGGTGCTGCCCTCGACCCGGTGCGAGGGGTAGTACATGAACCGGTTGGGGTTGTCGGCGGCGGAGCCCCCGCCGAAGCAGTGGGTGGCGGGGCGGACGGCGGGGCCGCGCAGCGGCATGGTCCTGTCGAGCCGCCGCATCTCCTCGGTGACGCCGCTGTCCTTGACCGCGGCGCCGAGCAGGCCGGCCTCCGGCTCGGGGAGGGTGATGCGGGGCTCGGCGTCCGCGTCGGCGCCGAGCCGGTAGTACGCGTGGAGCCCGGGGGCGATGTTCTCCAGCTCGCCGCGCCAGTCGTCCTCGGTGAACTCCCACCACCGGTGGCTGAACTCCAGCAGCACCTTGGTGGCCTGGTCGTAGTGGGTCTCGATGACGGCGCGGCGCTTCTTGTACGACATCGAGGGGACGATCTCCACGAAGCGCAGGGCGGAGAACGGGACGGTGACGATCGCCAGGTCCGCGGTCCACAGACGCGGCGGGGCCTGCGGATCGTCCTCGGCGACGGTCTGCACGGCCACGCCCCGTCCGTCGGGACCGACGGCGCCGGTGCCCTCGGGGCCTGCGTCGCGGCTGGGGTCGTGGTACTCGAGGCGGATCATGCGGTGGCCGAGCCGCACTTCGTCGCGCAGGCCCTGGTGGAGAGCGTGCGGCAGGCGCCAACTGCCGCCGGGGATCTCCCAGTAGCGGACGGTGGAATTGATGTCGCTGCGGCTCAGGAAGCTGTGGAAGAAGGAGAGGTGCAGCCGTGAGGACATGTTCTCCAGCGTTCCGACGGCCTCGATCGCCTCGTCGCTGAGCCCGGCGTGATCGCGCAGGAAGCCGCCCATGGAGTAGCCGTCGAAGTCGCGGATCACCCGGGCCCAGCCCTCGACCCACTCGTCGAACGGCTTGTTGACACGCGTGCCGTCGACGACGTCGGAGTAGTAGTCGCGCACGCTTTCCAGCGCGTCGTCGACCATCTTCACGACGGGGGAGCGGACCTCGTCGTCGGTGAGGTGGAAACCCTCGTTGATCCGTTCGGGACCGGCAGTGTAGTCGGCCCGCCGCACCTGGACGCGGTTGGCGCGGATCCACGCGTTGCCGCGCTTGTCGGGTTCACGGAAGTCGGGACTGTCGTCGCCGTGGGTCCAGGTCCGGCCGGTGAAGGAGGTGTACGTCACCGGCGGGACGGGGACGTCGGGGCCGCTGCCGGTGGAGGGGTCCACGTCCACGTTGTAGAACTGGCGGCGGCCGAGCCCCAGTTTGTCGACGAGGGCGAGGACGAGCGGGTGGAAGTCGGGCAGCCGCATGGCGCCGGCCTCGGCGTACTGGGCGGGGTCGGCGAAGGGCTGGTGGTGCTTGGTCGCGCGGAAGGTCTTGATGCGCCCGCCGACGCGGCCGGCGTTGGCCTCGAGGACGGTGACGTCGTGACCGGCGTCCTTGAGCAGGCGGCCGGCGACGAGGCCGGTGACGCCGGCGCCGATGACGAGGATCTTCTTGCGCGGGTGACGGGTGGGGCCGAGGTCGCCCGTGTCGATCAGGGTGTGGAGATAGCCGAGCTTGAGGTCCTTGTCGTCCGGCCCGACGAGAAGGAGTTCGCGGGCAAGCCTGAGACAGGTCTGCCAGCGCTCACGGATGGCCGAGTTTTCCCGTGAAATATCGGTCATAGCTTGCGATCGTAGATATGGAGAAACGGTTTCCCGGCTCCTTCGGCAGATAAAGTCCAAAAACCACTGATCACACCGCTTGACGAAAATTCGACCTGCTCGGTTTTCTTTTGACGGACGACAGATTCACCAGGGGCGGATGGGAAAAGGGAAACGAAGCCGAATCGATAATTCACTTGCGGAGTGCGGAAATCCCGGCGCCTGCAGGGTGGTGGTCCCGCCAGCCGACCGGGGCGGAAAGGGCACCGGGACGGCGATTTTCCGCCCGTCCGTCGCCGCCGCGGCCTCGCTCGGCGCTGTCGACGCCCGGGGGCCGTGGGTCGTGGGTCGTGGGCCGGGGGTCGTGGGTCGTGGATGCCGATGTGGGAGGCGGCGGCCCGACGCGAGACGTCATCCGCCGACGTGAGACGTCATCCGGCTCCTGTCGCCGACCAGCGCTCTGCCGCCGGTACAAGGCAAGTGGGGCCGGCCTCCCACCACCCCCGTTGGAAAGCTGTCGGCCCCGTGCCTGAGCGGCCGGGCGCCGAGACCGGCTGTCGACACCTTCCGCCGCTCTGGCCATGCCGGGCCCATGCCCGAGTTCAGTTGGCCGGACCGCTCCCAGGTGCCGGCCTCGGACGCCGTAGACCGGAGTTGGCCGGCAACCGTCTCTGCACTGCCCCTTGGATCTCACGTCGGCGGACGGGTCATCGGCCGACAGCCGTTCGGCGTCTTCCTTGTGCTCGATGGCGTACCGAATGCGGTTGGCCTTGCCGAGATCACCGCCATGCCTCACCCCATGGAACTGCCCGCCGTGGGCGCCACCTTCACCGGTGAAGTGATCCGGCACGCAGATCGCAACCGACAGGTGAAGATCAGGCTCGATGAAGGGAACGTATCCGGCTGATCACCTCCTGGGCGCCACAGCACTGCACCACATCCGCACCGGATCGAGCGGGGACAGGGGAACAGCGGGGAACCACGGTGAAGCCGGCCGAGCCCGACGAGGTCCCGGACCGGCCCTTCACGCAGGTCAGTGCACCAACGGCGCACGAATGAACTCAGCTTCCCAAGCTGAGAGCGCGAGTTCGATTCTCGTCACCCGCTCCACGAAGAAGGCCCAGGTCAGAGACCCGGACCTTTTTGCTGTGCTCTGTGATCGCTCGCCACGTGCCAGATTCGCGCCAGAGGACTCGTCGCCCACATGCCTGGCCATGACGGTCGAGCATGCGCGACGGTGACGTCCGACGCCGACCCGCAGACACGCAGCGATCCCCCCGTGTCGTACGCCAACGCCGCCTAGGCAGGCCAGGCGTCAGCCATCACGAAGGAGACGACCGTCCCTCCGAAACGGCTTGGGCCGGAGTGCCAGGAGGCGGCGATGGAGTCGACCAGGAGCAGCCCGCGTCCGTGCGCGTCATCGGCGTCCGGCCGGCGGAGGCACACGGACTCCGGGCACCCCGGGTTGTGCACCTCCACCCGCAGCGAGGCCCCCTCCCGGAACCACTCGACCCGTACGAACCACGCCTCGTCCGACCGTCCGTAGAGGATCGCGTTGGTCACCAGCTCCGAGATCATCAGCGCGCAGTCGTCGACCGAGCAGAGCGGACCGTACGGGGCGATGAACTTCCGGAACCAGCGGCGGGCCCGAGGGACGGACTCCGGAATCGGATGCAAGGTCATCGCCCCGAGCCGCGGTGATTCCTCACAGGGACAACGGTCGATCATGCAGGTCATCCGCGCTCACTCCTTGCCACTGCCGTCGCGATCGCAGCAGCACTGGTTCCGGCCGTCGAAGCGTCTCGATCGGCGCCACAGAATTCGATGCCGGCACCCCGCCCCTGCTATCGAGAAGGGGCCGGCGCCGAACGACGGCACGCGGACACCCCGCATCCACAGAGACTGAAGCGCAACATCTCTAGACATCTAAAGATTCCGCTACATCTCTAGAGATGTCAATCAGGGTGCCCGGGGACAGGGAGCGCGAGCGGTTACACGCAGCGAGCGAGCCCCCGGACCTATGGCCTAAGGTGTCTAGAGAAGCGAGGAGGGTTCCGGAATGGCGACTACCGACGACGACCGTCGGCCCAAGTACCAGCGGATCGCGGACTCCCTGCGCGAGGCGATCCAGTCGGGCGAGTACGGTCCCGGTGATCGGCTTCCGGGAGAGAACGACCTCATGACCACGCACGGCGTGGCCCGCATGACAGCCCGACAAGCCCTGAGCGTCCTCCGGGACGAAGGCGTCGCCGAAGCCCGCAAGGGCGCCGGCGTCTTCGTCCGGGCCTTCCGCCCTATCCGACGCCGAAGCATCGAGCGACTGGCCCGCGACCAGTGGGGCAACGGCCGGTCCATCTGGTCGGCGGACGTCGAGAACCGGGCACTTGAGGTCGACCGGATCGCCGTGTCCGAGGAGACGGCGCCCGACCGCATCAACGCGGTCCTGAACCTGACCGGCGACGGGACGACATGTGTGAGGCGCCGGCGCTTCGTCCTGGACGGCAAGCCGGTCCTGCTCGCGACGAGCTACCTCCCCATGCCCCTGGTCGCCGGATCTGCGATCACCCAGGAGGACACCGGGCCGGGCGGAACATACGCAAGACTCGCCGAACTCGGATACGAGCCGGTGCACTTCCGCGAAGAGATCCGCTCACGCATGCCCTCGAAGGGCGAGGCGGCACAGCTGAGCATGTCCGCAGGCACTCCGGTCATCCTCATCTGCCGCACCGCATTCACGGACACGGGCCACCCCGTCGAAGTCAACGAGATGACCCTGGACGCCGCCTCCTACGTCCTGGAGTACGACTTCGACGCGAGCCCGAGAACCACCCCGACCAACGGCTGAGTTACAACCTTCTTCACAGGTTTCAAGGGCCCGCGCGAGGCGCGGGCTGGCCCCTGGGGTCGCAGCGAAGCAACGGCCCCATGGTAGAGCCCGTATAGAGCAGTAACGGTCAAGACGGTGCCTCCGGCGGGGGATCGGCCGGCACCGGGATGGAGGGGGCGCCGTTGCCGACCGCAGGCCCGTAGTGGCGTGCGTCGGGGGCTCCCCTCCCGTCCACCGTCGACCCAGGCAGAGCCGAGCAGACGCGGCCCCTGGCGTCCAGGTCGTTCGTACAGTGGCGCGCTCCACCTGGACGCCAGGAACCACGCCCGCTCCACGGTGTGTGGGTCGACGGCGGACGGGATGGGAGCTGGGGAGAGTGGTGGGCTGAGGTGTGTCACCAACCGCCGTTGGTTCCGACGTGGAACCTCGTCAGCGCAAAGATGATCAGAAGGTCAAGTGCCATCATGGGGATGGCCCACAGCGGGTAGTACGGAACGAACATGAACTGGGTGATCAGGCTGATCCCTGCCGCCACTGCACCAGCCCCGCGACCCCAGCTCTTGTTTGTCACGACCCCCATGCCGGCAATGACGAGTGCCAGTCCGACCACGATGTGAATCCAGCCCCAAGCGGTTAGGTCGAACCGATAGGCGTACTGGGAAGCGGCGAACAAGTTGTCCCCTGCGATGCCGGACGCCCCCATGAGAATGCTGAGGGGCCCGCTGAGCATCATCACGGCCCCGGCGAACAAGGACGCGCCGCTGAGCCTTTCGCTGCTGTCCGGCCCCCCGTGCCCTCTTCGTGTCTCGTTCGGCATCGCTGCCATAGCCGTCACCTTCCTGTACAGCGCGCTCACCGACGCACAACGCCCATGCGACGCCAGCCACGCTTCCCTGACAGGATCACCGCGATCCCTCGGCACCGCGACCGCAACCCGCCATGAGGGGCCGTGGACTCCTGCCGCACTGGCCGGTGACCTTCGGCTACTGGCGCCCGACACCAGTAGCTGACACCAACAGGGGCGAACGGCGGCGGTCAGGACTGAACCTCAGCGGACCAGCTATCCAAACCAGAGGGCGCTTGACGCAGTACGCCCATCCGACGTGATCGACCTGATAAGGATGAGGCTGGTCCCTGAAACTTGTGCCCGGCGTGGGCTGCCGTCCTCGCTGATGGACGGCAGCCCGTCAGTTGACTGGGCCATTGAGACTCCACCGACCTCAGGAAGTCTCTGAAGACCTCTCCTGCTGCTCCCTCAGGCGCTTGAGGAGCGCACGCCTTAGACTGCCATCCTCAATCCTCAAAATGAGGTCACCTTTCAACGTAGGCGCATCGGAAACAGCTTCCCTGATCTTGACGATCCAATCTTGATACATTTCGATGACATATCTTGCGCGCTGAATTTCCGTATCCAGAAGATCCTCTACATCCAGATCGCCTGTCACTTTGTCACGCTCGGCTATCTTCCTGCTTAGCTCACCCTGCCTTTCCTCGATAACTGAGAGCATAAACGCCTCAAATTCCTTAATCAGGCGGGGGCTAACAAGAACCCGACTGGACCGCTCTTTTCCTTGCTGTCGTGCGATATTCGCTTGAGATAGAGTCTCCCTGCTCACCGAAACGGCAGAACTCTCCCTGATACCCTCAAGGAAGTTGGGAAAGTTTACGATTCTCAAAGAGACGCCCGCACGCTGCCGCATCTCCTGGACCAACTCCGCGCGCGGCCCCAGAGAGAAGTCGACACGCTTAGTAATCCAATCCTCCTTCTCGTCGTTAGAGATGATGAGGATAGGCTTCTGAGTCTCCGTGGCTTTGATAAGAGTCTGCTCCCACCAAATATAATCACCAGCGGAATTGCTCTTCTTGGCCCTATCTTTATAGCCTGGCGGTATGCGCGCCTCTTTCCGGCGTACAGCCTCGTCCTGGGCTTTCGCATACTCCTCCTCGGACAGTGGCTCACCCACCCTTCCATCGAGAAGCTGTGCTAGCGCTTTGAGAACTGGGTCATCATTTAGAACCTTGCTTAGGGTTAGATCGAAGACCCCTTGATGTGACCTAACCCGCTCTATGGCCACACGAAAAGCTTGCTCAAGTGGCCCTTTTAGTTTTTTCTTCTCTCCATCCCCTAGGGCCGACCTATTGGCGAATTCATTGAGCCTCTGAATGGCCTGATTCTGTGCCGCCTCCAGAGATTTGCACGTCTCGTTGTAAAAATTCAGTTGGTCTTGGGCCGCCTCGACTCGATTGCTGTGAAATTCGAGTGCGACTTGATATGGGATCCAGAGAATTTCTTTCACGGTAAGTAGGCTATTTATCATCTCCGCTCTAGCGCTCGGCGTAACGCGATACAGATCCAGCATTACACTCGAGTCGAGCACAATAAGTGACTCTTTCAGCGCTTCTGCGAGTTCCCTTTTCGTCATCCTCCAGTGACTAGAGAATAGCTCCATGAAGGAATTGATCTCGGCCCCCTCTCCACAATATGACTGACTGACTGTAGCCGTCGGGCGACAGAAACAGATTAGGCGACGATGAGCACCTTCGGGAGGCGTATGAGGGCATCCTCTGGACGGACGAAGCCCCGGCTTGCCCCGAGTGCGGCCAGACCATGGACTCTGGCGGCTTCGTGCTGTGCGCGCGAGGACGATGGACGGCAGATCTGCCGCACGCTGTGGAGTGTTCCGCGAGACATGTCTGGTGGCGCTGGTTCGACCGGCCCACAGAACCACTGGAGGTTTGCCCGTTCCCGAAGCCGCTTCGTTGACATCCAGAGTTGACATCAACGACCACGGACGGCGGTGACAAGCGGCAACCGCGTGCGGTACCGGTGCGCGCAGTAGACCTTGGTCACGCTGGAAGCAGATCGAGCTCCTAATGCGGTGGTCAACGCAAGTGCTGTACAGCAGCGCAGTACAGCAACGGTCGCGCCCGCCGTCGAACGTGACGGACCTCAGGCGACCAACTGACCAGCCGAACAGACCTCAGCGACCTTCGCGCCCGTAGTTCGCATCGAGGGGCAGCCTGACGCAAGGACTGCAGAGCGCGCCGTTCTCAACCAATGAACGGCGCCCGGCCTGCTCGACTCAGCCTCCGGCCCTGCCCCATTAGCATCAGACATGCCGGAGATGCTACGCGCCCAAGCCTCTTAAGACTGTGGGGAGTTGCGCGTCGGCATGTGACCAGGCTCCTCGGGGCAGAGGCGCTGACATCACCATGTGACATCAGCGGCACCGCCTCAGGTAGCGGTCGGCGTGCCGTGGACTATCTGTGGACATGGCACGCCGACACAAGAACCTATGAAGCCCTGACCAGCTACTTCCCCTGAGACCGAAGGGCCCTCCGGAGCCGTGTGTTCCCAGAGCCCGCCCCGGGAATCTTGTTAGACGCTTGGAGACGCTGACTTCACCCCTGGCCCCCATGCATCACGCATGCGGACTATCCGTTGAACTCCCACCACATGGGCGGCAGATCCGCCAGGGGGCCCGGCGGCTTGAGTGCTTTGCCTTTGATCTCGGGCTTGGCCTGCACGATGCGCGGCCGATGACGCTGTGCCGCCTGAGCGGCTGCCTTCTTCTCCAGCCACAAGGCGCGCGTCTTGGCAGTCTGGTCTTTCTTCTGTTGCGCCCGTTGCCTGGCCTGCTGATCTCCGGACTTGGGCCCTGGCTGCGACTGGGTTGGAGGTGCAGCAGCATCCTGGATCTTGCGGTGGCACTGCCTGCACAGATAGCCCTCGGAATATGGCCTTGCCCGTGCCACGTTCCGACAGTCCGACTGGCTGCATATGACGACGCTCAAGCTGTCCCCCTGCCCCGTGAACACTAGACGTCACACGTTACTCAGCGTGCCCGGGAAGCAACAGTCCGCGGAGGCAGATTCGTACAGCAACCTCTCTGGATTCCAACCCCACGATCGCGCAACATCTAGCGGTCCATGATCGCACCCATGTCTTCCGCGATGTGGAGGCCATACGCAGCATCTTGGTGCGAAGGTGCTCAGCCCCGTAATCGGCGATCCCGAACTGCGGTACGACAGCGCAGGTCGAGAAGGTTCTCAGCAGAGAAGGGCCAATGATTCCCAAGCTCAGGGGATGTCTACCTGGCCGTTCAGGTGGAACATCAGCCACTCCAGCCAAGCTGCCGTCACCCCCAGGGGCCGAGCCCAACTGTGCATAGCGATCACGTAGGTAACGTAACGGGCAGACCAACGGCGACTGTCGGCTGCCTCCTTGCTTGACCAGCCGAGCGCGTTGAGGGAGCGAAAGACGCGGTCATCCAGGATCAAGGCCCGCTCACACGTGGCCTCCCGGTCATCCACGGCAGCGAACCATTTGGTAAAGAAAGACCGCCCGACTCCTCGGACGGCGAACTGGACATAAGCTTCCCTCAGTTCGCCCGACCGCACAGCATTGCGCGTTGTCGTCAGAACGTGAGGCAGGCGGGTATCAGATAGGGCAGCCGCTGTGTAGCGCGGTCCACGACCGTTGCTCGTTCCCGACCCCCAGATCATGACCGCGACGAACAGGTCGCGGAGTCCGTCAGGACTGTCACCGGTTGCCTGCCGCAACTCGGCCAGGTCGGCACGGCTAAGGAGGCGGTCGCCTGACGGCGAACCGGGCTCCTCGGCACCGAGTCCGAGCACGTGTGCCGCCTGGTGGTGTTCCAGCCAGGGTCGCCATGTGTCTGGGCGAAAGCGCACGGGCGCTTGCCGACGTTCACGATGCAGCTCGACGAGCGGTCGCAACCGTTCCGCGGTGTCCCCCTCTGACGTCATGAGGACAGGATGCCGCCTCAAGCCGCGATGCATGCGGTACAGCAACGAAGTACAGCAACAACAGGAACCCACAATGGCCCTCACCAACCTCCAGCAATCGAGCAACCAGCCGAGCAGACCTTAACGACCGACCCTCCAGTAGTTCGGGACGAAGAGGTCCGTGCCAGGCCCGTGCCAGATCGTGCGGGGAACACCGGGGAACACCGGGGAACACCGGGGAATCAAACCACCGCCCACTAGGCGCCGACATCGCTCCACCGCAGGTCAGCTCCAGAGCAAGCCCTAGATGCCCTTAGCTTCCCAAGCTGATGGCCTACCGCCGGCCTTGACCCCGTCGGCCCACCTTGATCGGCTGAGCCCATGGCCGTGGACCCCAGCGAGTACGAAAAGGCCGTGCCACTCGTGGCAGCCCACCTCGCGAGGATCGAGCGGGCGGTCGACCGGTCCCGCGCCTCACACGCCTGACAGCCGTATGCGGCAGTGCATCAAGCACTTGCCGAAGTACTACAGGACGAGGACGCTCAGCGGGTCGTCCCGCAGGTCGTCGAGGAGTTGGCGCGACAGATCTCCGAGACCCCGGCAAGCCCTCCGCCCGACATCCACGGCTGACCTCGACGACGCCGGACGGGGCGTACACCAACGACTCCGTTCGGCCGTCACACCAGTCGAAGGAAGCAGCCGGAGCGGCCTCAGACCGAACTCCTCGAGCCGTGTCGCGGGTTCGCGTCCTGCCAGGGGCACAGAAGTAGGGGACGGCTCAGGAGGGGTCCCCTCCCGGGCCGGCCCCTACCGAGTGCTTCAGTCGGCTTCTCCTCCGGCCGTCCGAAGCACTCGGTCGCAGCTCCGCGCCCCTGGGCTCGGTGTCGTGTTCAGCCCTGGTCCCGCTCCACCGGGAGCCACAGCTCGGCATCGGCTTCGGTCCCGTCGGCGGACAAGCGGGTGCGGAGGATCTCGGGGCCGGGGCGGCTGCGGTACGGGGTGGAGGGGAACCACTGGGTGAACACGTCCCTCCACAGTTCCTGGATGGCCTGCGGGGCCGGCCCGGAGGTAGTGAAGACCGCCCAGGTACCGGCCGGGACGGAGAGCACGGTGGTGCCCTCGGAGGCGGCCGCCGACGTGACCACCCCGTGGTAGTAGTCGAGTTCGGTGCCCTCGGCGCGGCTGGGGTCCAGGTCGTCGCAGACCGCGACGATGCCCTGTGGCTCCTGGTCCGACAGCTTCTCCAGGCGTTCCAGCGTCCGCGGGTCGATCCCGCGGACGAAGTCGATCATCGCCTGGTTCGGTCCCGTGTGCACCAGCGGTACCCGGGCCTTGAGCCCGACGACGCTGAAATCCGGCCTGTCCACTACGCGATAGCGCATGCTGCTGCTCCCTTCGACAGTGAGGCGGAAGGCCAACCGGGGCTGGGAGACGAGCACGGCACCGGTACGCCGGGCCTCACCCGGCCCGATGCCGTGCATGGCACGGAACGCCCGGGCGAAGGCCTCGCCCGAGCCGTAGCCGTAGCGCACCGCGATCTCCAGCAGCGACTCCCGCCCCGCGAGCACCTCGGCACCCGCGACCGTGAGCCGACGGCGCCGCACGTACTCCGACAGCGGCATGCCCGCGAGTGCGGAGAACATCCGGCGCAGGTGGTACTCCGAGGTGGCCGCGATACGCGCCAGCTCCGTCACGTCGACCTGCTGCTCGAGACGGCCCTCGATGTGTTCCAGGGCCTGGTTGAGACGCTCCAGCACTCCCGGTCTCCTTCCTCTTTCGCCATCACCACGCTAGGGAGCAGACCCCCTCCCCGACCCGACATCCTGTGCCCGATCCGGTCAGCCCGAGCCGAGAAACCGCTGCACGCCACCGTCTGCGCGGCCCGGGTCAGCTCTCGGTCCTGGCGGGCTCCTCCCCAGCGGGTTCCTCGCCGTGACGGTCGACGACCGCGCGGACCATGACGGCGTCGATGCCGTACAGCGTGTCGGTCGTGATGCCCCTGGCCTCGTCCCTGGTGATGTACGACCGCGAGCCGAGGTGGGCGAACGTGTGCTTGTCGAAGATCCACACGTCCCGGGTCGCGGACTCGGCGTCCTCGCGGGTGATGCCGATGCCGTGCCGGCCGGCGGCGTCGACGGCGTCGGGAATCTGGGTCACGCCGGGAATCCTCTCGACGGCCTTGTAGAGACCGGAGGCGGTGGCGGGGGGCATGATCGTCGAGCTGAGCAGGTCGCCGACCCTCCCGAAGACGGCCTGGTGCTTCGAGTCCCCGTCCTCCGCCCTGGTCCGGGAGTAGAGCAGTTCGAGCAGGGCGTCGGGATCGGTGGGCAACGAGGCCAGCCACTCGTACGTGGGGTGGTCGATGCCCGCCCGGACGGGCTCGGTGAACTCGATGGGCACCTCCTGACCGGGCATGACGGCGTCCTCGCCGGTCTCCCTCATCCAGCCGGTCCTGGTCACCGGGCCGGGGGTCTGCGCGGTCCACACCTCCTGCTTGTGCAGGGCGCCGAGTCGTACCGGACCGTCGAAGGAGCCCGTGTTCCCGCGGGTCAGGCGCTCGACGTACACGAACTGGCCGTCCTTCACCGGTGTGGCGTCGGTCTTCATGGCCGCGGCGGCGATCCGGCCGAGAGTGACGGAGGCGCTGTTCGCCTCGGCGGGTGCGGTGCCGGCTCCGGCCGCCGGGGCGGAGTCGTGGCCGCCCCCGGAGAACGTGAGGAACAGCGCCCCGGCCAGGGCCATCGACACGGCCGGCAACACCAGCGCGGGGCGCGGGAGTCGGCGGCGGCGCGGTGCCGGGGGCATCTGGGTCGAGGGGGTGTGGGG
>NZ_LIQT01000045.1 GCF_001418415.1 Streptomyces hirsutus
GCCCACGCCCCCGCACCCACCCGAACAGGACCAGCGAGCACACGGCGGCGAACGCGCACCAGGTCGAGACGAACTCCAGCCGCCACAGGGCCCAGCAGACGAACGCGCCCGCACCGGCCAGAACACCGAGGGCCCGCAGGCCGCGGTCGCCGGAGAGCAGCAGGGACCCGGCGGTGGCCACCAGGTAGCCCGCGACCAGTAGCGGGGCGTACGACAGGTCCACGACGTAACCGATGGTGCGGCCGCGGATCTCCGCCCGCACGGGACGCGTGGTGAGGACGCGTCCGAGGACCGCCGCCGTCACGGCCCCGGCGACGAGGGGCAGCATCAGCCTGCGCAGCGCGTCCCGTCGCTCGTCCTTCGGCGCGGCGCACAGCACGCCCACCGGCACCCGGAGCGCCAACAGCGGCAGGGCCACGACCGCCCACAGCAGCACGGCCGGGCCCGTCCCTCCGTCCGAGGCCCAGACCGCCGCCTCGATCATCTGGTGCACGCCGAGCAGCAGCGGCAGCGCGGCGAGCGTAAGGTCACCGCTGCGGCCCGCCCGCAGCGCGCGGGCCGCACAGGCCGTCCCGACCGCCGCGATCCCGGCGCCCGCCACGAGGTCGGCCTCCGCACTCCAGCACATCGCTCCGCCCTCGGGTCACCGCAGGAAGCCTCCATCCTCGCGAACCCGGAGCAACCGGACAGCAGCGACACGGCGGCGTGCTCCCCCGTCCCCGCACCCGTCCGTCCCCGCACCGCCTACCCGGTGCGCTCCCAGCCCCGGCGGGGCGTGCGGGTGCCGAGGGCGGTGTCACGGCTGCGGTAGACGATGTACGGGCGGGTGAGGTAGCCGAGGGGGGCGGTGAGCATGTGGACGAGACGGGTGAAGGGCCAGGCGGCGAAGAGCAGCAGAGCGCTGAGGACGTGCAGTTGGAACAGCACCGGGGCACCGGTCATCAGGGCCGGATCGGGCTGGAGGGAGAAGATGGAGCGGAACCAGGGGGAGATGGTCTCGCGGTAGTCGTAGCCGCCGCCGGCGATGTTCGCGGCCACCGTGGCGGCGAGGCCGAGCACGATGGTCGCGGTGAGGGAGACGTACATGGCCTTGTCGTTGCGGGTGGTGGCGGAGAAGACCGGTCCGACGGTGCGCCGCCGGTAGATCAGGATGGCGATCCCGCCGAGGGTGGCGACGCCGGCGATGGTGCCGAGCACGACCGCGCCGACGTGGTACATGTGCTCGCTCACTCCGATGGCCTCGGTCCAGCTCTTGGGGATGAGCAGGCCGCCGATGTGGCCGAGCAGCACGACCAGGATGCCGAAGTGGAACAGCGGGCTGCCGATGCGCAGCAGCCGCCGCTCGTAGAGCTGGGAGGAGCGGGTGGTCCAGCCGAACTTGTCGTAGCGGTAGCGCCAGACGTGGCCGAGGACGAACACCGCGAGGCAGACGTAGGGAAGGGCGACCCAGAGCAGGATGCCGCCGGTGCCTGCCTCCGCCGCCAGGGTGACGGGCTGCGCGGGCGCGGTCATCGGGGACCTCCTACGACGGGGTCGGGCAGGAACACGGGGGATGACGCGTACGGGTCGAGCCCGACCTGTTCCTCGGGCGGGCCCTGGGCGGCGAGCCGCATGACGGCTTCGCGGTCGTCGCCGGCGAGGGCGGGCAGGGTGGCGGAGAGGGAGTCCAGGAGATGCGCCCAGGGTGAGTCGTCGTCGTTCAGGGCCAGCCGCAGCAGTTCGAGGCCGGCCCGGTGCTCGGTGAGCAGGCGTGCTCCCTCGGCGGGGTCGGCGGCGGCGAACTCGAGGACGACGGCGAGGTGGTCGGGCAGTTCGTCGTCGGCGAGCCGCCAGCCGGCCGCGGCGTAGGTCTGTTTCAGCTTCAGCAGGCCCATGCCGCGCTTACGGGTGTCGCCGTACGCGTAGTACGTCAGGTACGGGCAGCAGCGTTTGCGGTGGTCGAAGGTGGCGACATAGGCGGCGGTCAGGTCGGCGGAGGCGGTCTGCTCGGCGTGTGCGGCGAAGCGGAGCAGGGGACGGGCCACGGCCGGGGCGGGGAGGGTGTCGGCGACCCGGCGGGCCAGGGCCAGGTGCCGGCCGAACTCGTCGTCGGGGTAGGCGAGCAGCAGGGACTGGACCTGCCAGGCGGAGGGGTGCCAGGGCTGGGTGCGGGCCGCCCCCTTGGCCTTCGGGAGTCCGGCGGGCTTCGGGGACTTGCGCTTCATGGTTTCGGCTCCGTCTTCCCGTCGTGGCCCGTGCCGGGGCCGTCACCGCCCCGGTCGTCGCCGCCTTGGGACGGTGTGTCCGGGAACAGGCCGGGTGGGGAGCCCTTGCCGTCCCAGTCGAGGAGGTTCACGCGGGTGGCCTTTTCGGTGGGGGCGGCCGGGGTGTCGGAGGTCTGACGGTCGCGCAGGGCATGGAAGTTCTCCACGGCGATGGGGGCGGCACCACCGGACGTCTCGCCGAAGGGACCCGAGCCTCCCATGCCGGGGCCGCCCTCGTAGTCGAGGCTGCACTCGGTGGCCAGTTCCTCGAGCTGATGGGCCTGTTCGGCATGGGCCGGCGGGATGACGTACCGCTCGTCGTACTTCGCGAGGGCCAGCAGCCGGTACATGTCGTAGACCTGCTCGCCGGTCATGCCGACCGCATCGGGGATGGCGTCGTCCGGTTCGCGGCCCAGGTTGATGTCGCGCATGTAGGCGCGCATGGCGGCCAGGCGGTGCAGGACCGCGTCGACGGGAGCGGGGTCGCCCGCGGTGAACAGCTGGGCCAGGTAGTCGACCGGGATGCGCAGGGCGTCGACGGCCGCGAAGAGGTTCCGGTGGTCCTCGGCGTCGCGGCCGGTGTCGCGGACGGCGTCCACCACCGGCGACAGCGGCGGGATGTACCAGACCATCGGCATGGTGCGGTACTCCGGGTGCAGTGGCAGGGCCACCTTGTAGGTGTTGATCAGGGCGTGGATCGGGGAACGCTGCGCGGCCTCGATCCAGTCCCGCGGGATGCCGGCCTTCTCGGCCGCGGCGACGACCCGGGGGTCGTCCGGGTCGAGGAAGACCTGCCGCTGCGCCTCGTACAGGCCGGTGTCGTCGGGGGTGGAGGCCGCTTCCAGGACGCGGTCGGCGTCGTAGAGGACAAGGCCGAGGTAGCGCAGCCGGCCGACGCAGGTCTCGGAGCAGACGGTGGGCAGTCCGACCTCGATGCGTGGGAAGCAGAACGTGCACTTCTCGGCCTTGCCGGTGCGGTGGTTGAAGTACACCTTCTTGTACGGGCATCCGGTGACGCACATCCGCCAGCCCCGGCACTTGTCCTGGTCGACGAGGACGATGCCGTCCTCCTCGCGCTTGTAGATCGCGCCGGAGGGGCAGGAGGCGGCGCAGGACGGGTTGAGGCAGTGCTCGCAGATGCGTGGCAGGTAGAACATGAAGGTCTGCTCGAACTCGAATTTGATCTTCTCGGAGACCTGGTTGAGCAGTACGTCCTTGTCGCCGTGGTCGATCGAGCCGCCGAGGTCGTCGTCCCAGTTCGCGGACCAGGCGATCTTCATGTCCTTGCCGGTGATCAGGGACTTGGGGCGGGCGACCGGGGTGTGCTCCTGGAGCGGGGCGTTGGTCAGGGTCTCGTAGTCGTACGTCCAGGGCTCGTAGTAGTCGTCGAGGGAGGGCAGTCTGGGGTTCGAGAAGATCTGGATCAGCTTCTTGAACCGGCTGCCCGCCTTCAGTCCCAGCCTGCCGCGCTTGTTGAGCTCCCAGCCGCCCTGCCAGGTCTCCTGGTCCTCGTAGCGGCGGGGGTAGCCCTGGCCGGGGCGGGTCTCGACGTTGTTGAACCAGACGTACTCGACGCCCGTGCGGTTGGTCCACGCCTGCTTGCAGGTGACCGAACAGGTGTGGCAGCCGATGCACTTGTCGAGGTTCATCACCATCGCCATCTGTGCCATGACCCGCCCGATGGGGGCGGCCCCGGCCCCGGCGGGGGCTTCTTCGACGGTGGCCATCAGTACGTCACCTCCTGGTTCGAGCGGCGGCGGACGACGGTGACCTCGTCGCGCTGATTGCCGGTGGGGCCGAGGTAGTTGAAGGCGTACGACAGCTGGGCGTAGCCGCCGATGAGGTGGCTGGGCTTGATCAGCAGCCGGGTCAGGGAGTTGTGGATGCCGCCGCGCCGGCCGGTGGTCTCGGTGCGGGGCACGTCGATGAGCCGGTCCTGCGCGTGGTGCATGTAGACGGTGCCCTCCGGCATGCGGTGCGAGACGATCGCGCGGGCGGCGACCACACCGTTGCGGTTGACGGCCTCGACCCAGTCGTTGTCGTGGACGCCGATCTTCTCCGCGTCCTCCTTGCTCATCCAGATCGTGGGGCCGCCCCGGGAGAGGGACAGTATGAACAGGTTGTCCTGGTACTCGGAGTGGATGGACCACTTGTTGTGCGGGGTGAGGTAGCGCACGGTCACGCCGAGCTCCCCGACGTCACCGATGCGCGGCTCGCCGAACAGGGCGCCCATGTTCAACGGCGGCCGGTAGACAGGCAGTTCCTCGCCGAGCGCGGAAATCCAGTCGTGGTCGAGGTAGAAGTGCTGCCGGCCGGTGAGGGTGTGCCAGGGTTTGAGGCGCTCCACGTTGACGGTGAACGGCGAGTAGCGGCGCCCGCCGGTCTCCGAACCGGACCACTCCGGCGAGGTGATGACCGGGACCGGCGCTGCCTGGGTGTCGGCGAAGGTGATCTGCTTGCCCTCGTGTTCGGCCGCCAGGTCCGCGAGCCGGGTGCCGGTACGTGCCTCGAGGCTGTGGAAGCCCTGGGTGGCGAGGTGGCCGTTGGTGGTGCCGGAGAGGGCGAGGATGGCCTCGCAGGCGTGGGTGTCACGCGCGAGCGACGGGCGGCCGTCGGCCGTGCCGCCGCGCACGGTGCCGTTCTTGTGCCGCAGGTACTCCAGTTCGCGGTCGACCTTGAAGGTGATGCCCTTGGTGGTGGCGCCGAGGGTGTCGAGCAGCGGGCCGAGCGCGGCCATCTTGTCGGCGACGGCGGCGTAGTCGCGTTCGACGGTGATGAGTTTCGGCATGGTGCGGCCGGGCACCGGTTCGCACTCCCCCGCCTTCCAGTCGCGGACCCTGCCGTGCGGGTTCGCCATCTCGTCCGGTGTGTCGTGCAACAGCGGCGCCGCGACGACGTCCGTCCGTGCGCCCAGATGAGTGGCCGCCTGCCGGCTGAACTCCTTCGCGATGGTGTGGAAGGCGTCCCAGTCGCTGCGGGTCTGCCACGGCGGGGCGATCGCCGGGTTGAAGGCGTGCACGAAGGGATGCATGTCCGTGCTGGACAGGTCGTACTTCTCGTACCAGGTGGCGGCCGGCAGGACGACGTCGGAGAAGACCGTGGTGCTGGTCATCCGGAAGTCCAGGGTCAGCAGCAGGTCGAGTTTCCCCTCCGGGGCCTCCTCCCGCCACACCACGTCGCGTGGACGGGTGTCGGGCGGTGCCTCGGTGGCCCGCACGGAGGAGTCGGTGCCGAGCAGGTGTTTGAGGAAGTACTCGTTGCCCTTGGCGGAGGAGCCCAGCAGGTTCGCCCGCCAGATGGTCAGCACCCGGGGGAAGTTCTCCGGTGCGTCCGGGTCCTCACCGGCGAACTTCAGCCGTCCCGCCTTGAGTTCGTCCACCACGTGGTCGGCGACCGGGCGGCCGGCGGCAGCTGCGTCGTCCGCCAGGTCGAGCGGGTTGCGGTCGAAGGTGGGATACGACGGCATCCAGCCCATCCGCGCCGACTGTGCGATGACGTCCGCCGTGGTCTTCCCTGCGAACGGGCCGCTGCGGCCCGGCCCGGCCGCCGCGAGGGTGTCCGCGGAGAACGGGTCGTAGCGGAACTGGTCGGCGTGCAGGTACCAGTACGCGGTCTGGATCATCAGCCGGGCCGGCCGGTTCCAGTCGGCCGCGGTCGCGATCGCCGAATAGCCGGTGATCGGACGGACCTTCTCCTGTCCGACGTAGTGCGCCCAGCCGCCGCCGTTGACGCCCTGGCAGCCGGTGAGCGTGGTCAGGGTCAGGAAGGACCGGTAGATGGTGTCGGAGTGGAACCAGTGGTTGGTCCCCGCTCCCATGATGATCATTGAACGGCCGCCGGACTCCTCGGCGTTGGCGGCGAACTCCCGGGCGATACGGGCCGCCCGGTCCGCGTCCACTCCGGTGATCGCGGCCTGCCAGGCCGGGGTGCAGGGCTCCTCCGCGTCCTCGTACGACGTCGGCCACCGACCGGGCAGTCCCTCCCGGGCCACCCCGTACTGGGCCAGCAGCAGGTCGTACACCGTGGTCACCAGACGGCCGGCGATCCGGCGCACCGGCACCCCGCGCCGCAGCCGGCCCGCCGCGCCGTCCGGGGCGTCGAACCTCGGCAGCAGGACGGTGACCGGCGCCTCGGCGGCACCGTCGGCGGACAGCGACGGATCGGTGTCGCCCAGGTCGAGGTTCCATTTGCCGGCTCCGGACTCGCCGAAGCGGTCTCCCAGCGTGCCGTTCGGCACCACCGGCTCCCCGGTGGCCGCGTCCAGCAGCACGGTGCGGAACTCCGCGTGCTCGGCCTCGGCGGCCCGGCCACCGAGGTCGGCGGCGGTCAGGAACTTGCCCGGTACGTATGTGCCGGGCTCGGCGCCGTCCTCGGTCTCGGCCCCGGACTCGTCGAGAGTGACCAGGAAGGGCAGGTCGGTGTACCGCTTCACATACTGGTTGAAGTACTCCGTCTCCCGGTCGACGAAGAACTCCTTGAGGATCACATGGCCCATGGCCATCGCCAGGGCGCCGTCGGTGCCCGGCTGGGCCGGCAGCCACTCGTCGGCGAACTTCACGTTGTCCGCGTAGTCCGGGGAGACTGCGACCACCTTCTGGCCCCGGTAGCGGGCCTCGGCCATCCAGTGCGCGTCCGGGGTACGGGTGACGGGGACGTTGGAGCCCCACATGATCAGATAGCCGGCGTCCCACCAGTCCCCCGACTCCGGTACGTCGGTCTGGTCGCCGAAGACCTGCGGCGAGGCCACCGGCAGATCCGCGTACCAGTCGTAGAACGACAGCATCGCGCCGCCGAGCAGGGAGTAGAAGCGGGCACCGGCCGCGTGCGAGACCATCGACATGGCCGGAATCGGCGAGAATCCGGCCAGCCGGTCCGGGCCGTACTCCTTGATGGTGTGCACATGCGCGGCAGCCACCATCTCCGTCGCCTCCGCCCAACCGGCCCGCACCAGGCCGCCCTTGCCACGCGCCCGCTTGTAGTGGCGGGAGCGCTCGGGGTCGGAGACGATGTCGGCCCAGGCCGCCACCGGATCGCCGAGGCGGGCCTTGGCCTCCCGGTACATCTCCAGCAGGACACCCCGCACGTACGGGTAGCGCACCCGGGTCGGCGAGTAGGTGTACCAGGAGAAGGCCGCCCCTCGAGGGCAGCCGCGCGGTTCGTACTCGGGGCGGTCGGGACCCACCGACGGATAGTCGGTCTGCTGGGCCTCCCAGGTGATGATGCCGTCCTTGACGTACACCTTCCACGAGCACGATCCGGTGCAGTTCACGCCATGGGTGGAGCGCACCACCTTGTCGTGCGACCAGCGGTCCCGGTAGAACTCGTCGGCCTGGCGGCCGCCGCTCCTGTGCAGGGTGCGCAGATCCTTCGAGACCTCCGCCCGGGTGAAGAACCGGCGGCTGCGTACCAGCGCCTCCGCCAGATCGCCGTCCATGCCCGCCCGTCCCTGGCTGCTCTCCGTGCTCACCGCGCCACTCCGCTCCGGGCACAAGCGGCCCGTTCGAATCGTGATCGGTTACGGCCGCTCACGACTCTAAGACCGCTGCCCACCTCAAGGTCAACAGCAACACCACGAATCGCGCGCCTGCCGTGAAGGTCCGCAACGGTCGGTGCGGCTGTCCGGTTGGTGAGCCCTGGGGGCTACGCCTCCGCTGTGGCGGCGGGCCGGGGCAGGGCGCCGCCCGCCTCGTCGCGCACCGCGTCGACCGCGGCCCACTGTTCGGTGCTGAGGACCGAGAGCGCGGCCGGGAAGACGCCGTCCTGCTCCTTGAGGATGTGGTCGCGCAGCAACTCCATCACCTCCATCAGCCGGTCCGGCCAGGCCGGGTCCTCCGGGACGGCTCCGTCGGCGGCCTGTTCCAGCACCGTGTCGACGTGCCGGTGTTCCGCCTTCAGGGTGGCGATCCGGTCGGGGAAGTCCTCGGCCATGGCGGGGAACAGTCCGTGCTCCTCCACCCGGGTGTGCGGGCCGAGCACGGCCGCTATCTCCCGGGCCACCTGCGCCATCCGGGCCGCGTCACCGGCTTCGTGGGCCGGGCGCAGATGGCTGATCAGGCGGACGACCTCGTCGTGTTCCCGGGTCAGCTCGTCGATGGACGCCAGGGACTGGCAGCCGCAGTACTCGCACACGGGGCCTTCTCCTCTTCTCTGTCGTTCTCCGCCGACTTGCCGGTTCGTCCGTCGGCTCGTTCGCCGGCGCTCCTTGCACGCCGCTGCGGGCGGGGCGCCCGCGGCGCCGGTTTCAGGTGTGCGGCCTGGGCTTGTCCCCCTCGGCCGCTGCGCGGACACCGGTGAGGGTGTAGGCCAGTGCCGCGGCGGACACGATCGCGAGCAGCACCAGGCCGGCGGCGTACGTCCCGTAGACGCCGTACAGCGAGCCCATCACCAGCGGTGGCAGGAAGCCCCCGAGGCCTCCCGCGGCGCCGACGATCCCGGTGACCGACCCGACCTGGCCCGCCGGGGTCAGCTGTGCCACCAGGGCGAAGGTCGCCCCGCTGCCCGCGCCGAGCGCGGCCGCCATGGCGAGGAAGGCGACGGTCCCGACCGGTGCCAGCGGCGGGGTGAACGACTGCACGAGCGCGCCGGCCACGACCACGGCGAGGGAGCCGGCCAGCACCCGGACCGGTCCCAGCCGGTCGGACAGCCAGCCGCCCATCGGGCGCATCGCCACCGCGAGCAGCACGAACCCGGCCATGCGGTTGGCGGCGTCGGCCTGGGTGAGGCCGTAGCCGGTCTTGAGGTACGTCGGCAGGTAGACGGAGAAGGCGACGTAGCCGCCGAACGCGACCGCGTAGAGCCCGGACGCCTGCCAGGTGATGCCGAGCTTCATGGTGCCGGCCAGGCGGCGGACCAGCGGCTCACTCGGGACGGTACGGCCCGGTGCGTCGCGCATCAGCAGCACGGCGGCCACGGCGTACACGGCCAGCCCCGCGGCAGTGATCAGGAAGGGTGTCTCCATGCTGCTCGCGTCGGCCAGTTTCACGGTGGTGAGGGCACTGATGGCGGTGCCGCCCATGCCGGCGCCGAACACACCGATGGCCAGGCCGCGCCGCTCGGGCGGGAACCAGGCACTGACGAACGGCACTCCGACGGCGAAGGCGGTACCGCCGATGCCGAGGAAGAACCCGCCGATCAGCAGGGCGGTGAGCGAGGAGTGCCCGATCAGGCCCAGGTAGAGGACCGGCACGACGGTGGCCAGAGAGACCGCCGGGAACATCAGGCGCCCGCCGAACCGGTCGGTGAGCGCGCCGACCGGGATGCGTCCCAGGGAGCCGACCACGACCGGCACCGCGACCAGCAGCGACTGCTCGAACGACGTCAGGTCCAGGCTGTCCTGGAACCGCGGGCCGAGCGGGCTGAGCAGAGCCCACGCCCAGAAGTTGACGGCGAATCCGACGGTGGCCAGAGCCAGCATCAGCCATGCCCGGCCGGACACCGGGGCATCCGACGGCGGGCTGCCGCTCTTCGTCTTCGACGGCTGGACCATACTGTCCGTCCCTTTCCTCTCACAGCGGCGCCTCGGCACCGGGGCCGTGCGGGAACCGCAAGCCCCTTGCCTGCGTACCGGAGTCCCGGGAACACTGTCCGAGGCCAGGGCCCCGCGTCCCCAGGGGCCATGGGTCCCTGCCGTCCTGCGGAGGGTCCCTCCGGTCGGACCCGGTCGTCCCGTCGCCCGGCGTCTGTGGATCGGTGCTCCACCGGTGCCCTTTCGCGCGGTCCGTGAAACAACAGTTGCGCCCGCTGGTGTCCGGTGGTGACAGGGGGCCGAGGAACCGAGCGGCCCGAACGCGGGACCGGCACAGGGCCGAACGGCCCTGCCCGTACCGGTCAGTGGGCCCACCCCTGGTCGTACCCCTGGCCCCGGCCCTGACCCGGCCGACGCGGTTCCGCACCGGGGCCGGCTACGGGACGGGCTGACGCGCGCGGTGTGCGGCCGCCGCCGGAGCCGGAACCGTAACCGAAGCGGACCAGCAGTTGCGGACAGCACCGCCGCCTCGTTCCCGCCATGGCCGCCCGCAGGTCCGGCCACTCCATCGCCTGGTGCAGCATCGAGGTGCGCACCCCGCACCGGGTCGCCGTGAGCAGGACGCGTTCCAGGGCCTGACCCGCCCTCAGCCAGTCCTCCGGCCGGTCGTGGGAGGTCCACAACAGGGCCACCTGCGCATGCCGTTCGAACCGTACGGCCGGGAGCCTCGGCACGGGCAGCACTCCGGTGAAGTCCCGCACCGGCATCCGGCCGGACGCGTCCCGCGGGCCCAGGGCGCTCAGGGGAATGCCGTAGGGGGTGCGTTCGCCCGGAGGTGTGACCCAGGTGCGCATTTCGCCGGTGCTGGCCGGGTCGGCGGCGTTGCGGGTCTCGGCGGCCTCCGTCAGGTGCAGCAGACGCCGGGTACCCATGATGTCGGGGACGTCCAGATGGGCTCCCTCGGCGCGGGCCGCGCCGATCATCTCGGTCACGACCGGGTCCGGCACCGGGCGGCCGGTGAAGGGCATCCGGCTGGTGTGACGGCGCTCGACCGCGTCGTACAGGTCGCTCAGGGACGACTGCCGGTCCACGGTGGGGCAGGACAACTGCACCGTGGCCAGCAGGTCCGGGTCGTCCGCGGCGGGGCGCAGCCGGACGACGGGAGCCCAGCCGAGGTGTTCCGCGGCCACCCGGAGGTTGAAGACGGCCGCACCGACCGACATGTGCTGGGCACGCCGCAGGGGGTCCGCCATCGACAGCTGCCGCCGACGGTCGGCCCTGACCTGGACCGTCCCGCTGTCCGGGTCCAGCCCGAACCGCCAGGGCTGCGTGTTGTGGATCGACGGGGCCGCCACCGCCGCGGCCAGCAGTGCATGCACGGCTGCGGCGTCGAGTTCGCGGGTCTGGATCACGGCAATCACGGCTCCTTCGCAACGGCTCCTCGGCCAAGTTCTCTCTGCTGCGTCAACCCTGCGCCGCGAAACCGCTCCGGCAGGAGGGTTGACCGGCCCCACGCCGCTGGCCATGTGGCCCGTTCGGGGCTGTCAGTGGTCCCGGACGGGACCGTCAAGTGGCCGGCAGGGCCGTGGCGAGCAGGACGACGCCGAGGGAGCCGGCCAGCGCGACGACCGCCAGGGCACGGGCGAGCTCCGTACGGTCCTTGGAGTGGGCGATCGCGTGTCCCGCCGCGGCGAGCATCACGACGGCGAACAGGGCGAGTTTGGCCGCGAGGGTACGGCCGTACCCGGGCTCGGCGAGGGAAGCCCAGGTGACACCCTTGTGCCAGGCCATGGCCCATCCGGTGCCCAGCTGCACGGGCAGGAAGAGTGCCCCGGTCAGCATCCCGAACCGGCGGCCGGCCGCGGCGGTGAAGCGGTCCTTGGCCTCCTCTGCGAGCAGTCGCCGGGCCAGCGGCAGGATCACCAGGGACAGGGCCAGCTGCCCGCCGACCCACAGGGCGGCGCCGGCGACGTGCGCGAACCGCACCAGGGACCACCATCCGACGGTGTCCACTACTCGGTCGCCTCCACGGTGCCGTGCGCGCCCGCTTCGGCGTGGCGCATGTCGTGGTCGACGAAGGCGTAGTGGCCGGCTTCCGGGAACGTCGTCTCGACGAAGCCGCCCTGCGCGGGAGCCAGGTCGAGGACCTGCGCGCCACCCGGATCGTCCGGCCGGAGCAGGTGGACGCCCTCTTTGTACACGGTGTCGAAGACGGTGCCCACGATGTGGAAGGCGATGCCGTCGCGCGGCCCGGCGGCGATCACCCAGAACCTGACGCGTTCTCCGGCCCGCACGCTCAGGGGCCGTTCGGCGTACTGGGCGGCGACGCCGTTGAACATCCAGGCGTCCGGGTCGTTCCGGCGCATCTTCGCCGCCTGGGCCGCGCTGCCCGGTGTGCCGAGATACAGCTCGGAGGAGACCAGGACGTATTCGTGGTCGGCCTTCCTCAGGCCCGGCGGGTCGATGACGACGGCGCCGTACATGCCGTTGCCGATGTGCTGGAGCATGGGCGGGGTGCTGCAGTGGTACAGCCATGCCCCGGCCTTCTCGGCGCGGAAGCGGTGGACCAGGCGCTCGCCCGGCTCGATGGTGCGCATGGGCCGGTCGGGGGCGAGGGACCCGGCGTGGAAGTCGATGCCGTGGCCCATGGCCGTGTCGTCGTTGACGAGGGTGATCTCGAAGACGTCGCCGACCTTGCCGCGCAGGGTGGGGCCGGGAACGGTGCCGCCGAAGGTCCACATGCGCTGGGTCACTCCGGGCGCGACCTCGGTGTCGGCCTGGGAGGCGTGCAGTTCGGCCTTGTGCACCGCCCCGCCGGGTGCGGGAGCCAGCTCGGCGGCGCGGGGCCGCCAGCCTGCGGAGAAGTCGGCGGTGAGGTCCACGTCGCCGCCGGTACCGGTACCGGCGGCGGAGTCGGCTTCGGCGTCGCCGGCCGAGGTGTGTCCCTGGTGGCCGCCGCCGGCCGTGGCGGTGTCGCCGTGGACGACGATGTCCAGGGTCATGCCGGCCGCGCGGTGGCCCGGCAGGGTGCACCACGCCTCGCGGTCCGCGGTGACCGGGCCGAGGTCGAGCACGCGGCTGTCGCCCTTGGCGAGCATCGGGGTGGCGGGCCCGTCCTCCACCTTGAGGTCGTGTCGCCGGGAGTCGATGTTGGTGATCTTCAGCCGCAGTGCGGTGCCCGCGTCGACCTCGATGCGGTCCGGGCGGATCCGCATGTCCGCCAGGGTCACGTCGACGGTGCGGGTGACTCCCGAACCGCTGCCCGCCGCCCCGGCGGCATCGTCCGAACCGGACGTGCCGCCACCGCTGTTGGCGATCAGTACCGCCAGCACGGTGAGTACGGCACCCGCCGCGGTGCCCCACGCTGCGGGCCGCCGTGACGCGCCGGTCGTACCGGTCCCGCCGGGCTCCCCGCCCTCACCTGCCGTGCGGCCCCCGGCGCGCCGGCTGCGGATCAGTACGGCCGCCACCGGCGCGAGGAAGGCGGCGCCGGCCGCCCCGGCGAGCAGGGCGCCTCCGGTGCCCGCGGGGCGGGGCAGCGGCAGCGCGAGGAGGACGACGCCGAGGTTGAGGGCCGCCAGTCGCACCGCCCAGCCCCGTTCCAGTACCGCCCTCAGGGCGGCCCGTTCCTTGGGTCCGGAGGCGAGGACGACGGGCAGGAGATAGGTCAGCGCACCCATGAGGATCTGGCCGACCAGTCCGACGAGCAGGACCGGGACCAGGGACGCGACGGGTTCCTGCGCTTCGGTGACCGACCGTGTCACCAGCAGTCCCGAATCCGCGACCGCACCGGCGAACAGCCAGGCCAGGGCCGCTGCCAGCGCCCACGCGGCGGCGGCCGAGACCGCGGGCCGGCGGCGCACGGTACGGACGAACAGCACGGCCGCGACGGCGACTCCGGCGGCGTAGAGGGCGACGCCGAACGCGGCGGCGGGCCGCAGTCCGGCCGCCAGTGCGGCGACCGCCGTCAGCAGGCCGCCCCCGGTCAGGCCGAGCACGTGGCGGGCCGACCGGGTGGTGCGTTCGGGCATGCGCACGCCCAGCACGGTCGGCCACAGCATGAACAGCGTGCCCAGCACGGGCAGTCCGATCCAGCCGAGGAGCGTGACGTGCACATGGGCCAGCCTCAGATCGCCGTGGTGCTGCGGGCCGGCCCTTCCGGTCGCCAGCAGCCAGCCCAGGACCGCGCCGACGATCAGTGCCGCGGCGGCGGCCCGGTAGTAGCCGACGACCGGGGCGAGCCGTCCGCCCAGCGCGCCCCGGCCCAGGCGGACCAGCACCACGAGGTGCGCGCCGATCGCCCCGACGAGCAGCGCGCATCCGGCGCCGGTCAAGGCCGGCAGGTCGGCCCACACCCCGGCGAGGACGCACACGACACCGAGGTTCACACCGGCCGCCCGGACGTCGCTCCACCGCCGGTCGGGCAGCTCGGCGTGGAGCATCGCGACGGCGAAGTGCTCGCTCCACACCACGATCGCCGTGGTCGCCGCACCGAGCAGGAACAGGTGGATCGCCAGCCAGCGGGCCACCGGAAGCGTCTGCTGGGCGCTCGCCGCCACCAGCGTGAGCACCGCCCAGCCGGCGACCACGGCGTGGGCGGCCAGATGCCGGGCGCGCATGCGGGAGCGTTTGGACCCGCTGGGCGCGGTGCGCTCGACGGGTTCGACGGGGATCGTGGAACAGGAACGGGCAGGCCCGACGGGATTCCCGACAGGAATGCCGGGACGGGCGGGGTCGACCGGGATGCCGGCCGGGCGGCGGCCGACGCGGCCGGCGGCCGGGTCACCCTTCTTGTCGTACACACTGGTCCTTCCCGTGGTCCTTCCCGCCGCCGGTCAGCAGCTCGGCCAGGTCCCGTTGGTGGGGGAAGCTGCCCGGCTGGTAGCCGCACCACGGTTCCTCGGCGTACGGGTCGCCGGTGACGCCGTACGCCCGGGACCGCGAGCCGCCGCAGACCCGGCGGAACTCGCAGCGCCCGCACCGGCCCCCCAGCCGGTCGGCGTCCCGCAGCCCGGTGAACAGGTCCGAGGTGCGGTAGATCTCGGTCAGGGACGTCTCGCGCACGCTGCCGGCGCCCAGCGGCAGGAAGCCGCTGGGGTGCACGGTGCCGGTGTGCGAGACGAAGACGAAGCCGCGGCCCGCGTTGACGTCCAGCGGCGGACGCCGTACCCGGCGTGCTCCGCCGTCCAGGCCCAGCTCGGCCGCCCGGTCCCGCAGTTCGCGGTAGAGGGGGCCGAGCCCGAGCGCCGGGACGTGGTCGTCCCCGCGCTGTTCGAGGATCCGGCGTTGGAGGGCGACGCGGCGGAAGTGGTGGGCCTCGGTGGTCTTGGCGGGCACGGTCAGGCCGATGTCGTACACGAAGTTGAGGACGTCCTCGGCCTCGCCGGGCGTCAGGGCGCCCAGGGCCCGGCCGCGGCCGGTGGGCACCAGGAAGAAGGCGCTCCACAGCATCGCGCCGTGGTCGGCGACGAGGCGGACGACGGCAGGGAGGTCGTGCAGGTTGTGCCGGGTGACAGTGGTGTTGATCTGCACCTTCATGCCGAGGGCGCGGGCGGCGTCCCAGGCGTCCAGGGTCCAGCGGAACACCCCGGGCACCCCGCGGAAGTCGTCGTGGAGCACGGCGGTGGACCCGTCGAGGCTGAGCGAGAGCCCGGCCGCGCCGGCGGCGTGCAGTTCACGCAGCCGCTCCTCGGTGAGGGTCGGGGTGCCGGAGGGCGACACGGCGACCCGGACCCCGATCTCCCTTCCGTACGCGATGAGTTCGGTCAGGTCGGGGCGTTGGAACGGGTCGCCGCCGGTGATCACGAAGAGCGGGGCGGGCTGTCCGAAGGCTGCCACCTGGCGCAGCAGGTCGCACGCGGCGGCGGTGTCCAGTTCCCGCGGGTCGCGGTCGGGCACGGCCTCGGCACGGCAGTGGAGGCAGGCCAGCGGGCAGGCCCGGGTGGACTCCCAGATGACGATGAACGGCCGCTCCCCCGCGTCGTGCCGCTGACGGCGGACGGCCGTCCGGCCGGCGGCGGCCGGCAGGTGGTCGGCCCCGGTGCTCACCGGGTGGCCGCTCACTGTGCGTTCCCTCCCCGCGTCCGGGGCCCCCGGCCCCCGGCTCCGCGTCCGGCCGCCCTGGAGTCGGGGCAGACGAGGCGGGCGGCCGGACGGTGACCCGGCCGGACCGTGCGCGGCAGCCACCGCGAGCGACAGCGGTGGGATCGCCCTCCAGCACCTGGCCCGGGACGGTCGATGTGGTCGTGCACGGGACACCTCCGGATCGGTCGCCGCCAGCATCCACCCGCCGCGCCGGCCGCAGGGCGGCCGATGGTCTTCACCCGCAGGGCCGTTGGTCCCTGGAGCGGCCGTGTTCCGGGGGCCGTACGGTCTCGCGGCGGGGCCCGCCGGGCCCAGGTGTGCCGAGGCGTGCGCGGCCTAGCGTTCGTGACCATGGAGAACGATCGAAACGCAGGGCCGCGGAAGTCACGTGCCGCCCACGACTGGCCACTGACGGCCCGCCGGCTGCTGACCCGCCGGGAGGTCTCGGCCGACGGCCGTGCCGTGTTCGGCGAGGGCGATCCGCGGTGGGAGGGCTTCTACCGGGACCGGTGGTCGCACGACAAGGTGGTGCGCTCCACGCACGGGGTCAACTGCACGGGGTCCTGCTCGTGGATGGTGTACGTCAAGGACGGCATCATCACCTGGGAGCACCAGGCGACCGACTACCCGTCGATCGGCACGGACTGCCCCGAGTACGAGCCGCGCGGCTGCCCGCGCGGGGCGTCGTTCTCCTGGTACACCTACTCCCCCAGCCGGGTCCGCTACCCGTACGTGCGGGGCGCACTGCTGAAGCTGTGGCGCGAGGCCCGGGGGCGGCTCGGCGACCCGGTGGCGGCGTGGGCGGAGATCACCGGCGATCCGGCGAAGGCGCGGGCCTACAAGCGGGCCCGCGGCAAGGGCGGTCTGGTGCGGGCCGGCTGGGACGAGGTGAGCGAGCTGGTCGCGGCCGCCCACGTGCACACCATCAAGGAGTACGGCCCGGACCGGGTCGCCGGTTTCTCGCCGATCCCGGCGATGTCGATGGCGTCCTTCGCGGCCGGTGCCCGCTTCATGTCGCTGATCGGCGGCACGCTGCTGTCGTTCTACGACTGGTACGCGGATCTGCCGGTGGCCTCGCCGCAGGTCTTCGGCGACCAGACCGACGTACCGGAGGCGGCGGACTGGTGGAACGCCGGCTATCTGATCATGTGGGGCTCCAACATCCCCGTCACCCGGACGCCGGACGCGCACTTCCTCACCGAGTCGCGCTACAACGGCACGAAGGTCGTCGCGGTCAGCCCCGACTACGCGGACAACGTGAAGCACGCCGACGAGTGGGTGGCGCCGCGTCCGGGCACGGACGGGGCGCTGGCGATGGCCATGGGGCACGTGATCCTGCGCGAGTTCCTCGTCGACCGCGAGGTGCCGTACTTCCGGCGCTATCTGAGGGAGTTCACCGACGCCCCGTTCCTGGTGACGTTACGCGAGCACGAACGGGGCCTGGTGCCCGACGGGTTCCTGACCGCCGCCCACCTGGGGCGGAACGAGGAGACCGAGGAGAACGCGGACTTCAAGACCGTGCTCCTGGACAGCGCGACCGGTGAACCCGTGGTCCCCAACGGTTCGCTGGGCTTCCGCTGGGGGGAGGCGGGGAAGGGCAGCTGGAATCTCGACCTGGGTGACGTCGTACCGGAGTTGAGCCTCCTCGACCGGGCCGAGGAGACCGTCGAGGTGGCGCTGCCCCGGTTCGACGAGGGCGCCACCGAGGGCGGTTCGGTCATGGTGCGCGGGGTGCCCGTGCGGCGGATCGGCGGCCGTCTCGTCACCACCGTCTTCGACCTGATGCTGGCCCAGTACGGGGTGGAGCGCCCGGGTCTGCCGGGCAGTTGGCCGTCCTCGTACGACGACGCCTCCCAGCCGCACACGCCGGCCTGGCAGGAGACGCTGACCTCGGTGCCGGCCGAGCAGGCGGCGCGGATCGCCCGCGAGTTCGCCCGCAACGCCGAGCGCACGGGCGGCCGTTCGATGATCGCCCTGGGGGCGGGCACCAACCACTGGTTCCACTCCGACACGATGTACCGCGCGTTCCTCGCACTGGTCACGATGACGGGCTGCCAGGGCGTCAACGGCGGCGGCTGGGCGCACTACGTCGGACAGGAGAAGGTCCGTCCGATCACCGGTCTGCAGCATCTGGCGTTCGCCTTCGACTGGCAGCGGCCCACCCGGCACATGGCGGGCACCTCGTACTGGTACCTGAACACCGACCAGTGGCGCTACGAGGTCTTCGGCGCGGACGAGCTGGCCTCGCCGCTCGGCGAGGGCCGGTTCGCGGGCCGGTCCGCGGCCGACTGTCTCGCGCAGGCGGTCCGTCTGGGCTGGACTCCCGGCCACCCCGGTTTCAACCGCAACCCGCTCGACCTCACGGACGAGGCGAAGGCCGCCGGGCGTCCGGTCGCGGACCACATCGTCGACGAACTGAAATCCGGGCGGCTGCGGTTCGCGGCCGAGGACCCCGACGACCCCGCCAACTTCCCCCGGGTGCTGACCGTGTGGCGGGCCAATCTGCTCGGTTCCTCCGGCAAGGGCAGCGAGTACTTCCAGCGGCATCTGCTGGGCACCGACGCGGCGGTCCGCTCCGAGGAGACCCCGCCCGAGAGGCGTCCGAAGGAGGTGGTGTGGCGGGACGAGGCGCCCGAGGGCAAACTCGATCTGCTGGTGTGCATGGACTTCCGGATGACGTCGACCGGCCTGATGGCCGACGTGGTGCTGCCGGCCGCCACCTGGTACGAGAAGGACGACCTGTCCAGCACGGACATGCACCCCTTCGTGCACGCCTTCACCCCTGCCATCTCCCCGCCCTGGCAGGCCCGTACCGACTACGACACGTTCCTGACCATCGCCGACCGGTTCAGCGAACTGGCCGCCGGGCACCTCGGCACCCGTACCGACGTGCTGCCGGTGCCGCTGCTGCACGACACCCCCGACGAACTCGCTCAGCCGGGCGGAGTGGTACGGGACTGGAAGGCCGGCGAGTGCGAGCCTGTGCCCGGCCGGACCATGCCGAAACTCGCCGTCGTGGAAAGGGACTTCGCCGCCGTCGGGCAGAAGATGCGCGCCGTCGGCCCGCTCCTGGACAAGCTGGGCACCACCACCAAGGGCGTCACCGTCCACCCCGACCGGGAGATCGAGGACCTGCGCCGGCGCTCCGGCACCGTACGCGAGGGCGTCGCCGCCGGCCGGCCCTCGCTGGCCACCGCCTCCGACATGTGCGAGGCGATCCTCGCCCTGTCCGGCACCACCAACGGGCGTCTGGCCACCGAGGGTTTCCGGGAACTGGAGCGGCAGACCGGCAGCGGGGGGCTGGTGGAACTCGCCGCCGAGCGCGAGGCGGAGCGGATCACCTTCGCCGACACCCGCACCCAGCCGCGTTCGGTGATGACGTCGTACGAGTGGTCGGGCAGCGAGACCGGCGGCCGGCGCTACTCGCCGTTCGTCATCAACGTCGAGCACAGGAAGCCCTGGCACACCCTCACCGGGCGGCAGCACTTCTTCGTCCAGCACGACTGGATGGCCGAGCTCGGCGAGCAGCTCCCGGTCTACCGGCCGCCGCTCGACTCCCCGCGCCACTACGGCGACGAGGAACTGGGCGAGAGCGGCCGCGCGGAGGTCACCGTCCGCTACCTGACCCCGCACTCGAAGTGGTCGATCCACTCGAACTACCAGGACAACGCGCACATGTTGGCGCTGTCCCGCGGCGGCCCGGTCATCTGGATGTCCACCGCCGACGCCGAGAAGATCGGTGTCAGGGACAACGAGTGGATCGAGGCGTACAACCGCAACGGCGTCGTCGCCGCCCGCGCCGTGGTCAGCCACCGCATGCCCGAGGGCACCGTGTACATGTACCACGCCCAGGACCGCAACGTGAACGTGCCGAAGACCGAGATCAGCGGCAAGCGCGGCGGCATGCACAACTCGCTGACCAGGCTGCTGGTCAAGCCCACCCACCTCGCGGGCGGTTACGCCCAGCTCACCTACGCCTTCAACTACTACGGCCCGACCGGCAACCAGCGCGACGAGGTCACCGTGATCCGCAGGCGGTCCCAGGAGGTCGACTACCGATGAGGGTCATGGCACAGATCGCGATGGTGATGAACCTCGACAAGTGCATCGGCTGCCACACCTGTTCGGTCACCTGCAAGCAGACGTGGACCAATCGCACCGGTGTGGAGTACGCCTGGTTCAACAACGTCGAGACCAAGCCCGGCGTCGGCTATCCGCGCCGCTACGAGGACCAGGAGCAGTGGAGGGGCGGCTGGATGCTCGACCGGCGCGGCCGGCTCGTGCTGCGCTCCGGAGGGCGGGTCAAGCGGCTCCTGTCGCTGTTCTCCAACCCGGACCTGCCCACCATCGAGGACTACTACGAGCCGGTCACCTACGACTACGACAACCTGATCGGCGCCCCCGCCGGGCAGGACGTCCCGGTCGCCCGCCCTCGCTCGGTCCTCACCGGCAGGCTCACCTCCATCACCTGGGGCGCCAACTGGGAGGACGGCCTCGGCGGCGCCGCCGAGCACGCCGGCGCCGACCCCAACCTCAGCGGGGAGTGGGCAGAGAAGGTGAGGTTCGAGTTCGAGCAGACCTTCCTCTTCCACCTCCCCCGGCTGTGCGAGCACTGCCTCAACCCGGCCTGTGTGTCGGCCTGTCCGTCCGGCGCCCTGTACAAGCGGGCCGAGGACGGCATCGTCCTGGTCGACCAGGACAGGTGTCGCGGCTGGCGGATGTGCGTGACGGCGTGCCCGTACAAGAAGGTGTACGTCAACCACGCCACCGGCAAGGCCGAGAAGTGCACGTTCTGCTTCCCGCGCATCGAGGCCGGCCAGCCCACCGTCTGCTCCGAGACCTGCGTCGGCCGACTGCGCTACCTCGGCCTGCTCCTGTACGACGCCGACCGGGTCGGTGAGGCGGCGGCCACCCCGGACGAGAAGGATCTGCTGGACGCCCAGCGCGGCGTCTTCCTCGACCCGCACGATCCCGGGGTGGCCGCGGCCGCCCGTGCGTCCGGCGTCCCCGAGGACTGGCTGGACGCGGCCCGCCGCTCCCCGGTGTACGACCTCGTCTCCCGGTACCGGGTGGCGCTGCCGCTGCACCCGGAGTACCGCACCCTGCCGATGGTCTGGTACGTGCCCCCGCTCTCCCCCGTGCTGGACGCCGTCGACTCGGCGGGCGGGAACCAGGACGACCCCGACCATGTCTTCGCCGCGGTCACCCGGCTGCGTATCCCACTGGAGTACCTGGCGGAGCTGTTCTCCGCCGGGGACACGGACGTGGTCGCCGGCGTGCTGATGAAACTCACCGCGCTGCGCTCCTACATGCGGGAGCGGACCCTGGGTGAGGACGGCGACGAGACCGCCCTCGGGGCCGTCGGTCTCACCGCGCGTCAAGCGCGGGACCTGCACCGGCTGCTGGCCGTCGCCCAGTACGCCGACCGCTATGTCGTCCCCGCCGCGCACAAGGAGGACGCGGCCGCCCTGAGCGCCATGGAGAACCGCTGCCCGGTGGAGTCCTCCGGCGACCCGGCGGACTCCGACGGCCGGCGCGTGCTGCTCGGCATCCCCACCCTGCGCCGCAAGCCCTCGGGAGACCGCCCGTGAATCCGCTGCCCGCCAGTATTCCCGCCATCGTCCGCACCCGTGTCCGGGCCGCCGTACGCCGTCCGGCACGGCCCACGCCCGGCCGTCCGGCGCCGCGGCTCACCGCCGAGGAGGCCGAGGCACGCACCCTGGTGCTGCGGTTGTGCTCCCTGCTGTTGCAGTACCCGGACGCCGAACTCGCCACCGCCCGGCCGGTACTGGCCTCGACCGCGGCGGCGTTGCCGCCCTCGACCGCCGCCGGCCACCTGGCCGAGTTCACCGCCTGGCTCACCGCCGGGGAACCGGACGCCCTGGAGCGCCACTACGTCGAGACGTTCGACCTGCGCTGCAGGAGCGGCCTCTACCTCACCTACTACCTGCACGGCGACACCCGCCGCCGCGGAATGGCCCTGCTCACCCTCAACCAGCGGTACCGGGCGTCCGGCTGGGACACGGACGGGAGTGAACTGCCCGACCACCTCCCGGTCGTGCTGGAGTTCGCCGCCCTCGTCGGCCCCGGAGCGGGTGAGGCTCCCCTGCGGCAGCACCGGCGTGGACTGGAGCTGATCCACCGGGCGTTGACCGACGCCGGCTCCCCCTACCGGCATGTGCTGGGCGCTCTGCTCACGCTGCTGCCGCCGGCCACCGAGGCGGACCGGGCGGAGGTCGCCCGGCTCGTCGCCGAGGGCCCGCCGGACGAGGAGGTGGGCCTCGACCCGTACGGAACGCACGCACCGTACGGGCCCTACGGGGAAGGGGAGTTCGCCCCGCCGGGCACCTTCGAACCCCCGTCGCCCGCCGCACCGACCCGGGTGCCGCCCCTCACTCCGACCAGCTGTACGGAGGGCCGTCGATGAACGCCCTGTCCCTGACCGTGGCCGCGTCCCCCGCGGTGGGCGGCGCCGAGTTGTTCCTGTGGGTCGCCGTTCCGTACGTCTGCCTGGCCGTGTTCGTGGTCGGGCACGTGTGGCGCTACCGGCAGGACCAGTTCGGCTGGACCTCGCGCACCAGCCAGCTCCTCGAGCACCGCCGGCTGCGCTGGGGCAGCCCGTTGTTCCACCTGGGCGCTTTCATGGTGATCGCCGGGCATGTGGTGGGGCTCGCCGTGCCGGCCTCGTGGACCGAGGCCGTCGGCGTCGACGAGCACGTGTACCACACCGTGGCCGTCTGGGCGGGCTCGGTGGCCGGCGTCGCCATGGTGGCCGGGCTCGGCATGCTGTGCGCCCGGCGGCTGCTGAGCCGGCGTATCCGGCTCGGCACCGACCGCAGCGACAAGCTGCTCTTCCCGCTGCTGTCCGCCACCGTCCTGCTGGGCATCACCGCCACCGCCGCGCACAACGTCTTCGGCGCCGGTTACGACTACCGGTCCACCGTCTCGGTCTGGTTCCGTGGCCTGTTCGGCCTCACCCCGAAGCCGGAGGCGATCACCGACGCCCCGCTGCTGTTCCAGCTGCACGCCCTGACCGCCTGCCTGCTCTTCGCGGCCTGGCCGTTCACCCGCCTCGTCCACGTGTGGAGCGCGCCGGTCGGGTACCTCGTCCGGCCGTACCTGGTCTACCGGCGCAGGAATGCGCCGACGGCAGCGTCGCAGGCCGCCTCGCGCCCCTCCGGCACGTCCGGCTCCCGGCCCGCCGTACGGCCGTGAGCCGGACGTGCCGGAGGGGCGCGAGG
>NZ_LIQT01000450.1 GCF_001418415.1 Streptomyces hirsutus
CCGTAGACCTTGCCGTCGACGGTGACCGACTGCCGGGCGGTCGGGTCGGTGTCCTTGGCCTCGTCCCAGGCGCCGAACTCCTCGGTGACGTCGGCGAGTCCGCCGTCCTTCACGTAGCCGGCGGTGTCCGTGTTGCCGTACTCGACGAGGTCGGGCGCGGACTTCGGGTCGTTGAAGGCGGCCTTGATGCGCTCGGCGCGGGTCTCGACCGGGATGTACTCGACGGTGACCTCGGTGCCGTCGTGCGCCTTCTCGAATCCGGCGACGACGGACTCGACGACCTTTTCCTTGGGTGCGTTGTTCACCTCCTGGAAGAGCCAGACGCGTAAGGTTCCGGTCTTCTCGTCCTTGCCGGAGGAGGAATCCCCGGAGGTCTGGGGCGCGCAGGCGGCGGTGGCGATGACGGCCGCGAGGGCGACCAGACGGACGGACAGCTTCATGGACTGCTTCCTCCGGTGAAGTATTGCAACATGCGCAACGCTGGTTTCGCTGTGCACAACAACACCGGAGGCTAGGGACTAGGCGAACGAGCCCACAAGAGGTCTCCACCACTCTGTGACCGGCTGACGCATTCCGTGCAACGCGCGGGCATCACAAAGGCCCCCAGGGCACGCAAAACGCGCCCGGGGGCCCCGAGAGCGAGGCGGGCGCGGCTACTTGTCGCCCTTGCCCTTGCCGCCCTTGCCCTTGTCGTCGCCGTCGCCGCTCATGGACTCGTAGATCTCCTTGCACATGGGGCAGACGGGGTACTTCTTCGGGTCCCGGCCCGGCACCCACACCTTGCCGCACAGCGCCACGACGGGCGTGCCGTCCAGGGCGCTCGCCATGATCTTGTCCTTCTGGACGTAGTGGGCGTAGCGCTCGTGGTCGCCGTCGCCGTGAGAGGTCTGCGGCGTCGGCTCTACGAGGGTCCCCGTACCAGTCCCGCGCTCGGGCTCAAGAGTGCTCATGAAACAAAGGGTACTGAAGGTCACACGCATCAGTTGAGCGAAGGGTCGTCCGGATAGGTGGCCACCATCGCCAGCTCGCTGCGCTGACGGCGCAGCACCTCGCGCCAGAGCCGCTCCGGCACCGGGTACGAGATGTCGCCGGGCTCCGACTCCACGAGGTACCAGGCGCCTTCCAGCAGCTCGTCCTCCAGCTGGCCGGGACCCCAGCCCGCGTATCCGGCGAAGATGCGCAGCGAGCCGAGAGCGGCCGCGAGCAGCTCCGGCGGCGCCTCCAGGTCGACCAGTCCGATCGCCCCGTAGACCCGGCGCCAGCCCAGCGGGGCGGCCCCGCCGCCCGTCCCGCCGGGGACGACGGCGACACCGAGGGCCGAGTCCAGCGACACCGGGCCGCCCTGGAAGACGACTCCGGGTTCGCCGGCCAGGTCCGCCCAGCCCTCCAGGATGTCCCCCACGTCCACCGGGGTCGGGCGGTTGAGCACGACGCCGAGGGAGCCCTCCTCGTCGTGGTCGAGGAGGAGGACGACCGCACGGTCGAAGTTCGGGTCCGCCAGGGCGGGTGTGGCCACGAGCAGCCGCCCTGTGAGCGAGGACACCTCGGTCATGCCAGACATGATCCCGCATCTTCCCTTTCCGTGGGGAGGCAATCGGAGTACGGGGGTGAACGCGGCCGGCCGGCCCGCGAGCGGCCTGGTGAGGCGCCGGTCACGGCGGGCCGGAGCGGGCTTCGGGCGCCCTGCGGGCGTACGGAAGCACCGCCGGCGCACGGTGACGGCGGTCACCCCGAGTGGCCGGAGGGGAACTGCTCGTGTCGTGGTGGACCCGGGGACGGGACCGGGTCGTGCACGGGCTGGTGGAACCGGCGTGGGGGGCGACTACCCTTGCCCTTCTGGCCCCTGCCCCCCTCCACGGAACGCGAGATCCATGACCGTCAACGGCGCTGAAGACGTCCTGCTTGTCCACGGCGGAACCCCACTGGAGGGGGAGATCCGTGTCCGCGGTGCGAAGAACCTCGTACCGAAGGCCATGGTCGCCGCTCTGCTGGGCAGTGAGCCGAGCCGACTGGGCAACGTTCCGGACATCCGTGACGTGCGGGTCGTACGAGGACTGCTCCAGCTGCACGGGGTGACGGTCCGTCCCGGCGACGAGCCCGGTGAACTGGTGCTCGACCCCACGCGGGTGGAGAGCGCCAACGTCGCCGACATCGATGCCCACGCGGGTTCGTCCCGCATCCCGATCCTGTTCTGCGGCCCGCTGCTGCACCGGCTCGGGCACGCGTTCATCCCCGGTCTGGGCGGCTGCGACATCGGCGGCCGGCCGATCGACTTCCACTTCGACGTGCTGCGCCAGTTCGGCGCGACGATCGAGAAGCGGGCGGACGGCCAGTACCTGGAGGCCCCGCAGCGGCTGCGCGGCACGAAGATCAAGCTGCCGTACCCGTCCGTCGGCACGACGGAGCAGGTGCTGCTGACGGCGGTCCTCGCGGAGGGCGTCACCGAGCTGTCCAACGCGGCGGTGGAGCCGGAGATCGAGGACCTGATCTGCGTCCTGCAGAAAATGGGCGCGATCATCGCGATGGACACCGACCGGACCATCCGCATCACCGGTGTGGACAAGCTCGGCGGCTACAACCACCGCGCCCTCCCCGACCGCCTGGAGGCGGCCTCCTGGGCGTCCGCGGCGCTGGCCACCGAGGGCAACATCTACGTCCGCGGCGCCCAGCAGCGCTCGATGATGACGTTCCTGAACACCTACCGGAAGGTGGGCGGCGCCTTCGAGATCGACGACAAGGGCATCCGGTTCTGGCACCCGGGCGGCCAGCTCAAGTCGATCGCGCTGGAGACGGACGTCCACCCGGGTTTCCAGACCGACTGGCAGCAGCCGCTGGTGGTCGCCCTGACCCAGGCGACGGGGCTGTCCATCGTCCATGAGACGGTCTACGAGTCCCGGCTCGGCTTCACCTCGGCGCTCAACCAGATGGGGGCGCACATCCAGCTCTACCGCGAGTGCCTGGGCGGCTCCCACTGCCGCTTCGGCCAGCGCAACTTCCTCCACTCGGCCGTCGTCTCGGGCCCGACCCGGCTCCAGGGCGCCGACCTGGTCATCCCCGACCTGCGCGGCGGCTTCTCCTACCTGATCGCCGCCCTCGCCGCCCAGGGCACGTCCCGCGTCCACGGCATCGGCCTGATCAACCGCGGCTACGAGAACTTCATGGACAAGCTGGTGGAGCTGGGCGCGAAGGTCGAGCTTCCCGGCAAGGCGCTGGGCTGACGGACGGAACCCGACGACCGCGGCACCGGCGACGGGCCCCCGGCCGGGGGCCCGGGGGTCGCCCCGGGCGGACACGGCGTGGACAAGCCGGTGGAGCCGGGGGCGAAGGCCGGGTTTCCCGGCAAGCCGCTGGGCCGACCGGGTTACCGGGGCGGCTCCCGTCCGGCTGGTTTCGGTCTCGCCAAAGGGGCGGCCACCCGATCGGTGGCCGCCCCTTTGGCGTCACTATGCGTCGTACGCCGTCCCGGGACGTACGAACGGCAGGATTACTTGCCCTTGGCGGCTTCCTTGAGCTTCGAGCCCGCGGAGACCTTCACGCTGTAGCCGGCCGGGATCTGGATCGGCTCGCCGGTCTGCGGGTTGCGCGCGGTGCGAGCGGCACGGTGGGTGCGCTCGAAGGTCAGGAAACCGGGGATGGTGACCTTCTCGTCGCCCTTGGAGACGATGTCGCCGACGATGTCGGCGAACGCGGCCAGCACGGCGTCGGCGTCCTTGCGGGTCACCTCGGCGCGGTCGGCCAGCGCGGCCACCAGCTCACTGCGGTTCATGTTCTTACTCCCGTGTTCTTCTTGCCGTTGAGGCGTGCCACGCGGCGGGGCCGCACTTGGGGCACGACCAAGCCGATGCTGCCAGGGTCCTCGGTGAGTGCCCCGGACCCGGGTACTTACTCGGGCCCGCACGCACCTGGAGATGCTGCCCCCTGAACGTGGTCCCGGTGGAGCATCCTGCCTCTACCTGCGGCGGTAAAGCCAATCCGGCACCCGCAGGAGCCGCGATACCACCCATGGAGTCACCCGTGGGAGTCATCCGGGAGACTCCCACGGCCCGACCGACGGTGACGCTGCGTCCGCTACCGGCAGCGGACCGCGGACACCGGGGGTCCGAGCCACGGCCGCCACCCTAAAGGGCGGCCGTGTGTCACGGGTTCCACGACGCGCCGACCGCACACCTACCGTGGTGATGGTCACAGCCTCGGCGGCTTCCGGGGCCTCCCACTAGACGGCCGTGGCCGAGGCCTCCGTGCTCTTCGCGGCTTCCCGCACGGCACCGGCGACCGCGCCCGCGACCTTGTCGTTGAACACGCTCGGGATGATGTAGTTCGGGTTCAGCTCGTCCTCGGTGACCACGTCGGCCAGGGCCTGCGCGGCGGCGAGCATCATCTCGGTGTTGACGGCACGGGACTGGGCGTCCAGCAGGCCGCGGAACACACCCGGGAACACCAGCACGTTGTTGATCTGGTTCGGGAAGTCGGAGCGGCCGGTGGCCACCACGGCCGCGGTCTGGCGGGCGACGCCCGGGTCCACCTCGGGGTCGGGGTTCGCGAGCGCGAAGACGATCGCGCCGTCGGCCATCGCGGCGATGTCGTCGCCGTCGAGGACGTTCGGGGCGGAGACGCCGATGAAGACGTCCGCGCCGCGCACGGCCTCCTTCAGCGTGCCGGTCAGGTTCTCCGGGTTGGTGTGGTCGCCGATCCAGCACAGCGGGGAGTCGGCGGGGGCGTCCACCAGATCCGCGCGGCCCGCGTGCACCACACCGTGGATGTCGGCCACGACGGCGTTCTTCACCCCGGCCGCGAGGAGCAGCTTGAGGATGGCCGTGCCGGCCGCGCCGGCGCCGGACATGACGACCCTGATGTTCTCGATCGCCTTGCCGGTGACCCGCAGCGCGTTGGTCAGGGCCGCGAGGACGACGATCGCGGTGCCGTGCTGGTCGTCGTGGAAGACGGGGATGTCGAGGGCCTCGCGCAGCCGGGCCTCGATCTCGAAGCAGCGCGGCGCGGAGATGTCCTCCAGGTTGATGCCGGCGAAGCCCGGGGCGATCGCCTTGACGACCTCGACGATCGCGTCGGTGTCCTGCGTGTCGAGGCAGAGCGGCCAGGCGTCGATGCCGGCGAACCGCTTGAACAGGGCGGCCTTGCCCTCCATCACGGGCAGGGCCGCCTTCGGACCGATGTTCCCCAGGCCCAGCACGGCGGAGCCGTCCGTCACGACCGCAACGGAGTTGCGTTTGATGGTGAGGCGGCGGGCGTCCTCGGGGTTCTCGGCGATGGCCATGCAGACGCGGGCCACGCCCGGCGTGTAGATCATGGAGAGGTCGTCACGGTTGCGGATGGGGTGCTTGGACGCCATCTCGATCTTGCCGCCGAGGTGCATCAGGAACGTACGGTCCGAGACCTTGCCCAGGCTGACGCCCTCGACCCCGCGGAGCTTCTCCACGATCTCTTCGGCGTGACCGGTGGAGGTGGCCGCGATGGTGACGTCGATACGGAGCTTCTCGTGGCCGGACGCGGTGACGTCGAGACCGGTGACCGTGCCGCCGGAGGACTCCACGGCGGTGGTGAGCTGAGAGACGGAGGCTCCGCTCGCCGGTACCTCCAGCCGGATGGTCATCGAGTAGGAGACGCTGGGCGCCGTTGCCATGGCCGACTTCCTCTGCTTTCACCGTGTAGCTGCTTTGTGCCGTCCGATCGTCGCACCTACCGCCGAGTACGCGGTAGCCGCATCCGATTGCGAACGTTTTGGTCATGGCGGAAGCGGGTAACTGCGAAAACTGCCGGAAAGACTGTTCCACCATACGAGAAGTCGGGGGCCGTTCGTAAGTCAACGCGAGAGGCCCACGCCACCCGGAAGTGACGTGGGCCTCTCGGTTGTTCAGTGACACCGACCCGCCATGCTCGCCTCGCGGCAAGTGGTCGCTCGTAGCGACGAAGGTTGGGCCCGGGGGCTTGGATCGGGCCGGTGTCACTTGCCAGGCTAACAAACGGATGCCGTAGGACCATTCCCGCGGGCGGGTCATTTGCCGAGGGACGCCGACGGATGCCGGTCGACCGGCGGATCGTCAGTCCCGCAGCAGGTCCGGGACGCCGGATGCGTCCGGCTCGTCGCGTTCGGTGGAGACGACGGTGAGCTGCTGGGTGGCGCGGGTCAGGGCGACGTACAGGACGCGCAGGCCGGCCGGGGACTCGTCGGCGATCTCGGCCGGGGAGACCACGATCGTCGCGTCGTACTCCAGGCCCTTCGCCTCCAGGCTGCCGAGGGCCACCGCACGGTCGCCGAGCCCGTCCAGCCAGCGCCGCGCCTCCTCGCGGCGCTGCATGGCGACGACCACACCGACCGTGCCGTCCACCCGCTCCAGCAGCCGGGCCGTCTCCGCGCGCACGGTCTCGGCGAGCGACGCGCCCGCACCGGCGCCGTTCGCCTGCACCGGCACCTGGCCCTGCCCATGCCCCTGCCCCCTGCCCGTCGTCACGAAGCGCGGTTCGACGCCGGTGGAGCGCACCGCCCTCGGCGACACCGAGCCCGGCATGGCGAGCGCGAGCACCCTGGCGGCGAGTGCGGCGATCTCGGCCGGGTTGCGGTAGTTCACGGTGAGCTCGAAGCGGCGGCGGGGCCTGCTGCCGAGGGCCTCGTCGCGGGCCTGGGCGGCCTCGTCGGGGTCGGACCAGGACGACTGGGCGGGGTCGCCGACGACCGTCCAGGTGGCGTGCCGGCCGCGCCGGCCGACCATGCGCCACTGCATGGGGGTGAGGTCCTGGGCCTCGTCGACGATGACATGGGCGTACTCGGTGCGTTCCTGGGCGAGGCGTTCGGCCCGCTCACGCTGCGACTCCTCGCGCACCGGCATCAGCTCCTCCAGGCCGGTGAGCTGGTCCAGCGGGTCGAGCTCCCGCCTGCGCCGGGGGCGGGCGGGGGCGCCGAGGACGGCCTGGAGTTCGTCGAGCAGCGCGATGTCGTGCACCGACCGGCCGTCCCGCCGCAGCGAGCGGGCGACCTTGCGGACCTCGCCCGGGTTGAGGACACGCCGGGCCCAGCGGCCGAGGCGCCGCTCGTCGGCCATGGCGTCCAGCACGGCGGCCGGGGTCAGCTCGGGCCACCAGGCGGCGAAGAAGGCGAGGAAGTCGTCCTCGGTGGTGATGTCGTCGTCGAAGGAGGAGCGCAGTTCGGCGGCCAGCTCCGGGTCGGTGTGCCGGCCGCCCGCGCCGGAGCGCTTCCACAGGGCGTCCAGGAGCAGTTTGCGGGCACGGGGGCGCAGCAGGTTCACCGGGGCGGTGCCGCCGAGGGCGGCGTGGCGGACGGCCGCCAGTTCGTCGGCGTCCAGTTCGAGCCGCCGGCCGAAGGCGACGACGCGCAGCCGGGTCGGCGTGGCGGCGCTCTCCAGGGCGCCGCGCGCAGCCTTCCGGATCACCCCGAGCATGCGGGACGAGCCCTTGGCGCGGGCCACCGCCGGGGTGTCGTACAGGGTGGCCTCGGCGCCGTCGACCAGGGAGCCGATGGCGCGGATGGCGACCTGGCCCTCCTCGCCGAGGGAGGGCAGGACGCCCTCGGTGTAGGCGACCAGGAGCGGGGTGGGCGAGACGATCAGGATGCCGCCCGCGTACCGGCGCCGGTCCTGGTAGAGCAGGTAGGCGGCGCGGTGCAGGGCGACGGCGGTCTTGCCGGTGCCGGGGCCGCCCTCGACGTAGGTCACGGAGGCGGCGGGGGCGCGGATCACCAGGTCCTGCTCGGCCTGGATGGAGGCGACGATGTCCCGCATGCTGTGCGTCCGGGCCTGGCCGAGCGCGGCCATCAGCGCGCCGTCGCCGATGACGGGCAGCTCGCGGCCGTCCAGGGAGGCCGTCAGCTCGGGGCGCATGAGGTCGTCCTCGACGCCGAGGACCCTGCGGCCCTTGGAGCGGATGACGCGCCGGCGCACCACCCGGCCCGGGTCGACCGGGGTGGACCGGTAGAACGGGGCGGCGGCGGGCGCCCGCCAGTCGATGACCAGCGGGGTGTAGTTCTCGTCGAGGACGCCGATCCGGCCGATGTGCAGCGTCTCGGCGATGTCCGCGGTGTGGTCGGGGCGGACAGCGCCCTCGGCGGGCTCGACGGCGGTGTAGGCGCCGTCGGGCCCCTTCTTGCCGTCCTTGCCGAGGAGCAGGTCGATCCGGCCGAAGAGGAAGTCCTCGAACTCGTTGTTCAGCCGGTTGAGGTGGACGCCGGCCCGGAAGACCTGGGCGTCCCGTTCGGCGAGCGCGCCGGGCGTGCCGACCTGGCCGCGCCGGGCGGCGTCGTGCATGAGGAACTCGGCCTCGTGGATTTTTTCCTCGAGTCGCCGGTACACCCGGTCGAGGTGTTCCTGTTCGCCGCTGATCTCCCGGTCGCGCACGGAATCGTGAACCGGATCGACCGCGGTTTGCTGCTGAGCCTGAGCGGCCACCGGGCCCCCTTCTGACGTGCTGGGCAGCCGTCAACCGTACGCGAAGGGGGCCCGTCCTGCTACGCGTCGACCTCGACGAGCTTCTCGCCGTCGAACGTCACGATCTCGTAGCTGTCGATCTCGTCGGGATCGAACGAGGCGCCGCCCTGGACGTGGAGCGGCAGCTTGGCCTTGTCCGTCGTGGCGTCCGGCAGGCCGTAGCCCCACTCCGGGACGGTCCAGGAGGTCGCGGTCTCCCGCTCGCCGTTCTTGCCGACGACGATCAGGGCGCACTTCTTGGAGCCCTTGACGTTGGTGATCTGCGCGGCGAGGCCGGTGCCCCAGTCCTTCTCCTGGACCGCCACGGTCACGGAGACCCCGGTGCCCGGGTCGGTGGCCGTGAGCTTGTCGGGGATCTGGTCGAAGAGGTCCTTCGCGGGGTCGGCGGAGAGGGTGCGGTTGGTGCCGCCGCCCCCGCTGCCGCCGTCGCCCCCGCCGTTCGCCGCGACGGCGACGAAGGGGCCGCTGACGATCAGGGCGCCCGCGGCGGCGACCATGTAGAAGTTGCGGCGGCGCTTCTTGGCGCGGCGTTCGGCGACCTCGTCGACCAGCTTCTCCACCACGCGTGGCGCCGGCTTGGCCGACAGCGACTCGCCGAGCGACGGTGTGCCGGTGCCGGGCAGGTCCGCGAGGGCGGCCAGCATCGGTTCCATACCGGCGAGTTCGTCGAGCTGCTGGGCGCACCACTCGCAGCCGGCGAGGTGCGACTCGAACGCGGTGGCCTCGGCATCGTCGAGGATGCCGAGGGCGTAGGCACCGACGGTCTCGTGCTCGTTCGGCGCCGGTGATTCCTGCATGGCACCAGACATACCCGTACCGCCCGCTCCGAATCCCCCGTACACGCTCATCACGCCGTCACCCCCCGCTCCTCCAGTGCCAGCTTCATCGAACGCAGGGCGTAGAACACCCTGGAGCGCACCGTGCCGCTGGGTATCCCGAGGGTCTCGGCCGCCTCGTTCACGGTACGTCCCTTGAAGTACGTCTCGACGAGGACCTCCCGGTGGGCAGGGGTCAGGTCGTCGAGTGCGTCCGACAGCGTCATCAGCCACAGCGCCTTGTCGATCTCGTCCTCCGCGGGGATGACCTCCAGCGGCGACGGATCGACCTCCTGCGGCCGGGCCTGCCGACTGCGGTGGCCGTCGATGACGATGCGCCGGGCGACCGTCACCAGCCAGGGGCGTACCGATCCGGTCGCCCGATTGAGCTGACCGGCGTTCTTCCAGGCACGGATGAGCGTCTCCTGCACGACGTCCTCGGCTCGCTGCCGGTCACCGGCGACCAGCCGAAGGACGTAGGCGAGCAAAGGCCCGGCGTGCTCCCGATACAGCGCACGCATCAACTCCTCGTCGGGTTCGTTCGACGAGGACGGGGACATGCGATGTCGGGCCCTCGCTCCGCGTTCATTGGCCACGGCCGCATCCTTGCGCACGCCCACCTCCGGTGTCCCGGGGATCCCCCCGTCGGTCGCTCGACATCGGGTACGGACGTGGCGCGTGGGGTGTTCAACGCGAGGTGGCAGTTTCTTGAAGGGCGGGACGAAGACCGGGACATGGGAGCACATTCCCCCCGCTTCTTCTTCACATTTCCACCACGGGCCGACGGCGAGCCGGGTTGCCCGTGCCGACCGCAGGGCAAACCGGGCGTGAGCGAAGTCACTTGACCACTTGAGGGGCGGCAAGCGACAGGAAATGGCGGAAGGGGTGACGCAAGCCGCATACGGGACAGTGGAGTTGAGGGTGCCCGTGAGGTGAGGCCGGATCAGGCGCGGGTGAGGGCGGCGGCCCTGCGGCGGTGGCGTGCCACGCGCTCGCGGTTTCCGCAGACCTCGCTGGAGCACCAGCGCCTGCGGCGGCCCCGCGAGGTGTCCAGGTAGACGATCGGGCAGTTGTCGCCCTCGCACTGCCGCAGGCACGCGCGCGCGTGCCTGCGGCAGTGCGAGGGCGACAACTGCCCGATCNNGTGCGGCGCCGGGGGCGCGGCGCGGGCGATCTCGTTGACGCGGGTGAGCGCGAGGCCGTACGCGGCGCTGCCGGGCGCCGGCCGGCCGTGCACCAGGCGGGCGAGGTGGCCGCGCAGTTCGCGGAAGGCGACCGGCCAGGCGCCGTCGGCGTGGGTCAGCGGGGTGTCGGCCGGGACGAGTCCGGAGCCGGTGATCCAGGCGCTCAGCACGTCGACGGAGCCGAGCCGTTCCTCGGGATGCGTGGTCGCGAGGAGATCCAGACAGATCCGCCCGGTGTCGAACCGCAGCTCGTGGGGCGCCGTGACCGTACCCAGTGCCATGTGCCTGTCACCGCCTAGGGTTCACTCCGGTCGCGTGGGGCCGGGGCGATGCGAGTGAGGAATCTGTTCCGGGAATCCGCTCTCCCTACAGTGCCCCTCCGCTCCCCCGCCCGGAAC
>NZ_LIQT01000451.1 GCF_001418415.1 Streptomyces hirsutus
GCCCCGCGGGGCTCGGCAAGCGGCTGACGGCGCGGCTGCTGGACACCGTCGTCCTCGGCGGCGTCACCGCCCTGGCCGCCGTACCGCTGGGCATCGCGGCGGCGGACCACATCAACGAGAAGATCGACGCGGCCAAGCTGTCCGGCAGGACCGTCACGGTGTGGCTGCTCGACGGCACCACGTCGGTGTACCTGGGCATCGTCCTCGCCGTCCTCCTCCTCGGCGGTGTCCTCTGCGAGGTGTTGCCCACCGCCAAGTGGGGCCGCACCCTGGGCAAGAAGCTGCTGGGTCTCGAGGTGCGGGACATCGAGGGGCACGACGTGCCCGGGTTCGGCGCGGCTCTGCGCCGCTGGCTGGTCTACAGCATCCCGGGAGTGCTCGTCGTCGGTGTGGTGGGCGTCCTGTGGTGCCTGTTCGACAAGCCGTGGCGGCAGTGCTGGCACGACAAGGCCGCGCACACGTTCGTGGCGGGCTGACCCGGCCGGGACCACGGGGAACCGGGCGGGGAACAGACGGGGAGTCACTTCTTCGGACCGGCTGCGCGGGCGGGCCACGGCACCGGTACTCCGGACGGCGGCTCGCCGGATGCGCGACCGGGGGGTTCGCGGTCGACTCGGGCCATGAGTAGCGAACCGCCCCCCGGCTCCGGTCAGCAGCCGCCGGACGACGACCCGTTCAAGAAGCACCCCCCGCCCGGCGGTCAGCCCCCGCCGCAGCAAGGGGGCGGCCCTTACGGTGGCGGTCCGTACGGGAGCGGGGGCGGCGACCCCCACGGCAGTGGTGGCGGCCCCTATGGCGGTGGCGCCGGTGGCCCGTACGGGGAAGGCGGTGGAGGTCCCTACGGGGGTGGTGGTGGCAGCCCGTACGGCTCCGGCCCCGGCGACCCCCTCGCCGGGATGCCGCCCCTCGCCGACAGCGGCAGGCGCACCCTTGCCAGGATCATCGACATGATCATGGTGGGTTTTGTCGTCTGGCTGCTCACCTGGCCGTTCGGCGTGAGCGAGTACGACGTGAGCGGCGACCGGGTCGACATGGGCAAGTCCTTCATCCAGTCCCTCGTCGTCGCGGTCCTCTACATCGCCTACGACACCGTCCTGATCTCCCGCTCCGGGCAGACCCTCGGCAAGAAGTGGCTGAAGCTGCGGGTGGCCGACCTGTCCGACGGCTCGACGCCCTCCGTGCAGACGTCACTGGTGCGTGCCGCCGTGCTGTGGATTCCGTTCGCGTTCTGCTGTGCCTGCGTGTGGACCGTGATCGCGGGCGGCTGGAGCTTCTTCGACAAGCCCTACAAGCAGGGCCTGCACGACAAGGCCGCCAAGACGGTCGTGGTCAGCACCCGGTGACACGGGACCGGCCGGCGGGCCTCCGGTGAGGGACACCCGCGGCCGGCCGGTCTCAGGAAACCGCCCGCTCCCGCACGGCTTCGCGGGCCGGCACGGTCGCCGGCGAGGGGAGGGTCGCCCGGACCGGCTCCTGCGGCAGTGACCGCAGCACCGGGGCGGGGCGGGGTTGCGGCTGAGGCACCGTCATGGCCACCAGCAGTCCGAGAGCGAGCGCCGCGACGACGACGAGCGCGATGCCCACGCCCGAACTCGTCCGTGACAACAGCAGCAGGGCGAAGGTGGAGAAGACCACGGTGCACGAACCGTAGGCGAACTGAGCGACAGTCGGACGGGGCATGGCCATCGTGTCCTCGTGAGTCGGGGGCTGTCGGCCTGGCGTTCCACCGGCTCAACGGTGTGCCGCCAAGCGACTCTAACCGCGAGAGTGCCCGAGCGGAACGCACAGTAAGCATGACCTAACCGACAGGACTGGTGCACAGGGGGCGCACGGAGTCATCTCGACGGTGAAACAGACCCCCCATGTCCGTAAACGGCCCTCCCGTGTCCGTAAAACGAACCCCTTCTCCGTGTAATGCAGTTGACCTGTTCAAGTCAAGGTCTGTTTTTTCTGCTGAACCTCTAGTCAAATGTGGTCACTTGACTACACGCGTTGATCACGTGTGCGCGACTATCCGTCACCCGGACTCCACCTTCGCGCACGCGCACGCCAGAGGGGATCTCAAGTGACCAGTAGACCCTGGACGTCCAGAGCGGCCGCGACAGGCGTGGCACTGGCGGCGATCGCCGCCACCTGCTCTGCGTTCACCGTGGCCCAGGCCGACACGGCCGGAGGGGCCGACCGGCCGGCCGGTGTGGACCGGCAGGACCCGGCGGAACACAACCACGTCGAGCACGACCTCGAGGGCCCGCTCTCCAAGACCCAGGACGCCCAGCGCCAGGAGGCCCTGAAACAGGTCATATCCGGCGAGTCCTCGGTCAAGGACCGGAACGGTTCGAAGGTCGTCGAGCTCAAGGGCAAGGGCAAGGGCAAGAAGGGCACCGGCAAGTACGTCGAGCTCGGCCGCGAGAAGACCGACAAGATCTTCACGATCCTGGTCGAGTTCGGCGACGAGATCGACAGCCGCTACGGCGGCACCCGCGGCCCGCTGCACAACGAGATCGCCGAGCCGGACCGCGGCACGGACAACTCCACCGCGTGGCAGGCGGACTACGACCAGAAGCACTTCGAGGACATGTACTTCGGCGCCGGCAAGGGTGTCGAGTCGGTCAAGACGTACTTCGAGAAGCAGTCCTCGGGCCGCTACTCCGTCGAGGGCCAGGTCTCCGACTGGGTCAAGGTCCCCTACAACGAGGCCCGTTACGGCAACAACGCCTGCGGCGCCAGCACCTGCTCGAGCGTGTGGAACGTCGTCAGCGACGGCCTGAACGCGTGGGTCGCCCAGCAGAAGGCGGCGGGGGCGACCGACGCCGAGATCAAGGCGGACGTCGCGAAGTTCGACGAGTGGGACCGCTACGACTTCGACGGCGACGGCGACTTCAACGAGCCCGACGGCTACATCGACCACTTCCAGGTCGTGCACGCCGGCGAGGACGAGTCCGCCGGCGGCGGCGCCCAGGGCGAGGACGCGATCTGGGCCCACCGCTGGTACGCCTTCGGCACCGACGCCGGAGCCACCGGCCCCGAGCACAACAAGCTCGGCGGCGCGCCCGTCGGCGACACCGGCATCTGGGCCGGCGACTACACCATCCAGCCGGAGAACGGCGGACTCGGCGTCTACGCCCACGAGTACGGCCACGACCTCGGCCTGCCGGACCACTACGACACCGCGGGCGGCGAGAACTCCACCGGCTTCTGGACCCTGATGTCCTCCGGTTCCTGGCTCGGCACCGGGAAGAACGAGATCGGCGACCTGCCCGGCGACATGACCGCCTGGGACAAGCTCCAGCTGGGCTGGCTGGACTACGACACGGCCAAGGCCGCGACGAAGTCGAAGCACAAGCTGGGCTACGCCGAGTACAACACCAAGGACAAGCAGGCCCTCGTGGTCGAACTGCCCGAGAAGGCGGTCACCACCGAGATCGTGGCCCCCGCCGAGGGCCGGACCCAGTGGTGGAGCGGCAGCGGTGACGATCTGCGCAACACGCTGACCCGTTCCGTGGACCTCACCGGCGCCTCGACGGCCGAGCTGACGCTCGACGGCTGGTACGAGATCGAGGCCAACTACGACTTCCTCTACGCCGAGGTCTCGACCGACGGCGGCGCCAACTGGACCGTCCTGGACGGCACGGTGGACGGCTCGCCGCTCCCGCGCGACGGCAGCGACAAGCCGGCCCTGCACGGCACGGTCGACGGCTACAAGCCGCTGGCCTACCCGCTGGACGCCTACGCCGGTCAGCGGATCGACCTGCGCTTCCGCTACCAGACCGACGGCGGTCTGGCGATGAAGGGCTTCGCGGCCGACCGGATCTCGGTGACCGCGGACGGCACCGCGCTGTTCACGGACAACGCCGAGACCGCCGACGCCGCCTGGACGGCGAACGGCTTCTCCCGCATCGGCGCGTCGTTCACCCACGACTACGCGCAGTACTACATCGCCGAGAACCGCCAGTACGTGTCGTACGACAAGACTCTCAAGGTCGGCCCGTACAACTTCGGCTTCGCGAACAGCCGTCCGGACTGGGTGGAGCACTTCCCCTACCAGAACGGCCTGTTGATCTGGAAGTGGGACACCTCGCAGGCGGACAACAACACCAGCCGGCACCCGGGCACGGGCCTGGTCCTGCCGGTCGACGCGCACCCGGCCGTGCTGAAGTGGTCCGACGGCACGCTGATGCGCAACCGCATCCAGACGTACGACTCGACCTTCAGCACCTTCGGCACGGACGGCATCACGCTGCACAAGAGCGGCGTCGCGACCAAGATCCGCTCCTCGAAGGGTGTGTCGGTCTTCGACGACCGCGCCCACACCTACTACGACGAGGCGAACCCGGGCGGCGGCGTCAAGATCACTGACACCAACACGAAGATCAAGATCGTCAAGGAGGCCAAGGACGGCTCGACGATCCACCTCGAAGTAAGCCGCGCAACGAAGTAAACCGCGTCTTACCAGGTCAAAACGTGATCGGCGGCGACCCACTGGCGGGTTGCCGCCGATCCGTGTTTAGGTGCGTCCTGTGACGCTCTTATTGACACCTGGTCCGACGGGGGTATGAATTCCATGGCCGCAGGAGGCTTCAGCAAGCTGCCGAACGGCACCGTGGTGGTGGCACTGAACCTGCCCAGCCCCGTCGCCGGCCCCGGCTCGGTGCGCTTCCTCGTGCACGCGCGCAACCGGGCACGCGCCCTGACGAGGCTGCGCAACCTGGGCCTGCGGGCCGTCTATCTGCGAGGCAACGCGGCTCCGCCGAGCCCCGACGAGATCACCGCGGTGCTGCACCACCCCGACGGCCTCATATGGCGCACGGCCCCCGACAGCGCGGTCCTGCCCGGCCCCGGCCCGTCCGGTCCCGACGACCGGGTGGTCGAGCTGTGGCACCCGATCCGCGCCCTGCTCAGACGCCCCGCGGCCCCCGCCTGACCGGCCCCCGCCTGACCGGCTCGTGTCCGCTCGGCCGGCTCGTGTCCGCCCGGCCGCCTGACCGGCCCTCGCCCGACCGGCTCGTGCCCGCCTGACCGGCTCGTGCCCGCCCGGCACCCGCCCGACCGGCCGGTTCGCACTCGACCGGCGCACCTCCGCCCCGGCGGGGTTCCCTCACTGCACGACCGGCTTGCCCGAGAGCTCCACACCCGCCCCGCGCAGCTCGTCGAGCGCCCGCTCGGTGGTCTGTGCGGCCACCCCCGCGGTGAGGTCCAGCAGGACCTGGGTGCGGAAACCCTCACGGGCGGCGTCCAGGGCGGTCGCCCGGACGCAGTGGTCGGTGGCGATGCCCACCACGTCCACCTCGTCGATCTCGCGGGCGCGCAGCCAGTCGGCCAGCGCCACGCCGTTCTCCTCGGCCCCCTCGAAGCCGCTGTACGCCGCCGAGTACGCCCCCTTGTCGAAGACGGCGTCGACCGCGCCGGAGGCGACCGCGGGGGCGAAGTTCGGATGGAAGCCGGCCCCCTCCGTCCCGGCGACGCAGTGCGCGGGCCAGGAGTGGACGAAGTCGGGGTTGTCGGCGAAGTGGCCGCCGGGGGCGATGTGGTGGTCGCGGGTGGCCACCACGTGCCGGTACCCGCCGGGCACCCGTGCGATCAGCTCGGTGATGGCGGCGGCCACATCCGCACCGCCGGACACGGCGAGGCTGCCCCCCTCGCAGAAGTCGTTCTGCACGTCGACGACGATCAAGGCGCGGCGCATGGTCGGATTCCTTCGGCTGGGGATCGGTCGGGGGTCGGCTGCGGAATGGGGGACAGGGGGATCACGGACAAGGACTCGCGGGACAGCCGTTAGCTACCCGAGCCCAGGTGCAGGTACTCCGTCGGAAGGACGGGTTCCCCGCGGGACAGCTGGGTCGCGGACAGTGGCAGGCCGGCGCGGGCCGCGGCGTGCCGTTCGCGGAGCCGGTCCAGCGGCTCGCGCGCGGTCGCGGTCACCTCGCCGCCCTTGACCAGCTCCACCAGCAGCTGCCGGTCGGCCAGCTCCTCGGGCACCTGCCCGGTGCCGATCACCTCGGCCTCGGCGACACCGCGCTCGTCCAGCCGGCGCGCGGCCCACTTGCGGCCGCCGATGGAGGTCTTGCCGCCGGTGGACCGTTTCGCCACGGGTACCAGCGGCGCCCCGGCGTCGGCGGACTCGGCGCGGGCGACCAGCTTGTAGACCATGGAGGCCGTCGGGTGCCCGGAACCGGTCACCAGCTGGGTGCCGACGCCGTACGCGTCCACCGGCGCGGCGGCCAGCGAGGCGATGGCGTACTCGTCGAGGTCAGAGGTCACGGTGATCTTCGTGCCGGTGGCGCCCAGCTCGTCCAGCTGCTGCCGCACCCGGTGCGCGACCAGGAGCAGGTCGCCGGAGTCGATCCGGACCGAGCCCAGGGACGGGCCGGCGATCTCGACGGCCGTACGGACCGCCTCGGTCACGTCGTAGGTGTCCACGAGGAGCGTCGTACCGGCGCCGAGGGAGTCCACCTGCGCCCGGAAGGCGTCGCGCTCGCTGTCGTGCACCAGGGTGAAGGCGTGGGCGGAGGTGCCCACGGTCGGGATGTTGTAGCGGAACCCGGCCGCCAGGTCGGAGGTGGAGGCGAAGCCGCCCACGTAGGCGGCCCGGGAGGCGGCCACCGCGGCCAGCTCGTGGGTGCGCCGGGCGCCCATCTCGATCAGCGGCCGGTCCCCGGCGGCGGAGGACATCCGGGAGGCCGCCGCAGCGATCGCCGAATCGTGGTTGAGGATCGACAGGACCACCGTCTCCAGCAGCACGCACTCCGCGAAGCTGCCCTCGACCCGCATGATCGGCGAGCCCGGGAAGTACACCTCGCCCTCCGGGTAGCCCCAGATGTCCCCGGTGAAGTGGTAGTCGGCCAGCCAGTCGAGGGTCGGCCCGTCGACGACGTTCTTCTCGCGCAGGAAGTCGAGGAGGGGGCCGTCGAAACGGAAGTTCTCCACCGCGTCCAGGACCCGCCCGGTGCCGGCCACCACGCCGTAGCGGCGGCCGTCCGGCAGGCGCCGGGTGAAGACCTCGAACACGCTGCGCCGGTCGGCGGTGCCACCGCTCAGGGCGGCCTGCAGCATCGTCAGCTCGTAGTGGTCGGTGAAGAGCGCCGTCGACGGAACAGTCACCGGCAGCCCAAGGTCCGCTGTGTTCATATGACGGATGCTACCCCCTTTTCGTCGTTCTGACGATTTCGGTTCGGTGTCCCCGACCACGTACGCCGGTTTGTACTCCCGGCCCCTTCCGGTGGCAGCATGGGCAGTGTGACGTCACCCGCACCCCTGGAGATCGAACGCACCGAGTCGGCGGAAGAGGTTTTCGCCGTGCCCGAGTCCGACGTCCCCTGGATCACCCTCGTCCACAACGACCCGGTCAACCTCATGAGCTACGTGACGTACGTCTTCCAGGCGTACTTCGGCTACTCCAAGGACAAGGCCACCAAGCTCATGCTCGACGTCCACCACAAGGGCCGGGCCGTCGTCTCCACCGGCACCCGCGAGGAAATGGAACGCGACGTCCAGGCCATGCACGGCTACGGCCTGTGGGCCACTCTCCAGCAGGACCGGAAGTAGCCCGGACAGGACCGGAAAACCGCACAGCAGCCCGCCCGTGACCCGCCCCCGCCCGCAGGACCGGAAGTAGCGAATCGCCTCCATGTCAGGACACTTCGAACCGCTCCCCGGCGGCGGCGCGACCGTCGCCCTCGACGACGTCGAGATCTCCATCATCCGGTCCCTCGCCGTGCAGCTCATGGAGCTGATCGGCCCCGGCCCGGCCGCGGAGGCCTCCGGCGACCCGCTCGCCGAACTCTTCGCCGAGGGTCCGAGCGAACCGCCCGCCGACCCCGTGCTGCGCCGGCTCTTCCCGGACGCCTACGGCGGCCCCGAGGAGCCTGCCTCGGCCAAGGACGCCGAGCAACGGCGGGCGCACTCCGCGGAGTTCCGCCGCTTCACCGAGAACGACCTGCGGGCCGGCAAGCGCGAGAACGCCCTCGCGGTGATCCGCTCCCTGGACGGCCTCACCGCGGCCGGCAGGGGAGGGGCGGTCCTCGAGCTCTCCGCCGAGGAGTCCCGGCAGTGGCTCGGCGCGCTCAACGACCTGCGGCTGGCGATCGGGTCCCGGCTGGAGATCGGCGAGGAGGAGGACACCGACCTCCTCTTCCGCCTCCCGGACGAGGATCCGCGCAAGCCCATGGTGATGGCGTACCTGTGGCTCGGCGGCCTCCAGGAGACCCTCGTCTCGACCCTGATGCCGTAGGCCGCGCGGCCTACGGCACTGCCGGGCCGCACCGTGCGGCTCGGGGAACCACGTGGCCGGCGGCGCCGTGTCACGCCCGCCGGCACGGCGCCGCGCTCTCGGCGCAGGGCGCCGCCCATGCCGTACATCTGACCGGGATGTTCGGAAAAGTCCGCCGATGTGTTCGCTCAGAGGACACTCAAGCCCGTGTGGCGATCCTGTCAAGGCTTCCGCCGCCTCTGTATTTTCCTGGTGACGTTTGTCCACTTCCTCCTGTGATGTGTGCCACAAGTCGCTGCTGATCAGTGTTGCGGTCGTGATAGATCTGCACGACCACCCGGCGAACACCATCGGTACGCCCGCCGGGTGCGCCACCGAGCCGGCGACCGCCGGCCAGGCGTGAGCGGACGCGCTCAGCTCCATCAGTCCGGGGGGGACCGAGCCCCGATCCGGGGCCCACCAGCGGCCCGGATCGGGATGGAGAAAGGCGCATGCCACATGGCCTCACCGCAGGTCGACACGGAGTCCGTATCCGACGAGGGGTATGAGCGCGGTCTCAGCGGCCGTCAAGTCCAGATGATCGCGATCGGCGGCGCCATCGGCGTCGGCCTCTTCCTGGGAGCCGGGGCGAACATCGCCAAGGCCGGACCCAGCCTGATCGTGATGTACGCCCTCGCCGGCGTGATCATCTTCTTCATCATGAGGGCGCTCGGCGAGCTCCTGCTCTACCGCCCGGTCTCGGGTTCCTTCGCCGAGTACTCGCGGGAGTTCCTCGGCCCGTTCTTCGGCTACTTCACCGGCTGGACGTACTGGCTGATGTGGATCGTCATCGGTATGGCCGAACTCACGGCCGCCGCGATCTACATCAACTACTGGTTCCCACAGATCCCGCAGTGGGCCACCGCCCTGGTCTTCCTGATCGTCCTCTTCGGGGCCAACCTCATCTCGGTGAAGATGTTCGGCGAGATCGAGTTCTGGTTCTCGATGGTCAAGGTCACCGCCATCATCGGCATGATCGTGATCGGGCTGGGCGTGCTCACCTTCGGCTTCAGCGCCGCCGGGGACACCGCCGCGGTGTCCAACCTCTGGGCCTTCGACGGCTTCTTCCCCAAGGGCATCGGGTCCTCCCTGATGACCCTCCAGGGCGTCATGTTCGCCTACCTCGCCATCGAGATCGTCGGCGTCACGGCCGGCGAGTCCAAGAACCCGGAGAAGACCCTCCCCAAGGCGATCAACACCCTGCCCTGGCGCATCGCCCTGTTCTACGTCGGTGCCCTCACCGTCATCCTGTGCGTGGTCAAGTGGACCGAGTTCGCGCCGGGGGTCAGCCCCTTCGTCGAGGCCTTCGCCCAGATCGGCATTCCGGCCGGCGCCGCCATCGTCAACTTCGTCGTGCTGACCGCCGCCCTGTCCTCCTGCAACTCCGGGATGTACTCCACGGGCCGCATGCTGCGCAGTCTCGCGGAGAACGGCGAGGCCCCGCGGATCTACCAGCGGCTGTCCTCCAGCAAGACCCCGGCGCTCGGCATCGCCACCTCGGTGGTCTTCATGGGCATCGGCGTCGTCCTGAACTACGTCGTCCCGGAGAAGGCATTCGGCTACGTCACCTCCATCGCCACGGCGGCCGGCATCTGGACCTGGCTGATGATCCTGATCAGCCACATCCTCTACCGCCGCCAGGTGGTCGCGGGCCGACTGCCCGCCTCCTCCTTCCCGGCGCCCGGCGGCTCGGTGTGCTCCTACATCGCCATCGTGTTCCTGCTCTTCGTCACCGCCCTCATCGCGATCGACGCGGAGGCCAGGATCTGCCTCTACGTGATGGCCGGCTGGGCCTTCGTCCTGGGGATCGGCTGGGTGGCCCTCAAGAGCCGCAATCCGCGGATCACCGAGGGACGCGAGCCGGAGTTCGAGAAAATCGGCGGCTAGCCCCTGCCGGCCGTGCGGGAGCACCGGCCGTGGGGTTCTGCCGTGTGGCCGTACCCGTCGTGCGGGAGTGCTCGTGGCACTCCCGCACGACCGCCGGCCGAGGTGCCCCGAGTCCGGCATGCGGGCCGTTCCGTACCACCCCTCGGTACGGAACGGCCCGCATGCTTATCCTGAGCCTCATGCTGACCATCACCCAGGAGCTGTACGACCGGATCGTCGCCCACGCGCGCGCGGACCACCCCGACGAGGCGTGCGGTGTGGTGGCGGGCCCCGTGGGCTCCGGCCGCCCCGAGCGCTTCATCCCCATGCTGAACGCCGCCCGCTCGCCCACGTTCTACGAGTTCGACTCGAAGGACCTGCTCAAGCTGTACCGCGAGATGGACGACAACGACGAGGAGCCGGTGATCGTCTACCACTCGCACACCGCGACCGAGGCACACCCCTCCCGCACCGACATCGCCCTCGCGAGCGAGCCCGGCGCCCACTACGTCCTGGTCTCCACCGCCGACACCGACGGCCTCGGCGACTTCCAGTTCCGCTCGTTCCGGATCGTGGACGGCGAGGTCACCGAGGAGGAGATCAAGGTCGTCGAGGCGTACTGACCTCCTCCCGGCCCCCTCCCGACGCCTCCCGGCGCCCGCGCGAGCAGCACCGGGCGGAGCCCCCACCTGCCCCTTCCCACATACCGATCGGCCGTCTTCCGAAGTGTGAGACCACCCTCGGATCCCGCCATCGGGAATCGATACGATGAGCCCATGGTTCTCCATGACGTGAGCGACAGGACGCCGGGCAAGCTGCTCGTGGCGCGGCTGCACGTCGACCTGTGCAGACTCGCCAGCGCCATCTGTTGACACCGAGCCTCCCGCCGTACGGCCCGTGAGCCCCGGCGGCTCCACCGCGTACGCACCCCCACGCGCCGCCCGCGCCGCCGTGCGCCCACCTACCAGACGACCACACCGACAGGAGTTCCACGCCATGGCCATCGAGGTCCGGATTCCCACCATCCTCCGCCAGTACACCGACGGTCAGAAGGCGGTGGAGGGTACCGGGAACACCCTCACCGAGCTCTTCGCCGACCTCGAGACCCGGCACGCGGGCATCCGAGCCCGCCTCATCGACGACACCAAGGGCGACCAGCTGCGCCGCTTCGTCAACGTCTACCTCAACGACGAGGACGTCCGCTTCCTCGACGGCATCAACACCAAGCTGACCGACGGCGACAGCGTCACGATCCTGCCGGCCGTGGCAGGTGGTTCTGCCGCGGCGAAGCCGCGTCCGGCTGGGGTGGCGGCCGGGCGGCGGGCGGGAATGGCCTGATCCGGATGCGCTACGACTCCCCCCTGGCCGCGGTGGGCAACACCCCGTTGGTGCGCCTGCCGCGGCTCTCGCCGTCCGCCGACGTCCGTGTCTGGGCGAAGCTGGAAGACCGCAACCCGACCGGCTCGATCAAGGACCGGCCGGCCCTGTTCATGATCGAACAGGCGGAGAAGGACGGCCGGCTGACCCCGGGCTGCACCATCCTGGAGCCGACGTCCGGCAACACCGGCATCTCCCTGGCCATGGCCGCCAAGCTCAAGGGCTACCGCATGGTGTGCGTGATGCCCGAGAACACCTCGCAGGAACGCCGCGACCTGCTGGCCATGTGGGGGGCGGAGATCATCTCCTCCCCGGCCGCCGGCGGCTCCAACACCGCCGTGCGGGTCGCCAAGGAGATCGGCGCCGAGCACCCGGACTGGGTGATGCTCTACCAGTACGGCAACCCGGACAACGCGGGCGCCCACTACGCGACCACCGGTCCGGAGATCCTCACCGACCTGCCCTCGATCACGCACTTCGTGGCCGGTCTCGGCACCACCGGCACCCTCATGGGCGTCGGCCGCTACCTGCGCGAGCACAAGCCCGACGTGAAGATCGTCGCGGCCGAACCCCGCTACGACGACCTCGTCTACGGGCTGCGCAACCTCGACGAGGGCTTCGTCCCCGAGCTGTACGACGCCTCCGTCCTCACCACCCGGTTCTCGGTCGGCTCCGCCGACGCCGTCACCCGGACCCGTGAACTCCTCCAGCAGGAAGGCATCTTCGCCGGTGTCTCCACCGGGGCCGCCCTGCACGCCGCGCTCGGCGTCGCGAAGAAGGCGCTCCAGGCGGGGGAGACCGCCGACGTCGTCTTCGTCGTCGCCGACGGCGGCTGGAAGTACCTGTCGACCGGTGTCTACACCGCCGCGACGACGGAGGAAGCCATCGAAACGCTCCAGGGCCAGCTCTGGGCGTGACCCACGAGGGCAGGACGAACACGAGGGCGGAACACGAAGGGGCCGGAGATCCACTCCGGCCCCTTCGCCGTTCTCCGGCACGTGTTCCGCCACGTCCTCGGGCACGTCCTCCGGCAGGTGTTCCGCCACGTCCTCCGGCAGGTGTTCCGCCACGTCCTCGAGCACGTCCTCCGGCAGGTGTTCCGCCCCATGCTCCGACGCGCTCACTCCGCCAGGTACCGGACCCGGTCCCACACCGCCGGGTCGACCGGCCCCACCCTGCGCCGGAACTCCCGCAGCGGGACCTCGCGCAGCTCGTCCGTCTCCAGGAAACTCGCCCGGTCCCGGGCGTCCCCGACGGACCCCGGCGGCAGCGGGATCACCCCGGCGCGTCCGTCCCGAAAACGTGTCGTGATCTTCGCGACCGTCACCCGCTCCCCGCGCACC
>NZ_LIQT01000452.1 GCF_001418415.1 Streptomyces hirsutus
TAAATTACGGCTCCTCACCAGCTGGTCTCGCCGGCGAAATACTTCGCGGCCCTCCGCAGGATCTCCCGTTCGGTTTCCAGCTCCCTGATCCGGGCCCTGAGCTGCTTGTTCTCTTCTTTCAGCACATCGTCGGAGGCTACCTCGCCGGCCTGTGCCGCCTGCGGTGAGCCGCTGATGCCCGCCGCGTGGCCCTTGCGGGCCCGCTCGGCCCGCACCCAGTTTCGCAGCGTCTCCCGGCTGATCCCCAGATCCTTGCCGACGCCCTCGAACGTGTTCTTCGGGTCCGACAGGTACAGCGCGACAGCGTCCGCCCTGAACTCCGCCGAATACACCTTCATCACCATGCGTGACATCTCTTCCCCTGGACCCTCAAGGTCCAGTGTCCAAGGTGTCCACGCTCAGGGGGAAGGCCCCGGCCACAGCGGCCCCGCCCCTCAATCCGAGGTGGTGGGGCGTTGCGGTGTGCGCACGCCAGCAAGCGCCTATGGCCAGTACAGCTTGGCGTCCTCGGCTGGCGCCCGCGGCCGGACCACAGACGGCGATTCCACCGTGTATCCCAGCGCCCTCAATGCTTCCGCCGCGGCCTCAGGCGCGTCACGAACCGCCGACATCAGCTGGATCTCCCGCCAGTTCCGCAGCCGCTCATCGATCACTGCTCGCCACCCCGGCACGGTCGTGATCGCGAACTCCCGCTTCATGAACAGCAGCACGTCCTCAAGCGCCGGCCGCATCCGATGCCCGCCAACCGGCAGATGCATCTCCGATAGGCGCGGCAGCCTCCGCCGCTTGAAACCCTGCCGGGGCCTGCCGGCATCAGCCAGGCGCAGCAGATACGCCATCTCGTCCCGATGCGCATGGACCTGAATGTGCGCCCCTGGCGGCTCCTTGCTGCTCCGCACGTACTCGAAGCGGATCAATGGGTCGGGGATCCCCGCATAGTGCAGGTGAATGTCCGCCTGGTCCGTGGCAAGGAACGTGCTGCTGCCGTCCCAGCAGCAAAAGTAGCGGGCCCGTAAGCTCAGGACGGGCTCATCGTTGATCGAGACCGGGATGCGTAGCTCCTTCTCGTCCACCGATATCGGCGAAACCCGGACACGCGCTCCCATGTTCAGGGCAGCGAAACGCGGGGTGCCCTCCCCAAGGACCCCCCGCGTTAAGGAAGTCAGGTCATCCGCGAACTCGGTCGCCAGCTTGTCGAGCTGCGACATCCCCTCGGCAGTCACCGTCGAGAAGGTAGTCGATCCCCTCGATCGTGTGCCACACGTCCAGCTCATCCATCGACAAGCTGTACACCTCGGCCCGATCACGCAGCTGCTCGTAGGACATGCCGACTTCGGCGAGCAGCCTGGCCCTCTGCTCGCGTAACTGCTGCGGCGTCTTATGGATCACCGTCGTCATAGCGAACCCCCAGTCCGTTGCTGGCCGCCAGTCAAGCAGCAGCGACTGACATCCAGCCGGGCACCCCGCAGGAACAGCATCCGACCGAGTGAAGCCCACACAGTAGGTACCCGCAAGACCACAGACAGAAGCGCAGGTCGCAGCGTCAATGCAGGCACACGAACGAGCCCGCGTCGCACTACTCCGAAGGGGGCCCATCCTGCTGGCTCCGTCCAGCCGCAGGTCACCGTCAGCGGCGCCGGCGGGGCGGGCCGGTTATCGTCTATGCCGCTGGCCAGATCGCCACCTTGCCGACGAGTTGACCCAACCCCACCCTTTCAAGGTCGCTAGTGACCGTAAGGGGGGAACGTGCCTTTCGGCAGTGGAGACAGGGCCCAGCTCCAGCGGATCATAAAGCAGCTCGGCGAGCTCACCACCGACCTCGCCGCCATCAAGCAGCAGGTCAGCGATCAGCATCGCGTCATCGAGCAAACCCGCCAGGACACCACCGCCGCCATCACCAGCGGCCTTGCTGAAATCCGGGCCGTCGCCCGCGACGGACTCGCCCGCACCAACGACATCGTCACCGGCCCACTGGCCAGCATCGGCAACGAACTCGTCGCCATCCGCGGCGCCATCACCCAGCTCGACACCCAGGTCAAGGCGCAAGCCGCAAGCGCCCCGCCCGCGCCCGTCGCGCACCGCACACCCGAACCCCAGCCCGAACTCCGACCCGCACCCGAACCCGAGCCGACGCCGCGGCCCGAACCCGAGCCGGAAGCACTACAGCCGCCCGGACAACAAGACACCGAAACCCTCCGCGCCGCCGCCGGCATCTCCGCCGCCACCCTCCACGCCCACCGCGACACCTGGGAATTCCTCGTCAAACACGCCGGAACAGACCAGCACTTCCACCTCCCGGCAGAAGTCCAAGACGCCGCCGGAACCGTCCTCGCCAAGGTCTCCGGCCCCAGCCTTGTCGCCGCCCTCACCAGCCTCCACCGCGTCAGCCACACCGCCGCCGACGCCGGCACCCGCGCCATCGCCGCCCACCTCCACGAGCGGCTCACCGAAACCGTGCAGGAGATCGTCACCAGGCCCCACCGCGGCGACGGAGCCGACGCCGTCCGCATCGTCATCGACGACCGAGCCGCCCCCGCCGAAGCGCGCGACGCCGAACAGTGACCGCACGAAGCCCCCGACCGCAGCCAGCGGATCCAGGGGGCTTCGCCTCGCTCTCAGGCACGCGCCTGCCCAGCAGCCCCTCACGGTCGCGGCAGGCGTCGCGGCGGTCCTACTCACCGCCGTAGGGCTCACCCTCACCCGCCGTTGACGCCCATCTGTCACCACGGGCGCTGCTGCGTCCGTGACGGCGCGCGGCCCCGCCGGCGCGCACGCCTTGGGCCGGGGCGGTGAAGAAGAACCCGCGGCGCGGCGAGAATCGGGCGATGACCGACCGCCGCCCGCTGGGGACCGGACCCGCCCTGACCGAGCCGCCTCGCACGGAAGACAGCCCGCCC
>NZ_LIQT01000453.1 GCF_001418415.1 Streptomyces hirsutus
TACCTGATCACCGACGGCCGCGGCGGCCCGGTGTCCCGGCTGGCCGACACCACCGAGTCCGTCCAGCTCGGCATGGGCACGGAGCTGCTCGCCCACGCCCGCGGCCTTCTCCCGGACGCCCCGCAGGGTGAACTCCGCTACCTTGCCGAGTGCCTCACCGAGGCGCTGGCCGATGCCCTGCGGGTGGCGGAGCGCCGGGGACGGAGGCTGCGGGAACTCATCTGAGCGCGTCGAGAGCAGATAGGCGGCATCTGCTCACGCTTTTCCGTCCAGGGCCTCCGCCAGCACCTCCGCCAGGTGCCTGCCCCGTACCCCCGCCAGTTGCTCCAGCTGCGTCCGGCAGGAGAAGCCGTCGGCCAGGACCACCGCCCCGTCCGGCGCCTGACGCACCGCCGGCAGGAGCTGGTCCTCCGCACAGGCCACGGACACCTCGTAGTGGCCCTCCTCGAAGCCGAAGTTGCCGGCCAGTCCGCAGCAGCCGCCGCTCAGTTCGCCGGTGAGGCCGGCCGCGGCACGCAGCCCGCGGTCCGCCGTGTCGCCGAGGACCGCGTGCTGGTGGCAGTGGGTCTGGCCGGTGACCGGGCGGTCCAGGACGGGCGGGGCCCAGTGGGGCGCGTACTGCTCCAGGGTCTCCGCGAAGGTGCGGACCCGCGCGGCGAGTTGTGCCGCGCGGGGGTCGTCGTGCAGCAGCTCCGGCGCGTCCGTGCGCAGGGCCGCCGCGCAGCTCGGTTCGAGGACGACGACCGGGGCGTCGGTGGCCAGTACCGGTTCCATGAGGTCGAGGGTGCGGCGCAGCACCGTGCGGGCGTGGTCGAGCTGGCCCGTCGAGAGGTAGGTGAGGCCGCAGCAGACCCTGCCCCGACGGGCCGTCAACAGCCGTGCGGCCGAACGTGAGCGGCCGTCCCCCACCGGGCGCCCGCCCGGTCGCAGCGTCGGCGGCAGGGCCACCCGCAGGCCCGCCGCCTCCAGGACCCGTACGGCCGCCTGCCCCACGGAGGGCGAGAGGTGCTCGGTGAAGGTGTCCGGCCACAGGACCACCAGGTCACCGGTACCGTCGCCATCACCGTCACCAGCCCCGGCACCGGCACCGGAGGACACGACGGCCTTCCGCCCCCGCCACCACCGCGTGAACGTCTCCCCGGCCACGCGCGGGATCTCGCGCTCCTCCGCGATCCCGCCCAGCCGTTTCGCCACCCGGGCGAGCGGGCCCACCGAGGCCAGGCCGTTGACCACCCCCGCCGACCTGGTCCGCGCCACCCAGCCCAGCCACACCGGCAGCCGTCCCATCGCGTAGTGCGCGGCGGGGCGGCGGCGGCCGGCGTAGTGGTGGTGGAGGAACTCCGCCTTGTAGGTGGCCATGTCGACCCCGACCGGGCAGTCCGAACGGCAGCCCTTGCAGGACAGGCACAGGTCCAGGGCGTCCCGTACCTCCGTGGATTGCCAGCCGTCGGTCACCAGCTCGCCGGCGAGCATCTCGTGCAGCAGTCGGGCGCGCCCGCGCGTGGAGTGCTCCTCCTCGCCCGTCGCCCGGAAGGAGGGGCACATCACCGCCGGCCCCGACACCGACGTCGTACGGCACTTGGCGACGCCCACGCAGCGGCGGACGGCCGCCGAGAAGTCGCCGCCGTCGGACGGGTAGCCGAAGGCCACGTCCACCGGCTTGCTCGGCAGGACGGAGAAGCGGAGGTTCGCGTCCAGGGGCGCGGGGCGCACCAGCATCCCCGGGTTGAGCAGGTCGTCCGGGTCCCAGACGCCCTTCACGCGCTCGAAGAGGGCCACCATGTCCGGGCCGTACATGCGCGGCAGCAGTTCGGCGCGCGCCTGTCCGTCGCCGTGTTCGCCGGAGAGCGATCCGCCGTGGGCCACGACCAGGTCGGCCAGTTCCTCGGAGAAGCGGCGGAAGCGGGCGATACCCGGACCGGTCAGCAGGTCGAAGTCGATCCGGACGTGGATGCAGCCGTCGCCGAAGTGCCCGTACGGGGAGCCGCGCAGTCCGTGGTCGGCCAGCAGACCGCGGAAGTCCCGCAGGTACGCGCCGAGCCGGGCGGGCGGTACCGCGCAGTCCTCCCAGCCGGGCCAGGCCTCGGTCCCGTCCGGCATCCGGGTCGCCGTGCCGCTCGCGTCCTCCCGGATCCGCCACAGCGTCCGCTGCCGGGCGGGGTCGGTGACCACCAGGGCGTCCAGGACGTCCGCCGCGCGGACGATCGTCTCCGCACGCGCGCGTGCCTCCCCCTCCGTGTCCCCGCCGGTCTCCACGAACAGCCAGGCTCCCCCGCGCGGGAGGTCCGCCGCGGCCGGCACCAGGTCGGCCGCCATGCCCTCCACGGTCAGCGGCCCGTGCTCCAGCAGTCCGGCCGCCGCCTCGGCGGCCCCGGTCTCGTCCGCGTACGCCAGCACGGCGAGCGCACGCGCGCGGGGCGCCCGTACGAGGTCCACGACCGCCTCCGTCAGCACGCCCAGCGTGCCCTCCGAGCCGCAGAACGAGCGGGCGACGTCGGCGCCCTTCTCGGGCAGCAGCGCGTCCAGGGCGTATCCGGAGATACGGCGGGGCAGCTCGGGGAAGCCGGTGCGCAGGCGGGCGAGTTCGCCCTCGGCCAGCTCCCGCAGTCCCGCCGGGGCCCCGGCCCACGCCTGCCCCGGCCGCAGCCGCTCGCCGCGCGGGGTGACGACCGACAGACGCCGCACGCTGTCCGCCGTCGTGCCCCAGGCGACGGAGTGGGAGCCGCAGGAGTTGTTGCCGATCATGCCGCCGAGGGTGCAGCGGCCGTGGGTGGAGGGGTCGGGGCCGAAACGCAGCCCGTGCGGGGCGGCGGCCTCCTGGAGCCGGTCGAGGACGAGACCGGGCTGCACGACGGCCGTGCGGGCCTCGGGATCGAGGGAGAGCAGGCGGTTCATGTGCCGGGTGAAGTCGAGCACCACACCGGTTCCGGTGGCCTGCCCCGCGATCGACGTGCCGCCGCCGCGCGGCACCACGGGGACGCCGTACGTCCGGCAGACCGACAGCGCCGCCGCCACGTCGTCGGCGTCCCGGGGAGCCACCACGCCGAGCGGCACCCGTCGGTAGTTGGAGGCGTCCATGGTCGTCAGCGCCCGCGCGGTGGTGCCGAAGTCCACCTCGCCGCGCACGGCCGCGCGCAGCCCTTCCCGCAGTTCCCGCAGTTCCCGCAGATCCGTCATGTTTTCAGGATGCCTCGGAGAGCTGCGGGGCGCCGCCGGCCGGGCCCGTCCACCGGCCCGGCCCCGCGTGGCACCCGCCGGCTCCCCTCCCGAAAAACGGAACCGGATTCTTCCCAAGCTGATCACAAACTCCCATATAGTGAGCGCGAGTTGCGCGCAGTTGTCGGACCTCGCTTCAAAAGCGACCCCGGAACCGGGTCCGACGACCCCATCGAATCGCCCGAGCGCCGCACGGACGACGGCACCCGGGCGGACCCGACCGAGGACCGACCGAGGACCTGATTGATGACCTCCCCCCTGCTCCCCGGTGACCGCCCCACCCCCCGCAGCCTGTTGACCGCCCTTCTGATCACCGTGGTGCTCTCCGCGGTCGGGGTCGTCGTCGCGGTGCTGCTGGGGCCGGAACCCGCACGCGGCGCCGTCGGGGTGACCGGAACGGTGGCGGCCCTGCTGCTGTGTGCGGCCGTCACCTGGGCCACCCATGCCGTCCTGTCCGCGCGAGCGCTCCGCAGGCGGCTGGAGCGGGCCGGCCTGGACATCGACCGGCTGATCCAGGAACGCACCCGGCAGGCGGAGGAGGCCCGCCGCCAGCACGAGCGGCTGACCGGCGAACTCACCCGGGAACGGGCCCGCCTGTCGGCCGAGCTGGACCAGGAGCGGACCCACCTCGCCCAGTCCCTGGCGGCGGAACGCGATCGCCTCAACGAACAAAACGCCATCACCACCGAACGGTTGACGCAGGAGCACACCGCCGAGCGGGCCCGGCTCACCGACGACCACACCGCCGAGATCGCCCGGCTCACCGAACAGCACGCCGCCGAGATCGCCCGCCTCACGGACGACCACACGGCCTCGCTCGCCCGGCTCGCCGACGAGCACACCACCGCACTCTCCCGGCTCGCCGACGAGCACGCCGGGCAACTGCGCCGGCGCGACGAGGAACACGCCGCCCGCACCGCCGCGTCGGTCCAGGAGCACACCGCCGAGCGCGACCGGCTCGGCCAGGTGCGCGACCGGCTGAGCGAGGAACGGGACCGGCTGTCCCGGGACCGGGACCGGCACATCGACGAGAACGCCCGGCTGGCCGTCCGGCTGCGCGAGGCCAACAGCGCCCGCGCCGCGGCGGTTTCCGCGACCGCCAACGTCGCCGGCCGCATGCAGGCCCTGTCCACCGGCATGCTCGCGGACCTGCGTGCGATGGAGGACAAGCACCACGACGAGGAGGTCCTCGCGGATCTCCTGCACCTCGACCACCGCACCGCGCAGGCGGGCAGGCTCGCCGACTCCGTCGCCGTCCTCACCGGCGCCCGTTCCGGACGTCGTTGGGCCCGGCCGATCGGCATGGAGTCGATCCTGCGCGGCGCCATGGGCCGGATCAGCGGCTACCAGCGCGTCCGCGTCCACTCCGCGAGCGACGTCGCCGTCGCCGGGCACGCCGCCGAGGGCGTGATGCACGCGGCCGCCGAACTCCTCGACAACGCGGCGAACTTCTCGCCGCCGAACGCCGAGGTGCACGTCTACGTCGAGGAGGTGCCGGCCGGGGTCATCGTGTCCGTCGAGGACAGCGGACTCGTCATGGGCGAGGCCCAACTGCGGCGCGCCGAGCGGGCGGTCTCCGGCGAGACCAGCGGGCTCGGAGGCCTCACCGGCACCCGGCTCGGACTCGCCGTGGTGGGCCGACTGGCCCGGCGGTACGGACTCACGGTCTCCTACCGGCCCTCGGCCCGCGGCGGCACCGGCGTCCTCATGCTCATCCCGCAGGACATCCTCGTACCGCCGGACGCTCCCGGAACCCCGTCCGCCGTCGCCGCCGCACCGGCTCCCTCCTCGTCCCTCCCGGCCGCACGGACCGCCCCCACCAGGACGGCTCCGGCCCGGTCCGCGGCGGCCGTGCCGTCCGGGGAGACCGCCGGAACGACCCCGGCGGCGGCACCGGACGGGCCGTCGGGCCCGGTCCTGCCCCGCCGTCGCGGCAGCCGCCCGGACGACGCACCGGCGGCCCACCCGGCCGACAGCACGGCCCCGGGGACGAGCCACGTCGCCCCGACCGGCACGGACCCGGCACCACGGGACCCGGCCGCCCGCACCACCTCCCGCACGACGCCCCCGGCTAGGACCACGAACCACTCGTACGCGGCGTCCCGGGCCGGCGCCGGCGAGCTCGACCCCGACCCGGTACCCACGCACGACTCCGCCGGCCGGGACGCGGACGCGCCCCCGCTGAACCTCCCCCGCCGCCGCCGCGGCCGGACCCTGGCCGAGGCCGAGCGCACCCGCGGCACGAGCCGTGCCGACGCCCCGCCCAAGGCCCCGCCCACCGCCGAGGAGACGAAGGCCCGCACGGCCCGCTTCAGCAGCTTCCGCCAGGCCGTACGCGCCACCGCCACGGAACCGGACGCGGGCCCGGACCTCACGACAGACCCCACGCCGGACCCAGCACCAGCCACGGCCGCAGACGCGAGCGCAGCTACGGCCGCGGACACGGCCGCAAGCACCGCAGGCGCCCCAGGCACCCCGAACGGGGACGCCGAAGCCATCACCTCCCCCTCCACCTCCACCCCCGCAACACCGGAAGGCGACACCACCTCATGACCGGCACGACCACCGCCGACGAGAAGCTCACCTGGCTGATAGAGGGCCTGCTGGAGCGCACCCCGGGCGCGCGGCACGCGCTCGTGCTGTCCAGGGACGGCCTGAAACTGTGCCGCACCCCCGAACTCTCCGCCGACCAGGCCGACCAGCTCGCCGCGATCGCCGCGGGCATCCAGTCGCTGTCGCACGGCGCGTCCGTGGAGTTCGGCGACGGCAGCGGAGGCGTCCGCTCGGCGATGACCGAGTTCTACGGGGGCGTGCTGTTCATCGTGGAGGCCGGCCAGGGCGCGCACCTGGCCGTGGTCACCAGCGAGGACGCCGACGCCGGGCTCATCGGGCACAACATGAGCGAGCTCGTGGAGCAGCTCGGGGAGCACCTGACCGCTCCGCCGCGCTCCGCATGAGCAGGCCGGGCAGGGACGACTCCCCGGACCGCCTCTACACCGTCACCGGCGGACGCAGCCGGTCCGGGCCCGACAACCCCTTCGACCTGGTCACGCTGGTCGTCGCCGAATGCGATCCGGTGCCCGGCATGCAGTCCGAGCACGCCGCGATCCTGCGGCTGACCGAACGACCCACGGCGGTCGTGGAGATCGCGGCCGAGCTGAAGCTGCCGGTGAGCATCACCCGCATCCTGCTCGCCGACCTCCAGGCGTCGGGCCGCGTCAGCGCCCGGCACCCGCGCAAGGCCGCCGTACCCGACCCCGACATCCTGGAGCAGGTGCTCGTTGGACTCCGCAACCTCTGACACGCGTACACCACTGGGCGCGTCGGCCGACAACGGCCTCAAGATCGTGGTCGTGGGCGGCTTCGGCGCCGGCAAGACGACGATGGTCCGCTCGGTGAGCGAGATACGTCCCCTCAACACCGAGGAGACGATGACCCAGGCCGGCGAGGCCGTCGACGACCTCAGCGGGGTGCACGGCAAGACCTCGACGACCGTGGCCTTCGACTTCGGCCGCATCACCCTGGACAGCCGCAACGTGCTGTACCTGTTCGGGGCGCCCGGCCAGGAGCGCTTCTGGTTCCTGTGGGACCGGCTGTTCTCCGGCACCCTGGGCGCGGTCGTCCTGATCGACACCCGGCGCATCGACGACTCCTGGTACGCCATCGACCGGCTGGAGAAGCACGGCACGCCGTTCATCGTGGCCTGCAACGACTTCGGCGGCCCCCCCTTCACGCCGGAACAGATCCGCGAGGCCCTCGACCTCGATCCGCACGTTCCGCTGGTCACCTGCGACGCGCGTTCCCGGGAGTCCAGCAAGCTGGTGCTGATCACGCTGGTGGAGCACATCCAGACCCTCTACGCCGACCAGGCCCGAGCCCCCCGTCAGGAGCTGGTGTGAGCCCTGCTTCCGCTCCTCATCCCGTCCACTTCAGCGGCCCCCTGCTCCAGGACGACCCGGCAGGGGTGTACCGGAACATGCGGCGCGACCACGGCAGCGTGGTCCCGGTGATCCTGGACGGCGACGTACCGGCCTGGCTGGTGCTCGGCTACCGCGAGCTGCACCAGATCACCGGGGACCCGGTGCTGTTCAGCCGCGACTCCGACCTGTGGAACCAGTGGGAGAACATCCCCGACGACTGGCCGCTGCTGCCGATGATCGGCCGCAAGCAGCCGTCGATCCTCTACACCGTCGGCGAACGGCACCGCGAGCGGGCCGGGATGCTGGTCAACGCGCTGGAGGCGGTGGACCCGTTCGAACTGCGCGGCTACGCCGAGAAGTTCGCCGACGAACTGATCGACGGCATCTGCCCCCGGGGCACGGCCGACATCATCGGCGAGTTCGCGATGCTGCTGCCCGTACGCGTCCTGACCCGGCTCTACGGCTTCTCCGACGAGCAGGGGCCGGCGCTGGTCACCGCCCTCAACGACATGATCGACGGGCGGGAGCGGGCGCTGGCCGGCCAGACCCACCTGTTCACGTCGATGACCGAACTGGTCGCCGCGCGCAGGAAGGAACCCGCCGACGACGTGGCGTCGCGGATGCTCGCCGACACCTCCGGGTTCACCGACGAGGAGATCGTCCAGGACCTGATGGTGATGATGGCGGCCGGACACCAGCCGACCGCCGACTGGATCGGCAACTCCCTGCACCTGATGCTGACGGACACGCGGTTCGCCGCTTCCCTGTTCGGCGGCCGCAACAGCGTCGCCGAGGCGATGAACGAGGTGCTGTGGGAGGACACTCCCACCCAGAACGTGGCCGGCCGCTGGGCCTCCCGCGACACCCAGCTGGGCGGGCGCCGCATCCGCGTCGGCGACATGCTGCTCCTCGGCCTCCAGGGCGCCAACTCCGATCCGCAGGTACGGACCGACGGCTCGGCCCTGACCGGCGGCAACAGCGCGCACTTCTCCTTCGGCCACGGGGAGCACCGCTGCCCGTTCCCGGCCCAGGAGATCTCCGAGGTGATCGCGCGGACCGGCATCGAGGTCGTCCTGGACCGCCTGCCGGACATCGACCTGGCGGTGCCGGCCGCGTCCCTGTCCCGCCGCCCGTCGCCGTGGCTGCGCGGAATGTCCGAACTTCCGGTCACCTTCACACCCACTCCGGCCCTTGGAGGCTCCCACACATGACGGCTGGCACGGACACCCAGATGCCCACGCCCGGCACCGAGGGGAACCCCATCCCTCTGGACCCGTTCGTCTCCGACCTCGACGCGGAGAGCGCGGCGCTGCGCGCCGCGGGCCCGCTCGCACGCGTGGTCCTGCCGGGCGACGTGCCGGTGTGGGCGGTCACGCACCACGCCGAGGCCAAGAAGCTGCTCACCGACCCCCGCGTGGTGAAGGACATCAACGTCTGGGGCGCCTGGCAGCGCGGCGAGATCGCCCCCGACTGGCCGCTGATCGGGCTGGCCAACCCGCCCCGCTCCATGCTCACCGTGGACGGCGCCGACCACCGCCGGCTGCGCACCCTGGTCGCGCAGGCGCTCACCGTGCGCCGGGTGGAGCGGATGCGTGAGCGGATCACGGAGCTGACCGAGGGCCTGCTGGACCGGGTGGCCGAGGCGCAGGGCGAGACGGTCGACCTGAAGGCCCTGTTCGCCTACCCCCTGCCGATGTACGTGATCGCCGACCTGATGGGGCTGGCGGAGGAACGGCTGCCGCGCCTGAAGGAACTCTTCGAGAAGTTCTTCTCGACGCAGACCCCGCCCGAGGAGGTCATCGCGACGCTGACCGAGCTGGCCGGGATCATGGCCGAGACGGTCGCGCACAAGCGCGAGAACCCGGGCGACGACCTGACCTCCGCGCTCATCCAGGCGTCGGAGAACGGCGACCGTCTCACGGACGAGGAGATCGTCGCCACGCTCCAGCTGATGGTGGCGGCCGGTCACGAGACGACGATCTCGCTCATCGTCAACGCGGTGGTCGGCCTCTCCCTCCACCCCGAGCAGCGCGCGCTGGTGCTGTCCGGCGAGGTGGACTGGTCGGCGGTGGTCGAGGAGACGCTGCGGCACTCCACACCCACCTCCCACGTGCTGATCCGGTTCGCCACCGAGGACGTACCGGTCGGCGACAGCGTCCTGCCGGCCGGGGAGGCACTGATCGTGTCGTACGCCGCGATCGGCCGGGACGAACAGGCTCACGGCCCGAGCGCCGGCGTCTTCGACATCACCCGCGAGAGCGCCAACCGGCACATCTCCTTCGGCCACGGCCCGCACGTGTGCCCCGGCGCGGCCCTGTCCCGCCTGGAGGCGGGCGTGGCCCTGCCGGCCCTGTACGCGCGCTTCCCGAAGCTGGACCTGGCGGTCCCGGCGGAGGAGCTGCGCAACAAGCCGGTGGTCACGCAGAACGACCTGTACGAGCTGCCGGTGAAGCTCGGCGGCTGACCGGATTCGGGGTGCGGGCGGGTGGGCGGTAGACCGTCCGCCCGCCCGCATCCCCGCACGCGCCCGCAGAGGTGCGACACCCGTCTCAGCCGACGGACGATGTTGCGCCCGGGTTTCCCCGAGCCGCTAGGCTCCTGGGTTGTGGCTGAGATCCGGATTCCTGCTGACATCAAGCCCGCCGACGGTCGTTTCGGCGCGGGCCCCTCCAAGGTGCGGACGGAAGCGCTGGACGCGCTGGCCGCGACCGGCACGTCCCTGCTGGGCACCTCCCACCGCCAGGCCCCGGTGAAGAACCTGGTCGGCGAAGTGCGCGAGGGCATCCGTGAGCTGTTCCAGCTCCCCGAGGGCTACGAGGTCGTCCTCGGCAACGGTGGCTCCACCGCGTTCTGGGACATCGCGACCCACGGCCTGATCGAGAACAAGTCGCAGCACCTCACCTTCGGCGAGTTCAGCTCCAAGTTCGCCAAGGCGGCCAAGCTCGCCCCGTGGCTCGCCGACCCGACCGTCGTCGCGGCCGACCCGGGCACGCACCCCGAGGCGACCGCCGAGGCCGGGGTGGACGTCTACGCCTTCACGCACAACGAGACCTCCACCGGCGTCGCCATGCCCATCAAGCGGGTGCCCGGCGCCGACGAGGGCTCCCTGGTCCTCGTGGACGCGACGAGCGGCGCCGGCGGCCTGCCCGTCGACATCGCCGAGACGGACGTCTACTACTTCGCCCCGCAGAAGTCCTTCGCCTCCGACGGCGGCCTGTGGATCGGGGTCTTCTCCCCGGCCGCGATCGAGCGCGCCGAGCGCGTCCACGCGTCCGGCCGCCACGTCCCGGAGTTCTTCAGCCTTCCCACGGCGATCGACAACTCCCGCAAGAACCAGACGTACAACACCCCGGCGCTGGCCACCCTGTTCCTGCTGAACGAGCAGCTGAAGTGGATCAACGGCCAGGGCGGTCTGGACTTCGCCACCGGCCGCACCAAGGACTCGTCGACCCGCCTCTACGGCTGGGCCGAGGAGTCGAAGTTCGCGACCCCGTTCGTCACCGACCCGGCGAAGCGCTCCCAGGTCATCGGCACCATCGACTTCACGGACGAGATCGACGCCGCCGCCATCGCCAAGGTGCTGCGCGCCAACGGCATCGTGGACACCGAGCCCTACCGCAAGCTCGGCCGCAACCAGCTCCGGGTCGCGATGTTCCCGGCGATCGACCCGGCGGACGTCGAGGCCCTGACGAAGTGCGTCGACTACGTCATCGGGCAGCTGTAGCCGCTCCCCGCACGACAACGAGGGGCGCCCGGCGGAGTTCCGCCGGGCGCACTTTCGTGCGTGCGGTGCCTACGCGAACTGACGTAGGAACGCCTGCCAGCCGTCGCGGGGAACGGTGAGCAGAGGGCCGTTGCACTGCTTGCTGTCACGGACGGCCCGGCCGCCCCCGGCGGTGTCGGCCACCTCGACGCAGTTGCTCTCCGCCTGGGAGTACGAGGACTTCCTGAAGGGGCTTTCAAGCTCGGTCACGATGCGTCTTCCTTCAAGCTCCGCAGTATGTCCCGGACGAGCTTCACGCTCGCGTCCGGCGGATTCCGCCGGGCGCCCCTCGTTCACCCGAACTGCCGCAGAAACACGGCCCAGCTCTCACGGGAGACGGTGAGGAGGGGGCCGCCTTCACGCTGCTTGCTGTCGCGGACGGCCCGGCCGTGGTCGGCCGTGTCGGCGATCTCCACGCATTCGCCCTGCTGACTGGAGTACGACGACTTCCGGAAGAGGCCCACTATTTCGCTCACGATCGGCTCCCCTAGATGCTCTGCAGCACGTCTCGGACGAGCTTCGCGCTCGCGTCCGGTGCCAGTGCCGTCGATCGTAGGAGTTCGTACGAACTCGCGTAAACAGCCAGGTCGTCCGGAGACTCGATAACAGACGTACTCATCAGGTCGTCCATGGTCACCGCCTCGATCGCCGAATCCGCATCGAAGCTGAAGGCGGAGAAAGCCGAGGCGGCAGCCGCCAGTGTTCCAGCACTGAACGGCAGAACCTGCACGGTGATGTTCTCGCGTTCTCCGGCTTCAAGGAGCGCCGACAACTGCTTTCTATAAACGTCCGCACCCACCAGGGGGTACATGACGACCGCTTCCCAGATGACAGCGGTGTACCGGGCCCTGCCCTCCGCGATCTTCTCCTGCCGCCGCCTCCGCACCCCCACCAACCGGTCGACCTGCTCAGGGTCAAGCTGGTTGGGACCGCCTGCGATGACCTCTTCCGCGTAGGCCGGGGTCTGCAACAGTCCTGGAACCAGGGCCGGTTGCCATTGCCGGATGTGGATCGCATCGTCTTCCAGCGCGATGTGGTCGATGTAGTCCGAGCGGAGATGCGCGGAGTGCTCCAGCCACCAGCCCCGGTTCTTGGAGTGCTTGGCCAAGTCCTCCAGTTTGGCGCGCACTTCCGCATCCGTGACGCCGTACGCGTCCAGCAGGAGCCGTACCTCGATGACGCGGGGCGTGGCATGCCCGCTCTCAACACGGCTGATCCTGGCCTGACTCGATGCGATGATCTCGGCGGCCTGCGGCTGATCCAGCTTCGCGACCTGCCGGTACTGCCTGAGTGCCGTACCCAGTCGCCTGCTGCGCACCGTCGGCCGACCACCTGTGGGCATGGGGTCTCCCCTCTCCGGCGGAAACCATGTCACATCACGGCCCAACACCAGCTCCACATCACATGATTGAGTGATACGTGCGCATACATTCCTCAATTTCCATTGCACAGATCCCAAATCCATCCCTAGCTTCGCTCCATGACCTCAACCGAAACCTTCCGCATCCCCAAGCACAGGCGACACGTGTCAGTGGCTCGGCGGCGTTTACGCGAAACCCTCACAGACCGGGACGTCGCCGAGGAACTCACGGACACCGTCGTCCTGCTGGCGAGCGAGCTGGTCACGAACGCCGTGCTCCACTGCCGTGTCTCCTGCGCGCAGGTCCGTGTCACCCTCACCCTGGACGGAACCGAATTGGTCCTCGAGGTCACCGACCCCGACCGGGACAGGCTCCCCCGGTCGCACCGCCCGGCCCTCGGCGAGGAAGGCCGGACGCGGGCTGGCTCTCGTGGCGGCGCTGGCCGACGCGTGGGGATGCCGGCAGGGGCCGTACACGAAGTGCGTGTGGGCCCGCTTCACGCTCACGGAGACAGCGAGGGCTCATGCTCCGGCGACTTCTTGACGCGCTCGCCCGCCGGCGCCCCCGCGGGACCCCGGTGAACGACCGGGCACCCGCACAGGAGGTCCGGGCACCGGATCCCTACGTGTGGAGGCTGCCGAACCCGCACGACGCCCGCTGGAGACGCTGGAGACGCTGGAACAAACGGTGTCGGGCGGCGGGACGTTACCTGCCGTTCCTGGAGGAGGCATGCCGGCAGACACCTCGCCGCTCCTGGTCGCCCTCCTGGCGGACCGACGACGACGTGGTACGGCCGTACGTCCTCAGACCTTGATGCCCCCGCGCACGCGGGCGATCACCTGCGGGGCCTCGGCGCGGAAGACGGCCGACTCCGCGAAGGTGTCCCAGACGCGGCGGTAGAGGGCGATCGTTTCTGCGTCGTCGAGCCACAACTCGGCGTGCCAGTCCTCGACGACGAGACGGTCGTCCAACGCACAGAAGGAGTTGCCCAAGGTCAGCGGCAGGTCGGCATCGAGCGGCACGATTCCCCTGTGCACGGTGTCCATGTCCACCACACCGAGCAGACGGTCGAGTTGGGCCGCCAATACCTCGGGGGGCAGATACGGTCCCACAGCAAGGCATGGCTTGGGAGGGGAGCACATGTTCATGAGGTTCGGCGAGATGCGCAGGTGAGAGTTACAGGGAGGGTCACCTGAAGCCTCCTGAGGCCATATATTCCGAAGGCGCATTTTTGTTACGCCGATGACTCAGGGGCGGACCAGGGCCGCACTCTGACCGGGCTCCTCGTGCCCGAAGAAGGCTGGAACGACCTCCTGCACCGCTGGCTGGAAGGCCGACGAGGGCTGGAGGAGACATGGGGCATCTCGAAGAACACCGAGTTGCATGCCAACAGCCTGGTCAAAGGGCGAGGCCGGCCCTGTGCGACTGACGAACAGAATCAGCGCTTCGGCCGCCCGGCACGCCTTGCTGCGCACGACCTCATGATGAGGCAGCTGGCCCGGTGCGCCAGCCTTCGTGTGCTGACTGTCGCGGGCCGTACTGCTCAGATAGCCGAGGTGTACCAGGGCTTCGTCGACCACCTGGAGCTATGGGCCCTTGAGCAGGACACCCGCGTGCTCATCATGTACGACGGCCAGGCCGGACCCGAGGACAGCTCCAGCATGGCGCAGGAGGACGCTCAGAAGCTTTGGGATCAGGCGGTACGTAACGCAAGTCCCTACCGAGCGGCACATCGCCGGCTGCCACTCACTACTCGCAGGATCCTCGAAGACCCCATCATGCAGGACAGTCGGTACAGCCAGTTCATCCAGGCTGCCGACATGGTCGGCTATGCCGCCTTCCATCACCTGGGGCTTGCCCATCCCGAGGTGTGGCCCAAGATGAATCCAGTGGGGGCCATGTCGAAGTCCTACCGTCGACTGTCACAGCACTGGCTCCCTGGCCACGGCACCGATGGCATCGTCTGGCTCGACACGGACGGCGCCTAGAAACGCAGAAACCCCCGGCATGCCGGGGGCCTACGAGAGCAAGATCCTTTGAGTGCTCCCCAGAGAACACATAGGACCTTGCCCATCGACTATCGCACCATCCAAGCCAGACAGCAAGCCATCCAGCCACCGCGCGGGCACTCGGCCGAAAGTGGCCCCCATTCATGAGGGCCACTTTCCCAGTAGAGCCGGAAATCCGCAGGTCGCAGTAGTAGCTGCCCATACAAGCAGCGGGTCGGCCACGAGCGGACCATGCCCCCCTTGGTGGCAGCCCAGGGCGTTCGAAGAGGCGCGCTCACAGCCTGACGGACCCGCCGAGGGAATATCCACGAACTCCAAGCAATTGCGGGAGAGTGACCGAGCGCATTCTCCGGCTTGCCTGAATCCACCCACCTGGAACTCCCATGCCTCCTGGGATAAGTCGTGTGGCCTGCACCATCAGGGGCCCGACACTGTGTACGGGCCACTGTGCCGGGCCCCTGATCAGACGTCGCTCACGTCGCCGTACAGCTCACGCTCGGCACGCTCCCGCCCCCGGGCGCGCCCCCGAAGCCGAGGCTCGTCGAAGCGCCCGCCGCGAGCGCTCCGTTGTGCCCGGCGTTGACGGCGGTGACAGTCGCCCCGGACTGGGTGTACGAGGCGTTCCACATGCTGGTGACGCGCTGGGCCCCGCTCCAGGTCCACGTCACCTTCCAGGACGTCAGCGGCACGGTCCCGGTGTTGGTGACCTTCACGTCGACGTTGAAGCCGCCGCCCCAGTCACTGCTGACGGTGTAGGCGGCGGCGCACTCGGCCGTGTCGCCGGGATCGCCCGGGTCACCCGGATCACCGGGGTCGCCGGGGTCCCCCGCCGCGAACCCCGGGGCCTTGATGTCCGCGAGGTACCCGTCCTTCACCGTGTCCACGGTCGTCCAGTCGTCCTTCAGGATGCCGCCGGTGTCACCGGAGTTGGGGTTCCAGGACCAGAAGGTCCAGTGGAAGCGGTCGGCCCCGTGCTGCGACGTGGACCGCAGGTACGAGACCAGTGCGGACAGCCACCGCTGGTCCACGCCCGACTGGAGGGTCGTGCCGAACTCGCCGAGCCAGACCGGGGCGATGTTCTGCTTGAAGACGTAGCCCCAGTACTTGTCCCAGATGCCCGGCATGTTGGCGGGGAAGGACGGGTCGTTGAACCAGGACTGCTGGGCCACGCTGGTGGCGTAGTCGTGCGCGGAGTAGACGAGCCGGCCCGGCACGTCCAGGCGGACCGGGTGCTCGGCGACGCCCATCAGATTGCCGCCCCACCAGCCGTTGACCCCGTTGTGCGACTGCACGCCCTCGACGAAGACCAGCAGCTCGGGGTTGACGGACAGCACCGCGTTGCCGGCCCGCTCGGCGGCCAGCCGCCAGTCCCGCGCCGTGTCGCCGCAGCCCCAGCAGGCGGGATCGCGGGGCTCGTTGTGCAGGTCGATGCCGATGACGGTCGAGTCACCGCGGTAACGGGTGGCGAGCGCCTTGAGGTTGGTGATCCACGTCGACTCGGGCACCGCGTCGGTGTACCAGAGCGCGGACTGCGCGGCCGCGTCGGGACGGTGCCGGTCGAGCACGACCTTCAGACCCGCCCGCCCCGCGTGCGCCACGATCCGGTCCAGCACCTGGAGCGACGTCAGGCCCCGCAGGTCGGTGTTGATGCCGTCGTGGTTGATGCTGCCGGGCAGGGCGCCCGGCTTGAGGATGTCGTCGCTGTAGGGGACGCGGACGGTGTTGTAGCCCAGGGACTTGATCTGGTCGAGCATGCCCTTGTAGTCGCGGGCCCACAGGCCGTGGACCACCCGGACGTCGGTCTCGAAGCCGAACCAGTTGATGCCGGCGATCCGCACGGGCTGCCCGGACGCGTCCAGGATCCGCCGGCCGCTGGTGTGCCAGTAGCCTTCGCCGGCCGCCGCCGCACGGGTCGTCGCGGTACCGGCCGCCGCACGGGCCGTGCTGTCGCCCGGCTCCGCCGCACCGGCCGGCTGCACACCCGCCAGCGGTAACAGGAACGCCGCCACGGTCACGCACAGCGCTCTTCGCAAGCTGCGGAACATGTCGCTGCTTCCTCTCGGAGGGCGGGCCCGGAACGAGTGGGAGCGCTCCCACCACCCCGCGCCCTCCATGCAAGCCATGTCACATGAACACGTCAAGGAGGCGGACGGCATTCACACCCGGACGCCGTCCGCCTCCTCCCCGGGCCCCGCCTCCCCCGGGCCTCGCCGCGTCAGCGGCTCACCTGCTCAGCCGCTGGAACCTCCGTACCGCGAGCGGCAGGAAGACCGCCGTCAGGACGAGCGGCCACACCCCCGCCATCAGCAGCGCGTGCTGCTCGACCCAGGAGTCGCCGCCGCCTACCGGCGTACCGAACAGCTCGCGGGTGGCCGCGGCCGTGGACGAGATCGGGTTCCAGGCGGCGATCCAGCCCAGCCAGTCGGGCATGAGCTGCGGGGCCACGAAGATGCTGGAGATCATCGTCAGCGGGAAGGCGACCGCGAACAGCCCGCCCGCCGCCTCCGGGTTGGGCACCAGGAGTCCGAGCCAGACCCCGAGCCAGATGAGCGCGAACCGCAGCCACAGCAGCAGGCCGAACGCCGCGAGGAAGTTCCAGCCGCCGTCCGGCCGCCAGCCCATGGCCAGCGCGGTGAGTACGAGGATCCCCAACTCGGCGCAGGCGACGACCAGATCGGTCACTCCGCGCCCGGCCACCACCGCGGACGGCGCCATCGGCATCGAGCGGAACCGGTCGATCACGCCCTTGGTGGCGTCGTACACCACGATGGTCGCGGTGTTGATGAAGCCGAACGCCATCGTCATCACGAACATCCCGGGCATCAGGAAGTCCTTGTAGTCGCCGCCGCCCGGCACCGTCATCGCGCTGCCGAAGACGTAGCCGTAGAGCAGCACCGACAGGATCGGGAAGCCCAACTGCCAGGCGATGTTGACGGGTTGGCGCCGGTAGTGGGTCAGGCCGCGGCGGACGATGTTCCAGCAGTCGGCGAGCGCCCAGTAGGCGCGACTGTGCACGGCCGGCTCGGTGCCCGGACCGGCGGGAGGGCCGGCGCCCGGTTCGTCGGCCAGGTCGACGGCGCTCATACGGCGGCCTCCTTCTTGTCCGAAGCCCTCTTGCCTGAAGTCCTCTTGTCGGAAACGGCGTCGGCGGCCTCGTCGGCCGACGTGGTGCGGTGGCCGGTGAGGCGCAGGAACACGTCGTCGAGGCTGGGTCTGCGCAGCCCGATGTCCTCGACCCGTACCCCCTCGTCCTGGAGGGTGCGCGCCACCTCGGTCAGCGCGGCCACCCGGTCCGTCACCGGGGCGTGCACGCGCAACTCGCTCTCGTCCGACTCCGGTTCGCCGTCCGTGACCCGGGCGACCACCTTCACCACCCGCGGGACGTCGGCCCGTTCGGCGACGACGACCTCGATGCGGTCGCCGCCGACGAGGTTCTTCAGCCCGTCCGGGGTGTCGTCCGCGATGGCCCGGCCCTGGTCGATGACGGTGATGCGGGAGGCCAGCTTGTCGGCCTCCTCCAGGTACTGCGTGGTCAGCAGCACGGTCGTGCCGTCCGCGACCAAGGCCCGTACGGAGTCCCAGACTTCGTTGCGGCTACGGGGATCGAGCCCCGTCGTCGGTTCGTCCAGGAAGAGCACGGCCGGCGCGAGGATCATGGAGGCGGCGAGGTCCAGGCGCCGCCGCATGCCTCCGCTGTAGTCGCCGACACCCTTGTCGGCGGCGTCGCTCAGGTCGAACCGCTCCAGCAGTTCGGTGGCCCGCGACCGGGCCCGCTTCCCGCCCAGGTGGAACAGCCGCCCGAACATCTCGAGGTTCTGCCGTCCCGTGAGCACCTCGTCCACGGCCGCGTACTGCCCCGTGAGCCCGATCCTCGCCCGCACCTCGCGCGCCTGCCGTCCGACGTCGAGACCGGCCACCGTGGCTCGTCCCCCGTCCAGCCGGACCAGCGTCGACAGGATGCGCACGGCGGTGGTCTTCCCGGCGCCGTTCGGCCCCAGCAGGCCGTGCACGGTGCCCGTACGGACGGCGAGGTCGAAGCCGTCGAGGGCGCGCTTCTCCCCGTACCGCTTGTCCAGCCCCTCGGCCCGCACCGCGTAGTCGCCGTCCCCGCCGTCCCCGCCGTAGCCGCTGTCGGGCCCGTCGCCCTTGTCATGGCCGTCGCCCATGGGTCCCCCTTCCAGGTAACTGGGTACACCGTACCCGATTGCGCGTACGGCGTACCCAGTTTTTCCGCGCGGATCTAGACTGAGCCCATGACAAGCGGTGGGCAGACCGGCGGCAGGGAGACGAGCGGGAGCGGTGACATCACCCGCACCCTCGACCTGCTGTGGGGCACGGGCCGGCGGCCGAGCCGCGGGCCGAAACCGGGCCTGACGCTGGAGCGCGTCGTGGAGGCCGCCGTCGAGCTCGCGGACCGGGAAGGGCTCGGCGCGCTCTCGATGCGCCGGATCGCCACGGAACTCGGCACGGGCACGATGTCCCTGTACCGCTACGTTCCCGGGAAGGCCGAGCTGCTCGACCTGATGCTGGACCGCGTCCAGCGCGCCTCCGAGGACCCCGCCGACTTCGGCGACGGCCACTGGCGCTCGGCCCTGGAGGTCCTGGGCCGCTCCACGCTCGCCCTGTACCGTCGCCACCCCTGGCTGCTGGAGGTCAACCAGACCCGCCCGCTCCTCGGTCCCAGCGCACTCGACGGCCTGGAGAAGGTGATGTCCCGGATCAGGCCGATGGGCCTGTCCGACCCCGAACTGCTGTCGGCGATCACCGCGATCGAGGGGTACGTCGTCGGCGCGGCCCGCACCCAGCTGTACCAGCAGGAGGCCGAGCGCACCTCCGGGCTGACGGACGCGGAGTTCTGGGAGGCCCAGCAGCCGGCCCTGGAGAAGGCCATCCTCAGCGGGCGCTACCCCGTCCTGGCCTCCCTCGCCGAGGACACCTTCAGCTTCGACTTCGACCACTTCGAGTTCGGACTGCAACGCATCCTGGACGGCCTGGAGCTGTTCGTGACCGCCCGCGCCGCGAAAGCCACCCCGTCGTCCGCTCCGGCATCCACTCCGCCGTCCGTCCCCGCAGCCGGGCCGGACCGCTCAGCCGGGCCGGACCGCTCAGC
>NZ_LIQT01000454.1 GCF_001418415.1 Streptomyces hirsutus
CGCGGCCGCGGCCGCGCGGCACGGTGCCGTCGGTCAGATACGCCGTCAGGTGCTCGTCCAGGCAGGCGTTGCCGCTCAGCGTGATGCCGTGATTGCCGCCGTCCTGCTCCACCACCAGGCTGGAGCCGGCCAGCAGCTGGTGGACCGTCACGCCTCCCTGGTAGGGGGTGGCCGCGTCGTCGGTGGCCTGGAAGAGCAACGCCGGCGGCAGCTTCCCGTTGAGGACGTTCACGGGCCGCAGCGACTCGGTCGGCCAGAACGCGCACGCCGCGTTGTACCAGGCGTTGTTCCACGTCATGAACGGCGCCCGCTCGTACACCTCCCAGGTGTCCTTGCGCCACTGCCGCCAGTCCCGCGGCCAGGACGCGTCCCGGCACTCGACCGCCGTGTAGACGCTGTAGCCGTTGGCACCGGCGGCGTCGACCGCACCGAAGTTCTCGTACGTCCTGACCAGCGGGCCCGAGTCGCCCTTGTTCACGTACGCCGCGAACGCCTCCGCCAGATAGGGCCAGTAGCCGTTGTAGTAGCCGCCCGGCAGGAAGGTGTCCTCCAGTTCGGCCGCACCCACCTTGTCACCGGCCGGCTTCTTCGCCAGGGCCGCGCGCATCGCGTACCACTCGGCCTCGATCTTCTCCGGATCGGTGCCGAGCCGGTACGTGCCGTCGTGCTCGGCGATCCAGGCCATCAGGGCGCGGTGGCGGTCGTTGAAGGCGCGGTCCTGGTTCAGGTTGGCCTCGTACCAGACCTCGTTGGGGTCGACGATCGAGTCGAGGACCAGGCGCCGTACCCGCTCCGGGAACAGCTTGGCGTACACGGCGCCCAGATACGTGCCGTAGGAGTAGCCGAAGTAATTGATTTTCTCCGCGCCCAGCGCCTGCCGGATCACGTCCATGTCGCGCACCGCGCTGGTCGTGTTCACGTGCGGCAGGAGATCCGCGTGCTTCTTGCCGCAGGCGTCGGCGAACGACTTCACGCGCGCGAGGTTGGCCTGCTCCACCGCGCGGGTGCTCGGCACCGTGTTCGGCCGCACCGGGTCGAAGTAGTTCGGCTCGCAGTTCAGCGCGGGCCTGCTCTCGCCCACCCCCCGCGGATCGAAGCCGATCACGTCGTACTGGGCGGCCACCTCCTTCGGCAGCGAGGCCGCGACGAACCCGGCGAGCGCCAGCCCGCTGCCGCCGGGGCCGCCCGGGTTGACCAGCAGAGGGCCCTGGTACTCCTTCGCGGTGTGCGGAACGCGGGACAGTGCGAGGGTGATCTTCCGCCCCTCGGGGCGGGCATGGTCGAGCGGTACCTCGACGGACGCGCACTGCAGCGTCGGATGGTTCTCGGTGCCGCAGTCCTTCCACACGGGCTTCGCCGCGCGGAACGTGTCGGCGCCGTTCGGTGCGGCCGCCTCGGCGGGCAGGGCCGTCAGGCTCCCGGCCATGACGGCGGCGGCACTGCACAGCACTGCTGCGCGTTTCCTCATGGGTCCTCCCAGGACGGAGGTCGGTGAACCGCGGGCTCACGGTCCACGCGGCATCGTCCCGGAATGAGCCGCTGGATGAACGCGTTCCGCCGACTCTTGACCCGATCGGGTCGCCGGATGCCCTCGAATGCTTCTAAAGAAGAGAGAGTTGGGTCGGGCCCGACGTGGAGGCGTCGGAGTGTCGGGAGGCGGAGGCGGAGGGCCCGGAGGAGGAGGGCCCGGAGGCAGGGGATCCATGGTCAGGAGAGCCGGTCACCGGGTGTCCGGCGGGCCGGAGTCGGTGGGGCATCTCCGCGCGGGTGGGGCCGATGCCGTACTCCCGGGCCAGGTCGTGGACCTGACGGGTGATCCTGCGCTGGTACCACTTCGGGGCGTAGACGCCCTCCGCGTACAGCCGCTCGTACCGGTTCACGAGGTACGGATGGTGCTGCCCGAGCCAGGACATGAACCACTCGCGGGCCCCCGGCCGCAGGTGCAGCACGAGCGGCGTGACGGAGGTGGCTCCCGCCGCGGCGATCGCCCTTACGGTGGCCCGCAGTTGCTCCGGCCGGTCGCCCAGGAAAGGGATCACCGGTGCCATCAGCACCCCGCAGCCGATCCCGTGCGCGGCGAGCGTGCGCACGACCTCCAGCCGGCGCTCCGGGGCGGGCGTGCCCGGTTCCACGGTGCGCCACAGTTCGGTGTCGGTGAAGCCGACGGAGACCGAGACGCCGACGTCGGTGACCCCGGCGGCCTGCCGCAGCAGCTCCAGGTCACGCAGGATCAGCGTGCCCTTGGTGAGGATCGAGAAGGGATTCGCGCGGTCGCGCAGCGCGGCCAGGATGCCCGGCATCAGCCGGTAGCGGCCCTCGGCACGTTGGACACTGGCGATCCCGTCCTGTGACGTGTGAACCTTGGCCCATGAGCACTCCAACTGAGGACATCAGGACCTTGATTGACCTGGTGTGCCGCAAGAGTCAAGCCGTGAAGTCGAAGACTGGGCGCCGGGAGATCTCCGTCAGCGCGCAGGAAGCACGGGGGAGACGCACAGCCGCTGAGTTAGGGCTCACGGTCCGGCATGTCTGGCGGGAAGTCGGAAGTGCTAGCCGGTTCCGCCGAAGCAAGAAATTGGCCCAACAGGACCTTGCTTTGCAAGCGCTTGACAGGGGCGAGATTGGCGCACTTTGGGTCTTCCGTCTTGACCGGTGGACCCGGCGCGGAGCTGGAGCAATACTCAGCATCGTTGAGCCGCAAGACGGACGGTCCCGTCGTTTGCTGGTGGATAACGGAGACCCAGATACCCCGGGAATCGGGCTGGATTCTGCGAACCCCCGTGATCGTTCGGAACTGATCAGGCGGGCAGAGGATGCCCGCGAAGAGACAGAAGTTCTGAGCGAGCGCGTTCGGAATGCCAAGACGTTCCAGCGAGACAACGGGGAATGGCTAAACGGTGTCGCCCCCTACGGTCTCAGACTCGTCATGGTGACAGCCGAAGACGAAGACGGGGAACAGATCGAAGAGCGCAAGCTTGAGCGTGACCCTGAAACGTCTGCCGGAATCCCCGGCGAGCCCAATGTGACGAAACTCGACATTGCCCGATGGATTACGTACGAGGCTCCAGTTGCCGGGCATGCCAAGCGGCAAATCTCTCGCATGCTCAACGAGCGTGGGGTCCCGTCACCTACCGGCGGCACATGGGCTTTCAGTACGGTTGCAGACATGATCGGTAACCCCGCCTACGCTGGCTGGCAGGTGACCGGGCGCGAAGACGGAAAGTCAAAGCGAATGCTTTACCGAAATGCGGCCGGTGAAAGAGTAAGCGTCATGGTTGGCCCGCCTGTGCTGTCAGAAGATGAGTACAACGCGGCTCAGACGGCTTCCAGGGGAGTTGGTCCGGCCGTTGATAAGGAGTCGTGGCGAGCGCGTCACGTCCTAACCTCGATCTTTCGTGATGGGCCGCCAACGAAGTCGGTGGCCCATTTCGTTGCCGATGAACGCGGTTGGGCAGGCCGTGGGCCCGAGTGTCGTCTCGGGTGAACGCCGGGTTCCACCGCTCCGGGCTGGAACGTTCCCTCGCAGGGACGGGTGAATCTGCTGGTCAGCCAGGGTTTGGCAGGAGTGCGAGCCGCTCGAGGGCGCCTGTGATCTCGCTGGTCCAGGGCCAGTGCCGGGCGAGGCGGAGGATGCGGCGCCGGCCGGTGGTGACGAGTTGGCCTGCCACGGAGAACAGGCGGAACCGCAGGCGACGCGGTTCCCAGAGCCTCGCCCGGCCGGTCAGGGCGAGCATGGGCAGCCAGGCCAGCAGGTCGAGAGCGATCTGGACGATCTCCAGCCAGACCTGGTTTTGCGCGGTGTCGTGCAGGGGCAGGTTCCGCAGTCCCGTCGCCCGGGCGGCCCGGATCCGGTCCTCCGCGCGGGCCCGCAGCCGGTGACGGAGCTCGAGCTGGGCGATCGGACGGCCCGGCGTGTTGGTCGCGAAGCAGGTGAGCCGCATGCCGTCCGCGTCCGTGATCCTCAACTGGGCTCCTGGATGGGGACGTTCCCTGCGGACGATCAGCCGCATGCCCTTCGGCCAGTCAGCGAGAAGGTCCCCGGTGAGTTCGGCGACCCAGGCCCCGTCCCTCACTTCACCGTTTGACTCGACGGCCGGGGTCCAGGCCGACGCGGGGATCTTGAGGACGTGCTGGTGGACGGCCTCGGTGATCACCATGCCGACCGAGTAGGACAGCCACCGCCCGCGCTGGGCGAGCCAGGCGACAAGCTTATGGGTCCCGCCCGCAGAATCACAGCGGATCAGAGTCCGGCGTCCCCGCCGGTACTTCTTCGGCAGTTGGGCCAGGGCCAGGCGGGCGGCACTGATGTGGTCGGCGGCCGTGTTCGAGCCCGCGTTTCCCGGACGGAGGAGCGCGGCGACGGGTTCGCCGGTTCCGCCCGGGCCGTGGTCGACGAAGGCCATGAGCGGGTGGTGTCCGTAGGTCTTCTTCCAGGTCGGGGCCGCGTCCTGCTTGTCCGAGTGGGCGACGACCAGCACCCCGTCCAGGTCCACGGTTACCTGTCCGCCGACATCCGGAGCCCGGTCGCCAGCCAATTCCCACAGATGTTGGCGGACTTCGGAACGTGCGGTGCGGATGGCGGTCAGTGCCTTCTCGCCCGAGGCGGCAAGGGTGTCGATCAGCCGGGAGACCGTGGGGTCGGAGGCGACCTGCCCGAACACGGCCGGCTCGGCCCGCAGCGTCGCGATGTCCGCGAGGCAGTCCCCGCCGAGCGCGACCGCCGGCGCGAGGTCCACGAGTATCTTGCCGGGGTCGTGGACGGCCCGGGGTTTCCGCCATGGGGCCAGGGCCGCGGATATGGCCTGGTCAAGGCCACTCTTGCGGACGGTTTCGACGAGCAGGACCGAACCGGCCTGCGAGACCACGGTCCGGCCGTCCCCCTGGACGCGGACATGGGGATAGGAGCCGGTAGGCTTCTTCACTTGGAAAGTGCCTCTGGATTCAGCGGGAACAAGGACCTAGACAATCCTCATTCTTGCTGGTCAGAGGCCCTTTCTGCTTACCTGACCGCCTGCCGGACAGCCCGCTTCATGAAAGCGCGAGGCTAACAGATCTCCTTGAATGCGGCGGGTGCAGGTCTTCCGTGACGTGGCGCGGAAAAGGCTACTGCTGTTGGCGTCCGGGTGCTGGGGGAGTGTGTCCGGCCCCGGCGTACGTGGCGCAGAAAAGCGCTGAAGAGTATGTCTACATGCGCTGGTCTGCTCGACTTGCAGCGACTGAGCCCCATGAACGTCTGTTGGCGATTGTGGCGGAGCGCTGGCAGGCCCGACAGGACCCGCAAGCGTCGGAGGACGAAGCAGCGGCACGGGCGGCCCTGGCAGATGCGGAAGCAGCTTTGAGCCGCCTGTGGAAAGACCGACGCTCCGGACTCTATGACGGCCCCTCAGAGCACTTCTTTGCCCCGGCGCTAGCTGAGGCCAACGAAGCAGTCCTAGACGCTCAGAAGGCTGTGGGGGCGACGGGCGGACAGGAAAGCATTGATATTTCATTCCTTCTCGAAACGTCGTGCCAACGTAAAGCGTGGGAGGGCGCAGATGATGCGCTTAAGCGGGACCTGTTGCGGCTTGCTATTCGGCGTATCCGTGTCAAAAAGGCGGATTACCGGGGACAGGCATTCGACGGAGACAAGCGCATGGAAATCATCTGGCATGACGACGAAGGCGCCTAGTACTCCAGCAGGACTTTGCTGTCTGACCTGCGGGTTTCGCTGGGCGGCTGGAGTGTAGCGGGACTTCGATCGTGCGGGGGCGGTCTCACGGAGACCGCCCCTCGATCGTGCGACAACGCCGCTGGTAGTAACAGCGGCGGGGCAGCCTCCGAGGGTGATCACCGAGTATGCCGCCGCGCAGTGGGACCTCGAACTGGACGATCTCTTCCTGACCATCGGGCACCGCTTCGGCCGAGTCGAGCTCCGCCGCCGCGTGCGTGACTACGTACGCGGGCTGCTCGCCCCGGTGGCCCGCAAGAACAGCTGGCAGCTGGCCGAACAGGCCGGCCACCCCACGCCCGACGGCCTGCAGCACCTCCTCGCCGGATCGAAGTGGGAGCCCGATGACATCCGCGACGACCTGCAGAAATACGTCGCCGACAAGCTCGGCGAGGCCGACGGCGTCCTGATCATCGACGACACCGGGTTCATCAAGAAGGGCACCACCTCGGCCGGGGTCCAGCGCCAGTACTCCGGAACCGCCGGCCGGACCGAGAACTGCCAGATCGGCGTCTTCGCCGCCTACGCCTCCGCCCGCGGCCGGGCCCTGGTCGACTGCGAGCTCTACCTCCCGAAGTCCTGGACCGGGGACCGGGAACGCTGCCGCACTGCCAGGGTCCCCGACGATCGGGAGTTCGCCACCAAGGGCGAACTGGCCCGGCACATGGTGCTGCGGGCCGTCGCCTCGCCGCTGCCCATTACCTGGGTCACCGCGGATTCCGCCTACGGTCAGGACAATCGATTCCGCCGGCTGCTGGAACAGTCGGGTGTCGGCTACGTGCTGGCCGTCCCCAAGTCCCAGTTCACCGTG
>NZ_LIQT01000455.1 GCF_001418415.1 Streptomyces hirsutus
GCCTCGGCGCCGGTGCCGACGGCTCCAGCAAGGCCAGTGGCACGAGCTACGGCAACGTGATCGACGGCAACCTGGGCAGCTACTGGTCGCCGAGCGGCTCGACCGGCTCCGTCTCGGTCAAGTGGTCGTCCGCCACCTCGGTGTCGAAGATCAACATTCGTGAGGCAGCGGGCTCCGAGGGCGGCATCCGCAACTGGAGGGTCCTCAACAACGACACCGGTGCCGTTCTGACCTCCGGCAGCGGAGCGGGCGTCATCTCCTTCCCGAAGACCTCGCTGAAGAAGGTCACCTTCGAGATCACCAGCTCGAACGGCAGCCCGCGGGTCGCCGAGTTCGAGACCTACAGCGGCTGACGCCGGAAGCCTTCACACGTCCGGCTCCAGGTCCCCGCCCGGGACCCGGGGCCGGGCGTCGGCGGTGCCGCGGAAAAAGAGGAGTGTACGTTCGTACGCTCTGCGGATAGGGTCCGGCGTATGACCATTGACGTACTGCGGCGGCCGGGCCTGGCCGAGCGGCAGGCTCGCGCAGCCGTTGCCGTGCTCTTCTTCACCAACGGCGCCCTGTTCGCGAACCTCCTGCCGCGCTATCCGCAGATCAAGGCGGATCTCGGCATCGGCAACGCCGCCTACGGGCTGGCCGTCGCGGCGTTCCCGGCGGGGGCCGTCGTGGCCGGCCTGGCGGCGGGGGTTCTCGTCCGCCGGCTGGGCTCGGCGCGGGCGGCGGTGGCGAGCACGCTGCTGACCGCGGCCGGGATCCTGGTCGCCGGTCTGTCGCAGTCGGTGGTGCTGTTCGCGATGGCGCTGTTCCTGGCCGGCGCCATGGACGCGTTCACCGACGTCGCGCAGAACGCCCACGGGCTGCGGGTGCAGCGCCGCTACGGGCGCTCCATCATCAACTCCTTCCACGCCATCTGGTCCATCGGCGCCGTCACCGGCGGAGCCATGGCCGCCGGTGCGATCGCGCTCGACCTCCCGCTCGGGGTGCACCTGCTGATCTCGGGCGTGCTCTTCGGGATCGCCGCCTGCGTCGCCCTGCGGTTCTGCCTGCCCGGACCCGACACCGAACCGGCCGAGGGGACGGAGGCGAAGGAGGCGAAGGAGGAGTCGCGGGGGAAGGCGAGCGCCGGAGGCGGGCGGTCGGCCATGACCTCGCGGACGCGGTACGTGCTGGCCGCGCTCGTTCTCATCGCCACCGCCGGCACGCTCGTCGAGGACGCGGGCAACTCCTGGGCCGCGCTCTACCTCTCCGACTCGCTGAACGCGTCGGCGGCGCTGGCGGCCTCCGGCTTCATCGCCCTGGTCGGGGCCCAGTTCGTCGGCCGGATCATCGGCGACCGGCTCGTCGACCGCTTCGGCCAGCGCGCGGTGGCCCGCGCCGGCGGCTTCATCGCCGCGGCCGGCATGGGCCTGGCGCTGGCCGTGCCCACGGTCCCCGGCACGATCCTCGGTTTCGCCGCGGCCGGGTTCGGCGTGGCGACCCTGGTGCCGGCGGCGATGCACGAGGCCGACGAACTGCCCGGCCTCAAGCCCGGATCGGGGCTCACGATCGTCTCCTGGCTGATGCGGCTCGGCTTCCTGCTCTCCCCGCCGATCGTCGGCCTCGTCGCCGACGAGGCCGGCCTGCGCCTCGGCCTGCTGGTGGTGCCCCTCGCGGGCGCACTCGTGGTCGTGCTCGCCGGAGTGCTGGGAGCGCGGAAGCGCCGACCGGCAAGCGACGAGGGGCAGGAGAGCGCCGCGGCGCGGTAGGGGAGCGCCGCGGGGACTGCCGGGCGCGGAGAGTGTACGTTCGTACGCTCCAGGGTGTACCGTCGGTTTCATGGCGACGGAATACTTCGCGCAGGACCCCCGTACGAACCTGGAACGGATGCAGGCGGGCGACCTCTACATCGCCGACGATCCCGAGATCGCCCGCCGGCAGCAGGAGGCCGTACGTCTGGCCGCCCGCTTCCAGGCCGCCTTCGTCGAGGACGCCGCCGCGGCGCAGTCGATCCTCCCCGAACTGCTCGGTGCCGTGGGCGAGGAGGCGCATGTGCGCCCGCCCCTGTACGTCGACTACGGCAGCAACATCACCATCGGGGCGCGCACCTTCGTCAACTACAACCTGACCGCACTGGACGTCGCCGCCATCGTCATCGGCGAGGACTGCCAGATCGGCCCGAGCGTCCAGCTCCTCACCCCCACGCACCCCGTGGAACCGCAGCCCCGGCGCGACAAGCTGGAGGCCGCGCAACCGATCACCATCGGCGACAACGTCTGGATCGGCGGCGGTGCCATCGTCCTGGCCGGGGTGACCATCGGGGAAAACTCCGTGATCGGCGCCGGCGCGGTCGTCACCAAGGACGTGCCGGCGAACGTGGTCGCCGTCGGCAACCCCGCCCGCCCGGTCCGCGACATCTGAGGCTCCCGTGGCCACCGGACACACCGACCCGCGGCGGCGCGAACGCATCGTCGCCGCCACCCTCGACCTCATCGCCGAGGAGGGCCTCGCGGCGGTCTCGCACCGCAAGATCGCCCAGCGTGCCGGAGTGCCGCTGGGATCGATGACGTACCACTTCAGCGGGATGGACGAGCTGCTCAGGGAGGCGTTCGGCGAGTTCACCGGCCAGGTGGTCGCGGTCTTCGACACGCATCTCGCGGCGCCGGCCGGCCGGGAGGAGGCCATCGAGGCCGTGGCCGACCTCGTCCACGTCCTGTCCGAGGGCAGCCGGCGCGACCTCGTGCTCACCCAGGAGCTGTACGCCCTCGCCGCCCGCCGCCCCGCCTACCGGGAACTCACCCACGAGTGGATGCGCCGCAGCCGGGTCCACCTCGAGAAGTACTTCGACCCGGACACCGCCCGCCAGCTCGACGCCCTCATCGAGGGACTGACCCTCCACCTCGCCCTGTCCCGGGAACCCCACGACCGGGCCCTGACGCTCGACGCGATCACCCGCATCACGGCAACCGGCACGCCCCGGGAGCTCTGAGCGGGACCCCCAGCCGCCCGTGCGGCACAGTCCTGACCACTGTGCCGCACGGGCATCACGCCTCCACCGGTCCCGTCCCCGTCCCCGTTCCCGTTTCCGTCCCGACTCCGCCCTTGCCTCCCCCGTCGCCCCCGTCGCCCTCGCCGGCGCCGGCCGGGGCGGCCTCGCTCGGTCTCCGCCAGGTGACGCGCCGCGCGGAGACGGACACCAGCAGCGCCGATGCGGCGACCACCGCCATGCCGACCGTCAGATCCGTTCGGCCCGCCACGAAGCCGATCAGCGCCGGGCCCGCCAGCAGGCCGGTGGTGCCCAGGGCGGCGACCAGGGCCAGGGCCCTCGGACCCTCCGCGGCGGCCGCGACGTAGAGACAGGGCGTCACGGTCGCCATGCCCAGGCCCACACAGGCGAAGCCGACCAGCGCGGGCCAGGTCCCGCCGGCCGCCAGGGCGAGCGCGAGACCGGTGCCGGCCACCACGCTGCCGATGTGGACGACCCGTGCGTCGCCCAGGCGGCTCCGCCAGCCGTCGCCGAGGAGGCGGGCCAGCACCATCATCACCGAGACCACGGCGATGCCCAGCGGCGCGAGCTGCCCCGACGCACCGGTCTCCGCCGTGAGGTAGAGCGCCGACCAGTCGTTCATCGCGCCCTCGGTGACCGTGCCGAACACCATGGCGCAGCCCAGCCAGAGCGCCGCCCCGGAGGCACCGGCGAAGCGCCGGACGGCCTTGGCGGCGCCGCCCTTCGCGGCGCCCTCCTCCGACGCCTCGGCCCTCCCGGTCGCCTCCTCCTGCTCGGACCCTGGATCCCGCCCGGACCCCCGAGCCCGCTCGTCCGCCGACAGACGCGGGCGTGCGGCGGCGAGCAGCAGCAGGAGCAGGGCCGCGGCGGCGGCGAAGTGCGCGGACACGGTGTGCGTCACGACGTTCATCCCCGAGGCGAGGAGCGCGGCCGCGAGCGAGCCCGCGCTGAACGTGGCGTGCAACCGCGCCATCGCGGCCCGCCCGTACCGGGCCTCCAGCGCCGCGCCCTGCGCGTTCATGGCGACGTTCAGACAGCCGACGGCCACCCCGTCGACGAAGACCACCAGCAGGGCGAGGGGATAGGAGCCGGCCGCGGACAGCGCCGGCAGCACCGCCGCCAGGGCCAGGGCCGACCAGAGTGCCAGACGCCGCGAACCGAGCTGCCGCATCAGCCGGGCGACCAGCGGGAAGGACACCGCGGCGCCGACCCCGCAGACCATCAGCAGCAGGCCCAGCCGTGTTTCGTCGAGGCCGAACCGGTCCTTGAGGGCAGGCAGCCGGGAGACCCAGGTGGCGTACTGGAAGCCGAGGAAGCAGAACAGCGCGGCGATGGCCAACTGGTCGCGGCGGAAGGCGCCGGGCGTGCGGGGCACGGGGGCGCGGGGGACAGG
>NZ_LIQT01000456.1 GCF_001418415.1 Streptomyces hirsutus
GATCCCGAGTGCCACCAGCAGGGACGGCCCGTCGATCCGGCGCAGCCCGTCGACGAAGACACCGGTGCCCAGGCGCCACAGCAGCACGGCGAGGATGACAACGCCGGCGAGGGTGCCGAGCCGGGTGCGTACGGCGGGGGTGTTGAGCCGGGCGAGAAGGGCGCGGAGGCCGGTTGCGGTGCCGTCGCCGGTGCGTTCGGGGTTCGGCGGGGAGCTCTCCGGCTCCGCTCCCCTCCCCGGCCCCGCCCCCGTCGGCGAGGCCGCGGGCTTCGCGACCGGCGTGCCCCGTGCCGGTGTCTCCGCCGCCCGGGCAGTCACGCCGCGCCGCCCACCGGCCGGCACAGGGCGAGCAGGTCGCTGTGGTGGACGACGACCCGCAGGTCGCCCGCGGCGCAGGCCTCCAGGCGCTCGGCCAGGTAACGGCCCGCGGGCTCCGCCAGTTCGGGGCGTTCCTCCACGGCCGCGCCGACCCAGCCCCGCAGCCACTGCGCGGTCAGCCCGGCCTGCTCGGGGCCGAGCCGCCAGGGGCTCGAGTCGATCCGTACGGTCGCCCCGTGCTCGGAGAAGGCCTCCGCGGCCGCGGTGGCCGCGTCCGGGCCGAGCAGTCCGCCTCGCTTCTGATGGGCGTTGAACGCCTCGGTGATCTCCTGGTCCAGCGGGTGCGGTGCGGTCAGTTCGACCCGTCCGGCCACCGACAGCGTCAGCAGCGCCGGGCAGCCGGCTCCGGCACAGGCGGCGGCGAGGGCGTCGACGTCCTCGCGGGTGAGGACGTCGAGGAGTGCGGAGGCCGTCACCAGGGAGGCGCCGGCCAGGGCGTCCGCGGTGAGCCGGGCGACGTCACCGCGCCGGGTCTCCACGCTGACGCGGCTGCCGTCGGCGGCGGACCGAGGGGAGGCGACGGCGGCGAAGTGCAGGAGGTAGGGGTCCCGGTCGTGCAGGACCCAGTGCTGGGCGCCGTCCAGGCGGGGCGCGAGCCAGCGGCCCATCGAGCCGGTGCCGCAGCCGATGTCGTGGATGATGAAACCGTCGGCCCGCCGGGGCAGGTTGGCGAGCCGGATGCGCAGCGGGTCGAGCAGGTCGTGGGCCCGCGCGAAGGCGTCGGCGGGCTCGCGCAGTTGGAGCCACTCGGGCGCGTACCGGGCGGGTTCGTCCGGCTCGGTGTCGGTGTCGGTGCCGGTCCCCCGCAAGCGGAGCGTGGCCCGCTCACCGGGTCGCGGTGCGGGGCCGGCGCCGGGGATGACGGACCGGGTGTCCTCGTACCGGGGACCGGGCTGGGCCGGGACCGCGTCGGTGCCGCTGCCGGTCTGCTGTGTCGTCGCCTGGTCGGTCATGCGGCCCTCCGGGGTTCGGCAGGAAGCCGGCGCAGTACCGTCGCCAGGCTCTGTGCGGTGCTCGCCCAGCCACCGAGCGCGGCACGCCGGCCGCGCGCGGCCGCCTTCAGCCGGCGGCGGACGTCCGCCTCACCGAACCAGCCGCGCAGTTCGACGGCGATGGCGGCGGGGTTCTCCGGCGGGACGAGGATGCCGGGCACCCCTCCGTCGGGGGCGCGGCCGACCGCCTCGGGCAGGCCGCCGACATCGGTGGCCAGGACCGGGATGCCGCGCGCCAGTGCCTCGGTGACCGCCATGCCGTACGTCTCGGCGTACGAGGTGAGGACCATCAGGTCGGCGGTGGCGTAACTGGCGTCGAGCTCGGCGCCGGCCTTCGGCCCCGTCAGCTCGAGCCGGTCCTTGAGACCGTGCTTGCCGATCAGGTACCGCAGATGGGTGACGTACTCGGGGTCGTGGGCGAGCCCGCCGACCAGGGCGCAGCTCCACGGCAGGTCCGACACCGCGGCCAGTGCCTCCACCAGCCGGTGCTGTCCCTTGCGCGGGGTGACGGCGGCGACGCAGAGGAGGCGGGAGACGCCGTCGGTGCCGGAGGCGAGGGGCGCGATGTCGGCGCCGGGAGCGGCGACGTGGACGCGGTCGGGCGCGAGACCGTGGTGGGAGACCAGGCGGCGTACCGCCCAGTCGCTGGTGCCGATCACGGCGGGCACCGCGCGCAGGACCGTGCGCTCGCGGGCGTCCAGGTCGGCGGCGAGGGCCGGGGCGAGCCCGGTCTCGTCGCCGAGCGGGAGGTGGACGAGGACGGCCATGCGCAGCCGTTCCGCCTCCGGGACGACGACCTCGGGCACCCCGCAGGCGACCAGCCCGTCCAGCAGGACGACGGCGCCGTCCGGCAGTTCGCGCAGGGTGCGGGCGAGCGCGGCCCGGGCGGCGGCGTCCGGGCGGGGCCAGTCGCCGGCCACGGCGTGCCGCTCCACCTGCCAGCCGAATCCGGGCAGGTCCAGGCACACGCGCCGGTCGTACGCGTTGCCGCCGCTCGGCACCGACGGGTCGTCGACGCCGCCCGGCATCAGGAAGTGCACACGGCGCAGGGACATGGGGATGATCCCCCCGTTCCATCGGGCTGAGGCCTGGGCGGCGGCGGACGGGGCAGGTGCCTGGGCGGCGGTCGGTGCGGGTGCCTGGGCCGAGGACTGCAGCGGAACGTAGTCCAGGCGGGCACGGTCGACGGCCTGGCCGGTCACGTCGATGGTCGTGTCGATGGTTGTCTCGGTCACAGCGCACGCTCGTAACTCGCCCAGGCGATGTGCGACTCGTGCAGGGTGACGGTGAGCCCCGTGATGCCCTTGGCGCCCTCCCCCAGCGCACCCTTGTGGATGCGTTCGGCGAGCCGGTCCGCGATGACCTTGGCCAGGTACTCCGTGGAGGTGTTGATCCCCGCGAAGTCGGGTTCGCTGTCGAGGTTGCGGTAGTTCAGCTCGCCGGCCACGGCCCCGAGTTCCTGCGTGGCCAGGCCGATGTCGACGACGAGGTTGTCCTCGTCCAACTGTTCGCGCCGGAACGTGGCGTCCACGAGGAACGTGGCCCCGTGCAGGCGTTGGGCCGGTCCGAAGACCTCGCCGTGGAAGCTGTGGGCGATCATGATGTGATCGCGGACGGTGATGCTGAACAACGGACGACCCTCCAGGTGCGGCGCGTCTGCTCCCCGGCTGATCGCCGCCGGGGATGCCGGGTAGTACGGCCGTACGCCTCCCGGCGTTCAGCGTCAGGTGTGTCTTTTCTCAGGTCAGGGCCCGGGGCTTGTTCTCGGGGCGGACTTGAGCCCCTCACCCGGCCTGAACCGGAGTCAGACGGCGTCGGCCTCGCCGTACCGCACGAGGTGACACAGCGCCGGGATCTCGCCGGAGGCGAGGCGGGGCATGAGGGCGGGCAGTTCCGCGAACTCCGACTCGCCGGTGACGAGCGCGTCCAGGGCCGGGTCGGCCAGCAGATCGAGGGCGAGGGCCAGCCGGTCGGCGTAGCTGCGGCCGGGGCGGGCCGGGGAGACCGTGCCGACCTGGCTGCTGCGGATGACGAGCCGCCGTGAGTGGAAGTCCTCGCCCAGCGGAAGGCTCACCTTCCGGTCGCCGTACCAGCTCAGTTCGATCACCGTGCCCTCGGCCGAGAGGAGTTCGAGGGACCGGGCGAGGCCCTGTTCGGTGGCGCTGGCGTGCACGACCAGGTCGCAGCCGTCGAGGGCGTCCCCGGGCAGCGCGAAGCCGACGCCGAGTGCCTCGGCGGTCTTGGCGCGCGCCGGGTCGGCGTCGACGAGCTGGACCCGTACGCCCGGGAAGCGTGCCAGCAGCGCGGCGACCGAACTGCCGACCATGCCGCCGCCGACGACGGCGATCCGGTCGCCGATCAACGGCGCCGCGTCCCACAGGGCGTTGACGGCGGTCTCCACGGTGCCGGCGAGCACGGCCCGTCGGGCGGGCACGGTGTCGGGCACGGGGGTCACCGCGCTCGCCGGGACGACGTAGCGGGTCTGGTGCGGGTAGAGGCAGAAGACCGTCCGCCCGACGAGTGTCCTCGGCCCTTCCTCCACCACGCCCACGTTGAGGTAGCCGTACTTCACCGGCCCCGGGAAGTCGCCCTCCTGGAACGGCGCGCGCATCGCGGCGTGCTGGCTCTCGGGCACCTGGCCGCGGAAGACGAGGGTCTCCGTGCCGCGGCTCACACCGGAGTACAGCGAGCGCACCAGGACCTCGTCCTCGCCCGGCCCGGACAGGGGGACTTCCCGGATCTCACCCCGGCCGGGCGAGTCGAGCCAGAACGCATGAGCGGCGCGGTTCATCGAATTCCTCCTGAACGATCGGCAGGTTGCACGCGTACCGAGAGGTGCACAGGCCGCGCACAAGGTAGCGGCCTTGATCGACTCTGTCACACGGCCGGAGGGTGTTCGGTGGCCCTGAACAACAGTTACGACGCAAGGCTCGTACAGCAGGAGACCGCCGTGGGGGCGGGCATACAGGTCCTGCTGCTGGCGCTGCTCGGTACGGCGATCGGCATGGGCCCTGCGGGCTGGCTGACCGGCCTCGCGTTCGCGATCGCCACCTGGGCGGTGCTCTCCCGGGCCCTGCACCGGTCCCGGCTGCGCTCGTTCGGCGCGGCCAACCGGGTCACGCTCGGCCGGGCGATCCTGGTCGGCGGGGTGACCGCGCTGGTGGCCGACTCCTTCCAGGACTCACCGCCCGTCACCCTGTTCGTCGGCCTGACCGCGGTGGCCCTCATCCTCGACGGGGTGGACGGCAAGGTGGCGCGCAGGACGGGCACGTCGACGCCGCTGGGCGCCCGCTTCGACATGGAGGTGGACGCGTTCCTCATCCTGGTGCTCAGCGTGTACGTGTCGATGGCGATGGGGCCCTGGGTGCTGCTGATCGGCGGCATGCGGTACGTCTTCGTCGCCGCGGCCCGGGTGTGGCCGTGGCTGAACGCCGCGCTGCCGCCGAGCACGGCCCGCAAGACGGTGGCCGCGCTCCAGGGCGTGCTCCTGCTGGTGGCGGGCGCGAACCTGCTGCCGCACCTGGTCAACGTCGGGGTGGCGGCGCTGGCGCTGGGGCTGCTGGTGTGGTCGTTCGGCCGGGACGTGCTGTGGCTGTGGCGGACCTCGCGGGTACGGCAGGCCCACGTCGAGCGGCCGACGCGGGAGCTCGTCGCACAGTGACGCCCGGTCGGCCGCGGTGGCCGGCGCGGGCCCTGCGGTCGGTTACCCGGCGTTCGCCTCGTCCGAATCGTAGGGGGACGGGGGCGTGTTCTCGGGGTCCAGGATCTGCAGAGTGCCGTGGATCCAGCCGCCCGCCTTGCCCGTGTTCAGTGCGAAGCGGGCATGGGAGAGCGGGCGGGTCAGCGGGTTGCGGCGGTGGGTACGAGCCGCCTTCTCCGCGCCCTGAAGGGCTCTGACGGCAAAGGCGAGCCGGAGCTGAAGGTCGCGGGGGACCTCGACGTCGACCAGGTCCGCGGCACAGGAGGCGACCTTCTCGGCAGCGCCCTCCAGCTCGGCGGCACGGCGGATACTGGACGGCTCCTGGATGGACGCCAACAGCTCGCGTATGTCGTGCAATTGGGCTATGGCTTCGGAACGCATGCGTACAGCATGCCTCAACGGGGAGCGAGTCCCCGCACGGCACGGCACGGTACCGCGCCGACGACAGACACCGTGCGGTCCGCGTCGGCGGCACCGGGGGCCGGGGAGGATCGAACGGGCTTGAGGTGTCCCGTCACCCGCGCCGGGGCAGCAGCCCCGCCACCGCCGTGACACCGGCCAGGACCAGCCACCCCGCCATGCCCACGGTCCGTCCCAGGTGGGTGGCGAGGAAGGGCAGGACGGCGAAGAAGCCGATGTTGAAGGCGAGCTGGGTGAGGATCAGCAGCCTCAGGAGGGGGAGAGCCGGGGGCGGCGGAGCCGTTGGCGTCCATCGCGGTCAGCCCTTCGGAGACACCGAGTCGGCTGAGGAGGGTGGCGTCGGCGCCGTACGGGGAGAGCTGCTCGGCGGGCGGGAAGGCCAGCGCGACGCGCAGCCGGGAGCCGCTCGTGGCGTCGCCGCCGTCGCCGTCGGTGGGGTCACCGCCTCCGGAGGCGAAGCAGCCGGCCAGGAACGGGGTGACGGCGAGGGCGGCGAGCAGCCGCGAAGGAAGCCGGCGCACCGGTCACCGTCCCATCGGGAGTTCGAAGTGGACGACGCCGTTGCCGCCGCCGGCGTCCTCGCGCTCATCGTGCACGACCTTGGCGAGGGACCGCCAGAAGGCCTCGGCGCCGGGGACGGACGGGTCGGTGTGCAGGTACACGGACCCGTAGCCCCCATCGGCCGCGGCGAAGTCGAGCAGCTCGTCGACCAGGCGCCGGGCGAGCCCGCGCCTGCGGTGGTCCGGCCGGACGTACACGCGCCGCACCTGCGCGGTCTCGCCGGAGGGGTACCGCTCGGCGAGCTCCCGCGGGTTCGGCGGGTGGGCGGGACCCCGGGAGTCGAGCGCCGCGGTGGCGACGACGTCACCGGCACCGCTCCCGTCACCACTCCCGTCGCCACTGCCGTCGCCGTTGTCGCCCTCGGGGTCGATCGCGACGAGGAGGGTGTGATGCGGCGGGGCGAGGTAGGCGGCGGCCGGGTCGATGATGTCGCCGTGCCAGCGGGGCACGTACCCGGTGCCGAAGTCGCGGTAGACGGTGTCGAGCATCACGGCTCGCGCACGGTCGAGGTCCGCCGGACCCGCGGTCCTGATGATGCAGTCACGCACTTGCACGCCTTATGCATTAAGACCCCACGATCGATCATTCGGGTGAACCTCGCGGCGGGGCGGCCGGGACATGCGCCGAAGGATTTGACACCGTCGCGACCACACCCCTACAACCTAGCGACATGACATTCGTTTTCAAAAAGGTGGGGTGCCGATGAGGATCGCGTTCGTCGGCAAGGGCGGCAGCGGCAAGACGACGATGTCGGCCCTCTTCTCCCGTCACCTGGCCGCCGCCGGAGCCCCGGTGCTCGCCATCGACGGCGACATCAACCAGCACCTGGCCGAGGCACTCGCCCCCGCCGGGGACACCCCGGTGGCACCCCCTCCCCTGGGCCCGCGCCTGCACGACATCAAGGCGTACCTGCGCGGCACCAACCCCCGCATCACCTCCACCGAGTCGATGATCAAGACGACTCCGCCCGGCCGCGGCTCACGCCTCCTGAGCCTGCTCGGCGACGACGAACTGCACACGCGGCACGTCTCCCGGGCCGGCGGCGTCCCGCTGATGGCCACGGGCGAGTTCGACGACAACGACCTGGGCGTGGCCTGCTACCACTCCAAGCTGGGCGCGGTGGAGCTGTACCTGGGCCACCTGATCGACGGCCCCGGCGAATACGCGGTGGTCGACATGACCGCCGGCGCCGACGCCTTCGCCTCAGGCCTCTTCACCCGCTTCGACCTCACCTTCCTGGTCGCCGAACCCACCCGCAAGGGCGTCTCCGTCTACCGCCAGTACCGGGACCACGCCCGCGAGTTCGGCATCCGCATCGCGGTCGTCGGCAACAAGGTCACCTGCGAGGAGGACCTCCTCTTCCTCAAGGAACAGGTGGGCGACGACCTCCTGACCCACCTCGTGCACTCGGACTGGGTACGGGCGGCGGAACAGGGGCGGGCCGCACCGGCCGGCCCGAACACCTCGGACCCCCTCGGCACGTTGGAACCGCACAACCGTCACGCCCTGACGGTGATGCGCGAGGCCGTCGATGCCCACCCCCGCGACTGGGACCGCCTGCACCGCCACGCCGTGGAGTTCCACCTCCGCAACGCCCGCTCCTGGGCCGACGCCCGCACCGGCGAGGACTTGGCCGCCCAGGTGGACCCGGAGTACGTCCCGGGGCCGGCGACCCTGCTCCTCTGACACGCCGCCGCCCCTCGGCACCACTCATCCTGGTCCGACTGTCCCCGGTCCGACTACTCGATGCCGGTCGCGCGTCCGGCTACTCGACGCCGGTCGCGTCGAGCAGTCGGACCAGGTGCTTGCGCCCGTAGCCGAGCAACCGGGCACGGTGTACGCCCGCGAGCAGCAGGTGTGCGGCGATCTGCGCCGCGTACCCGTCCCTGTCGTCCCCGAGCCACTCCTGGGGCTTCTCGATCCCCAGGCTGTTCATCACCAGCCCGTGCTCGCGCCGGACTTGGGCGACGGTGCCGGCGACCGCGTCCAGCAGCGTCTTCCCCGGCCGTTCGCACTCCAGGGCAAGGCTCCCCCGGTCGACCGGCAGACATCCGTCCGGCGGCCGCTCCCGCAGCCCCGCGTACCGCTCGTCCCCGAACCCGGCCGCGTCGAACTCCTCGTGCACCAGGGAGAACCGATGAAACCCGGCCGGGACCGGAGGCGGTGGCGGCGTGTACTCCCAACCGGCGTCCTCGTACAGCTGCCGCTCGACCTCCTCCTCGTCGGCGTGCGTCACGGTGAACCCGCTGGCGTCGTTGCGCCCGGTGGTCGTGCCGTCGGGGTTGCGGTGAAAGGAGAGACCCATATGTGCTCCCGTAGTTCGTTCTAGGGATGAACAATGACGAACAGGGATGAACGAGAATCCCTCGTCGCTGGATCCAACGGCCCACGGACAGCACCAGTGCCCGCTCTCGAGCTCATCACCCGATCGCATGACCGATGAGGCGCAGGCTGACGCCGGGCAGCGACGCACCACTCCCCACGTACGGAGTTCGCCGCAAACCCCCTGGTATGCCAGGCCCCTGAACTACCGTGACGCCATGACGACGAAGCCCGGCATGCCGCCTCTCCCTCACCTCACCCCGACCGGCACCTGCTGGTGCGGCTGCGCCAAGAAGGTCGGTGCCGGTTCCTTTTTCGCACAGGGCCACGACAAGGTGGCGGAGGCTGCCCTGCTCGCAGCCGAATATGGTTCGTCCGTCGCCCAGTTGCTGCATGCACACGGATACGGCCCCGGCCACTCGGTGAGCGCACGTGCCGTGTCCGAGGGCGTATGGCGGAAGTGCCCGTCGTGCGCCTACGTCGGCGCCCCGGCGAGCATCGCCAACCACACGAGGCGCGAACACGCACCCGCCGCAACCGAACAGGCGTGAGGACCAGCACGATGACCGAACCGACCGCCGGCACATCCAGCCAACGCGCCGACCTCGAAAAGGCGGTGCGCACCTACGGGGGCCACTGGGACACCAACCGCGGCCTGCGCGCTCTACGCGACGCGGGACACGACCCCCAGGAGAAGAACACCCGCCACATCCTCCGCGACCTCGCACGCCAGGGCCTGCTGGTGAAGGTGGAAGACTGGCCCGTCCGCTACCGCGCAACGCAGTCGGACGCCGACGACCGGTCCTGAAGGCAACCTCGCCGTATGGCCGGCTCGCCCCACCCCTCGCACATACCCGCGCCGTCGGCGGCGTGACACCGCCGACGGCATTCAACCTCACTCGCCCCGGATCCAGCTGCCAGACGCCGTCCCAGCCTGCTGCCGATGCTTCCTCGGGCGAGCCGGAAGGAATCTGGGTGGCTACCGCGGCGCGTCCTCGCGCGCCAAGACCCCGTGTTGTCCAGCGGATCGCTGCTGGCCGAGGAGTTGCTTCCCTGGCCGGACGGCCCGTGTTTCGCGCGCCTTGCGGTGAGCTGCTCGCTGGCGTCGTTGACGGACCGAGCCTTGGCCAGGACCTCTGCGACATCGCCGAAGAAGGCGTTGCCGGGATCAGTGGCATCAGGACTCCGAGCCCGGGCAGTGGGAGCGGCCGGCGCGGGAGTTACGGCGTAGTCCGCTCACACACGGGTGGATTGAGTGGTCGGGCATGCGGTCGGGCCACATCGGCACGGGGCTGCGTCATGCGTCATGGGAAGCGGACCGTGACGGTGAGGCCGCCCGGCCGGCCGGGTTCGGCCGTCGCCTCGGTTCCGTGGGCCTCTGCGATGGAGCGGACGATGGCGAGGCCGAGCCCGTGGCCAGTGGTGCCGACGCGGTCCTGGGTGAGGCGGCGGAAGGGCTCGAAGAGGTCCGGTATCCGGTCGGCGGGCACGGGGGGCCCGGTGTTGGTCACGGTCAGCGTGTGGCCTTCGAGCCGTACCCGGACCCGGCCGCCGGGGTGGTTGTACTGAATGGCGTTGCGGACGAGGTTGGTCAGCAGGTGGCGCAGCAGCAGTGGATCGCCCAGGACGGTGAGCGGCCGGTCCGACGTCACGGCTATGTCCACCTGGCCTCCCTCGGCCTGTGGGGCGAGCTCGGCCGCCACGAGCCGGGCCGCGGCCGACAGGTCCACGGTCTCGGTCTCCTCCAGGCCGCGGTCGCTGCGGGCGAGCAGCAGCAGTGCGGTGATCAGCTGCTCGGCCTCGCGGTTGGCGGCGAGGAGGTCCTCACGCACTTCGGCGAGGCCGTCGGGGAGGGGGTCGGCGAGGCCGACCTCCAGGCTGGTGCGCTGGACCGCGAGGGGTGTCCTGAGTTCGTGGGAGGCGTTGGCGACGAAGCGCCGCTGGCTCTCGAACGATTTCTCCAGCCGGTCGAGCATGGTGTCGAAGGTGTCAGCGAGGCGGTGGAGTTCGTCGTCGGGGCCGGTGAGCGCCAGCCTCTGGTGCAGGTTGTGCTCGCTGATCCGGCGGGTGGTCTCCGTCATCGCGGCGACCGGCCTGAGCGCCCGCCCGGCCAGCCACCAGCCGAGCAGTCCGGCCAACAGTGTCGTGACGAGCAGTCCGACGGCCGACCAGAGGAGCATCTGCCGCAGGGCGGTGTCCTGCACCGCTTGTACGGTCTGGTCGATCTGGCGGACGAAGGCGACGCCGTCGTCGGTCGTGCCCGGCGGCGGAAGAGTGCCCTGAGGGTCAGTGGGTTGCGCGTACCCGCTGGAGGACTCGCCGGAGAACTCGCTGCCGCTCGGCGCGTCGATCTTGGTGATCTCGATCGCTTCGACCTGTCGGGCCGTCCCGTAGCGCGCGAGCAGCACCACGAAGGTCAGCAGTGCCGCACCCGTCAGCAGGAAGAGCGTGGAGAAGGCCAAGGCCAGCCGGGCGCGGAACGGCATGCCTCGCAGCAGCGTCCGCGGGTTCAGTCGCACAGCCGGTATCCCTGCCCCTTGTCCACGGTGATGAGGCCGGGGTCGCCCAGCTTGCGGCGCAGCCGGCTGACGGCGACCCTTACCGCGTTGGTGCGCGGGTCGAGGTTCTCGTCCCAGACGGTGCGCACGAGTTCGCCGTGCGGCACCACCGCCCCTCGCGCCTCCATCAGCAGGTGCAGGACCGCGAACTCCTTGGGTGTCAGTTCCAGGGGCCGGCCGTCCACGGACACCTCGTGCCGCGCCCGGTCCAGGGTGATGCCCTCGTGTCGTAGCGCCACCTGTGGCGACTTGGGCGCGCGACGGCTGAGCGTCCGTACTCGGGCGACCAGTTCGGCGAAGTCGAAGGGCTTGGTCAGGTAGTCGTCGGCGCCGAGAGCGGTGAGTCCGTAGACCTTGTCCGTGATCTCGCCGGCCGCGGTCAGCATCAGGATCCGCGGCGGGTCGGTGAGTTCGCGCAGCCGTCGGCACACCTCGTCGCCGGTCATGACCGGCAGGTC
>NZ_LIQT01000457.1 GCF_001418415.1 Streptomyces hirsutus
CAGTACTGCCGCCCGTCGCCCAGCCGTCCGCCCAGCCCGGCCCGGAACAGCGGGAAGAGCCTGCCCCACGCCCCGCCCCCGCGGGCCACCACGAGCCCGGTCCGGGCGAACGCCGTTCGCACGCCCGCCTCCTGGGCCGGTGCCGCGGCGGCCTCCCACTCGACGCACAGCTCCGGCAGGAAGCCCGAACCCGCCGGCGCGCTCTCGTCGACGGTCCGGTCGCCGGTCTCGCCGTAGTAACCGATCGCGCTGCCGTTCACGAACACCCGCGGCCGTACGTCCCGCTCCATCCCGGCGAACGCCTCGGCGAGCGCGGCCGTGCCCCGCACCCGGCCGTTGCGGATCCGCGCCTTGTACTCGGGCGTCCAGCGGTGGTCGCCCACTCCGGCACCGGCGAGATTGACCACGGCGTCGCACCCGGCGAGCCCGGCCGCGTCCACGGACCCCCGCTCCGGGTCCCACCGCACCTCGTTCTCCGCGCGGGGCGTCCTGCGCACCAGGCGCACCACCCTGTGCCCGTCGGCGGTGAGGGACCGTACGAGTGCGCCGCCGATGAGGCCGGACGCACCGGCCACCGCGATTCGGGAAGGTTCCATGATTCCCATCCTGCCCCGCAGTCCGGACAACACGGCGGACACACGACGGACCCGGTCGTAAAGTGCCCCCCATGCCCGACCTGTCGATCCGCGCCGCACACCCCTCCGACGAGCGGGAACTGGTCCTGCTGGACCGCGACACCTGGTCGCACCTGCATGCCGTCGGTCCGCCGCACGAGCCGTTCTTCCGCGGGCGGTTCGGCCCTCAGGCCCACCTCGTCGCCGAGCACGAGGGACGCGTCGTCGGCTACATCCGGCTCGGATGTCCCACCGAACTCGCCTCCCACGCGCACGTGCAGCAGATCCTCGGACTCGCCGTGTCCGAGGAGGTCCGCGGCAGGGGCATAGGTCGGGCCCTGGTGCGGGCCGCCGTCCAGGAGGCCCGGGACCGGGGCGCCCGCCGCATCACCCTGCGCGTCCTCGGCCACAACACCACCGCCCGCGTGCTGTACGAGTCCGAGGGCTTCGTCGTCGAGGGCGTCCAGCCGGAGGAGTTCCTCCTCGGCGGCCGGTACGTCGACGACGTACTGATGGGCCGTTCCCTCCTCTGACGGCGGTCCGCGCCGGCCCACGCGCCCCGCGTCACCGCCTACGACGTCACCGGTTCCCCCGTGTCCACCGGCGCCGTCGCGTCCGCCGCGCGCTCCGCGTCGCCGGCGACCTCGGCGGAGGTCAGGACGTAGCCGGTCTCCGCGTCCGAGGTGGACCGGGCGAACACCACGCCGAACACCCGGCCGTCGGTGGTCAGCAGTGGTCCGCCGGAGTTGCCGGGGCGCACGGTGGAGCGGATGGAGTAGATCTCGCGCGTGACGCCCTGGTCCCCGTAGATGTTCCGGCCCCTCGCCTGCACCCGGTTCGCGACCGTCGCCGCCTGGAGATTCAGGTCGCCGTCCTGCGGGTAGCCCGCGACGACCGCCGAGTCGCCGCGGTCGGCGTCGTCGACGAACCGGAGGACGGGCGCCCGCAGTCCGGGCACGTACAGCACGGCCACGTCCTTCTGCGGGTCGAACAGCACCACCCGGGCCTCGTACGCCCGCCCGACGCCGCCGACCCGCACGGTCGGCTCGTCGATGCCGGCCACCACATGGGCGTTGGTCATCACGTGCTCCGTCGCGTACACGAAGCCGCTGCCCTCGCGGCCCTGGAGGCCCGTGACGCCCTCGACCTTCACCGTGCTCCGCTGGGCGGCCCGGGTGGCGGCGGCAGTGACGCTGTCGCCGGAGGGTTCGGCGACCTCGGCCGTCGACTCGTTCTCGAACGGGTTGAAGACCTGCGGGAAACCCGCCTCGGTCAGCGCCGAGGTGGCCCGCGAGAACCAGGCCGGAGTGCTGTCCGGCATCACCTCGTGGACGGCGCCGAGCAGTCGCGAGTCCCGGATCGCGGAGGTGACCAGCGGGGAGGAGGAGGCGCCGAGGACGGACGCGATCACCCAGGCCACGATCAGCACGGCCACCGAGTTGGCCGCCGCCCCGCCGATCCCGTCCGCCACCCGCAACGGCCCCCGGTCCAGCTCCCGCCGCAGCCGCAGCGCCAGCCGGCCCGCCATCTCATGGCCCACGGCCGCCGGCAGCAGCACCGTGGCCAGGGCCGTCACCGTGGCCCCGGTCGTCCCCGGAGTCACCAGGTCCATCACCCAGGGCAGGATCCACACGCCGACGAGGGCGCCGCCCACGAAACCGGCCAGCGACACGCAGCCGGCCAGCAGACCGCGCCGGTAGCCGGAGGCCGCGTAGGCCAGGACGACCAGCAACAGCAGGATGTCGAGCAGGTCCACGCACGCCGCCTTTCTCTCGGGCCCTCTCATACGTGGGGGAGAGGCCCGGTGATCAGCCACGCGCGGGCGACCACCGGGAAGCAGCCGCACGCGCGTGTACCCGGAAGAACGCCGGAGAACCGGACGATGGTTCCGCCGTGGACCGGACGACGGGTCCACCGGTTGACACGGTCGCGTCGCGGGCCCCCTCGATCCGACCCACAGTGAAAGGCATGCGTGTCCTCGGAAGACCAAGGGGAGGGCGGCGGCGTCACGCTTCCCGGATATCCCGCGGAACCGGTCGTACGGGCCTGCCCATAACCGTCAAAGTACTGCTCGGCTGCCTGCCCGGCGTCGCCGCGGCGGTCGCCCTGGTGCTGTGCGCGTACGGCGTCGAACGGGCCGCGGAGCCCTCGGCCGTCGCCCCCGCCCGCAGGACGGACGCCTACACGGCGCCCAGGCCGCCCATCGTGTCGAGAGCGGCCTGGGCGCGCGGCGCCGACCGGAAACAGCCGCCCCCGCGCTACGACGACAAGGTCATCGCCGTCTTCGTCCACCACACCGACTCGCCCAACGACTACGACTGTGCCGAGGCCCCCACCCACATACGCAGCCTCTACGAGGGCCAGACCACCGCCCGGGACTGGGACGACATCGGCTACAACTTCGTCGTCGACCGCTGCGGCACCATCTACGAAGGCCGCGCGGGCGGCACCGACCGCCCCGTCACCGGCGCCCACACCCAGGGCTTCAACCACCGCAGCACGGGCATCGCCGCGCTCGGCACCTTCACCGCAGGAGTGCCCGTGCCGCCCGCGATGGAGCGCGCGATCGCCGAGCTGGCCGCCTGGAAACTCGGTCTGTCCGGCACCGACCCGCGATCCGACGTCCGGCTGGTCTCCAGCAACGGCGGCAGCCGGTACGCGGCGGGCACCACCGCGATGCTGCCCGCCCTCGCGGGCCACAGCGACGGCTTCATGACCAGCTGTCCGGGCGCCGCCCTGCAAGCCCGTCTGCCGAGGATCCGGGAGAGGGCGGCGGAGCTGCAGGGCCGCTGGCCGGACGCCGGAGGCCGGCAGGAGAAGCAGCAGGAGAAGCAGCGGGAGGCGCAGGAAAAGGCGCAGGAAAAGGAGCAGGAGGAGAACAGCCGGATCGCGGGGGTCTCGAGGTGAGCGGACCCGCGGGGCTCAGGGCCGGAACCGGTCCCAGAGCCGGGGATAGCGTTCGGCCAGCAGGGAGTCGTTCTCGAAGTCGACGGGCGTGCCCTCGGGCTCGGCCGGGCCCGCGGGGAGGTTCAGATCGGGCGCCACGGTACCGGTGAGCTGCTCGTACGCCTCGTCCGCCGCGTAGCCGAGCTCCTCGCCGTCGCCGTCGATCTCCTCGTCGAAGTCCTCCAGCAGATCGGCCAGCGCGTCCGGGTCGTGCAGCGCGCCCTCGTAGACCTCGCGGCCCTGGCCGATCAGCCAGCACCTGAAGAAGTCGAAGGCGTCGTCGCTCGCCCCGTCGAGGAGTACCCAGGCGGCACCCCACAGATCCCAGCGGTAGGCACGGTGGTAGCGGGACTCGAAGTGCCGGGCGAAGTCGAGGACGGCTTCCGGGTCCAGCCGCGCGAGCCGCTCCACGAGCAGGTCGGCCTGCTCCTCAGGGTCGCCCTCGGCGTCCTCGCGGGCGGCGTCGACCAGCTCCCAGAACTCCGTCTCGTCCATCACGCGTCAAGCATCGGCCCTGGATCCCCGGGACGCACCCCGGAATACGCGGATCGCTTCCGCCCGTACAGCAGGGCCAGCCGTACCGCCTGGGCGGCGAACCGCTCCCGCAGCGAGGCGGGCGCGAGCACCTCCACCTCGGGGCCCAGCGCCGTCAGCTGGGTGCGGGCGACCTCCTCGGACTCCACCGGCAGGGTCACCGTCACCCACCCGTCGTCGTCCGCTCCGGTCCCGGCCGCCTCGGCCAGTGCCTCCCGCGCGGCCGCCGCGTCCACGGCGTGCGGCAGCGCGCGCACTCCCTCGGGCGACAGCCGTACCACCACCTCCGCCCGCAGGATCGAGCGCGCGAACTGCTCCGCACGCTCCGCCCAGAACGCGGGCAGGTCGAACTCCGGGTCGCGCGCGAAGCGTGCCGGACCCGTTCCCGGACCCG
>NZ_LIQT01000458.1 GCF_001418415.1 Streptomyces hirsutus
GCACCAGAACGGTGCCGAGGAGCATCGCGAGCAGTGTGGTGTTCAGCCGCCGCCCCCGCCGCCGCGCGGCATGCGAACGCGGCCGGCCGGAACCGCACCGGGCCCCGGGCCCATCCCCGCTCCCGTTCCGGTCCGCGCCCCCGCCCGTGTCTCCGGCGCCGGCCGCCCCACGGCCGGGCATCGGCTTGGGTCGCAACGCAGTCTGTTCCATGGATCGCCTCCGCCGGAGTGCTACCCGGATCGACGGGGGCCGACGAGCCACGAAAGAGTGAGACTGATTTCCCCTCAGGTGCGGGTGGCCATGGGCACCGCGGGTGTGCGCCCCGGCAGGAAGCCGTGGGTCCGGCCCGAGAGCCACGCGTCCTTGTAGCGGTTCACGCTGCGGTGCCAGTGCAGAATGCCCGCCATCCAGTTCTGCAGGTCCAGCACGTAGTCCCGCATGATCGCGCGCGCCTCCTGGGACAGCCCGAAGTCCTCGTACAGCACGGGTAGTTCATGTGCCACGACGTGCTCGAACTGCTCCATGCGCCGGCTCATCAGGTCGTGGACGATGCCGAGCGCCTTCGGGTAGTCGCAGCCGAAGAAGTTCTGCACGACGAGGATCGCGTTGTGGACCTCGCCCTCGAACTCGATCTCCTTCTGGTACGAGAAGACGTCGTTGAGGAGGCAGGCGTAGTCGATCGCCGCGTTCTCCAGGGAACGGACCGGGCCGCTGCGGTAGACCTCGGGCGGGACGGCGGGGCCGTGGCCCGCCCGGCACAGGCCGAGGGTGAGGTCGGAGCCGAAGGTCTGCCGGCGCATCTCCAGGTAGTCGACCGGGTCGGGCACGCGGTGCACGATCTGGTTGCCCAGTTCCCACAGCCAGCTCTCGGTCATGACGTTCACGGCGTTCTTCAGCGGGACCCGCGCCTCCGGTGTCATGCCCGCGGTGGTGCGGGCCCACAGGTCGGCCAGGGCCCGTTCCATGGCATTGGCCGCCGGGGGCACCGGTTCGGCGTCGACGGGCATGCAGTCGGACAGGCGGGCCGTGGTCAGCCGGGCGGCGGCCAGGTCGCGGCGATGGCCGTAGACGAGCGGGTAGTAGTCGTCGCCGTAGGTGCCGAAGGCGAGCCACTGCGCGCTGATGTCGAGGGCCTCGGGGGTGGCGTCCGGGTCGAGTCCGGCGGAGCACAGGGCGAGGTCGTAGGCCTCGAGCTTGTCCTCGTCCCACACGCCTTCGCTCAGGATGCCCGTCCGGTGGCACCAGTCGACGAGGGCGCTCCGGGAGGCGTCGAGGTGCGGGCTGAGCGTGAGCGGGAACGGCATGCGGATGTCGGGGATCAGGGACGGGCCGACCTTCTGGTACGGCACATGGGTGTGCGCCCGCAGTCTCCCCCGCTGCCTGGACGACGTGGGAAGTGCCCCCGTCGCGCCCGCGGCGGCGAGCAGTCCGCGCACGTCGGCGGCCGAGGTGCCCGCTCCGGACAGGCCCGCCCACGGGGTGGTCCGCCGGGCGCCCTCGTTCATGTACCGGCTGGAGCGCATGTGCCATTCGTGGCCGCCGGACTGCCAGTCCTGCAGCCCTTTCGCGTACGCCGCGACGGCCGCGACCTCGTGCGGGGCGAGGCCCTTCTCCAGGGCGACCGCGGGCACTTCGGTGAACGCGGTGTGCTCGAACTGGTGCAGCCGCGAGGTGAGGATGTCGTTGACGGTGTCGGCGGCCTGCTGGGTGGTGCAGCCGAAGAAGGTCTCCAGGACGAGGACGCCGTTGCTGTTCTCGCCCTCGTCCTCGACCTCGCGCTGGTAGGAGAACAGGTCGTTGCGCAGGTGCACGGCGTCGGAGAACGTCTCCATCAGCACCCTGAGCGGCCTGGTTCCGGCGACGGCGACGGGCACTTCGGCGGTCGCGTACTCGACGAGCCCCGCCGACCACGGGGCGCCGCCCACCTTGCGGCGCATCTCGATGTACTCGACGGGGTTGGCGATCCGCCCCTCGTTGATGTTGGACAGCTCCCACAACGACTCGTTGAGAAGGTGCTCCGTGGCGACGGCGAATCGGGCGCGCCAGTCCTCGGACATCGCGGGCACGGTGCGCGCCCACAGGTCGGCGAGGCCCGCCTCGACCGGGTTCTGCGGCTCGGGCACCGGGGTCGCCGGGTCCAGCGGCATGAACAGCGGCAGCCGGTCCAGGTGGGCCTTGCCGCCCTCCCGGTCCTGGCTGCGTTTGAACAGTTCCAGGAAGTGGTCGTCGAAGAAGAAGACCCACACGTACCAGTCGGTGATCAGGGAGAGGGCGGGCCCGTCGCAGTCGGGGTGGGTGTAGGCGCAGAGCAGGCCGTAGTCGTGCGCGTCGAGATCGGCCTGCTCCCAGACTCCGGATCCCTCCAGCATGCCCATCTCGCGCGCCCACACCGACGAGTGGGCGCGGGCCTCCTCGAGATGCGGGTTCAGCCGCGCGGGGTGCGGCAGGTAGAAGTGCGGAAGTACGAACGGCTGGGTCATGGCCCGGCACTACCCGTGGGCCCGGGACGGCATCCACCGGCCCGGACATGATCACACCATCGCGTGAACCCTCCCTGAAATGCTGAAATGCCGGAATGTGGGAGTGCCGGTGCGGGAGTGCCGACTGCGCGACGCCGCCACTCCGGTACGGACGTGCGGATCGCTACGCCCGTACCTGGATCAGGGCGTGGGTGCCGCCGGTGCGCCAGCGCTGCTCCTCGGCCGCGACCAGTGCCTTCTCCGTTGCGGGAGCCAGTCCGGTGACGACGTCGGACTTCAGGGTGCGCAGGGCGGCGACCGGGCCGGGGAAATAGCCGGTGACGTCGCTGAAGGGTGTGGTGGGCGGCCAGGTCCGGTCGCCCACCAGGCGGCGGTAGTTGAGGTCGCCCTTGACGACGGTGAGCGCGGCCCGGGCGAAGTCGGCGCGGAGGTCGTCGGGCATCTCCTCGTACGGCAGCGGTGAGCAGGAGAACGGGTGGGCGCGGAGGACGAGCCGGCCGTCGGACAGGGCGTCCCAGAGCCTGCGCCCGTAACCGGCCGCCGCTCCCCGGGCCTTGACCAGTCGGCGCAGCGCGTCGACGACGTCGGCGGTCGTGGCGTCGGAGACGTAGTACGGGTACGGCTTGACGTGCAGCACCGCCCGGCCGATGGTGCCGTGGTCCAGCAGGTGGGCGATGAGCAGGAGATCGGGGACGAGTTCGCGTCCGGCGTTGTCGGCGACCAGGACGAGGGTGCCCGCGCGGGAGGCGTCCAGCAGCGACCACAGCCTCTCGCTGTCGTCGGCGACCAGCGCGGGGACGGCTGCCGCGAGTTCGGTTCCCTCGGCGGAGAGCCGGAAGCCGAGGTCGGCGCGGTTGCCCCACAGGGAGCCGTGCAGCAGGGCCTGCCCCTGTTCGTCCGCGGACCGGCCGGCGAGGCCGTCGAGCGCGGCGAGTTCGTCGTCCGTCACGGATGAGTCGAGTTCGGCGTGTTTGGAGGGGCGGAAGGGGTCGATGCCCTGCCAGGGGCCGATGCCGAAGTAGCCGACCGCTTGCAGCAGTTGACGGTAGAACCAGCTCTCGGACCACAACCAGGGCACGTCGTACCAGGACTGTCCGGCGTACGCGTCCATCCCCCAGGCCGTCCAGCGCTCCCGGTCGTGGGCGTCGGCGGGGAGGGGTTCGATCGTGCCCTCGGTGCAGTTGGCCAGCAGAGCGTCGAGCGCGCGCTGCTGCTCGGGTTCGTACGGGAAGGCGTCGCGCACCTGCCGGATGATCGCGGGGTGCCGCTCGGCGAGCACGCTGTGCGGGAACGAGCCGGGCCGGTTGCCGAGGATCACGGGAGCGGTGGGGGTGTCGGGCATGCGGCTCACCGTAACGCGCGGCGCCGGGCGGCGGGATCGACCCCGCCGACGGGACGGAGGGGCCGGGGAAACCGCCCCGGCAGGGGGTGCCGGCGGGCCGGCGGAAGCGGCAGCCGGGTGTCAGACGGGGGCGATCTCCCGCTCCAGCCGGGCGGCCAGACTGAGATAGCGGGCCCTGCGGGTCACCGGGACCAGGCCCCGGATAAGGATCTGCCACATCTCGGCGGTGCGGCGGGGCTGCCGGGCGACGGGTTCCCGGGAGCGGCCCACGACGCGGGTGCCGATGAAGAAGCAGACGAGGGAGTGGGCCACGACGTCGATGTCGACCTCGGGGTGGACGTCGGACTCCTTGACCGCGCCTGTGAGTCGGGCGGTGACGAGGTCCATCCACTCGGTGAACGGATGGCTGAGCGGGGGGCGCGGCCGGGTGCCGCCGGTGGCGAGGCGGAGCCCGGCCCGCAGGACGGGGTCCTCGGCCGACTGACGGGCTATGCCGAAGGTGAGGCGCATCAGCGCCTCCAGGGAGGTGTGGCCCCGGACCTCGGTGTCCCTGGCCAGCTTGCGGCAGGTGGCGGACTGGAGCTCCAGGATCGCGTGGGCCAGGTCCTCCTTCGCCGCGAAGTGGAAGTACAGGGCTCCCTTGGTGACGTGGGCGTGCTCGACGATGTCGCTGAGACTGGTCGATTCATAGCCCTGCCGGTCGAACAAATCGGCTGCGGCCGTGATGATCGTCGCGCGGGTCTGCTCGGCGCGTACCTGCCTCGCCATGGACTGAACTCCTGGGCCGAAAAGGAACGGGTCATGCCGTTTGTTTTTACTGCGCGTACACGATAACTCACCCTGTGACTGTGCTCATCACACCGGTTCGCCCCGTGGCGCGGCATACATCCGGCACATCGACTACGGGCGCGGAAAGAAAACAGCGCGTCCGGTATCTGAGTGTGGCAGGTGTGCGGGCGAAAGAGAACGACGAGCGGTCTCAAGGGGAACTCGTCGCAACCGGAAGGGCTGTTGCGCACGGCCGGGCGTCCGGTGGGCCGGGGGAGCGGGAAGGTGCGGAGCCGCCTGGCGTCCCGCGCGAGGAGGCCCGGCCGTCCGGGTGCCGTATGCCGCCCGCGCGCACCCGTGAACACCCGGGAACCCGGGGGATGTTGATCGATGCCCGACCGTCCGGGCGCCGCGGAGCCGGTTCCGTACCGTCCACGTGGTTCGATGCGTAAGGGTGCCTTCCGCCCCTGTCACCTCAGAACTCACCGTTCATCACAATGCGGCAGCATCGTCTCACTTCACGTGGCTGTTCACTTGACTACCAGTAGCAAGACGCGATTGGCTCCCGTCCCAGCGAGAGTCATCCAATCGGCGTACACGCTGCGGCTCCGCCCCTGCTCACGTCCCCTGTTCTCGTCCCCCTTCCCTCCTCCAGCTCGGCGTACAGCGAGGTCCGCTCCCTCATGAACACTCGTCCCCCGGCCCATGGTTTCCCGAGACGGCCCGTCCGCCTCGCGGCACTGGCGGCAGCCGTCGCCCTGATGGCGACCGGTTGTTCCGTCTTCGACACGGCCGACGGCTCCTCGGACTCGGGGAGCGCGGGTGCGGCCGGCGACGGGATGAGCGTCGTGATGGTCACGCACGGCGGTGAGGGCGACATCTTCTGGGACCGGGTGAAGAAGGGCGCCGAGGCCGCCGCCGCGAAGGACGGCATCAACCTGACGTATGTGAGCGACGCGGACCCGGAGGGGCAGGCCGAGCTCGTGCGCAACGCCGTCCGCGACAAGGTGGACGGCATCGCCCTGACGCTGGCCAAGCCGCAGGCGATGAAGGGGCCGGTGGAGGAGGCGCGCAAGGCGGGCATCCCCGTCGTCGGGCTCAACTCCGGTATCGACGCCTGGAAGTCGTCGGGGCTGCTGGAGTACTTCGGTCAGGACGACGGCGTCGCGGGCCAGGCCGTGGGCAACAAGCTCAACGAGCTGAAGGCCAAGAACGCCCTCTGCGTCATCCACGAGCGGGGCAATGTCGGACTGGAGGCGCGCTGCGCCGGCATGCGGAAGACGTTCGACGGCAAGTTCGAGAACCTCTACGTGGACGGCTCCGACGAGCGCGCCGTCTCCGGCATCGTCACCGCGACGCTGCGGCAGGACCCGACCATCGACGAGGTCGTCGCCAACGGCGCGCAGTACGGCCTCCTCGTGGCCGAGGCCGCCAAGAAGGCGGACACCGGGGCGCGGGTCGCCTCCTTCGACCTCACCGAGGAGCTGGTGGACGCCGTCCGCGGCGGTGACATCCAGTTCGCCGTCGACCAGCAGCCCTATCTCCAGGGCTATCTCTCCGTGGACGCGCTGTGGTTGTACCGGACCAACGGCAACATCAGCGGCGGCGGGGTGTCGCCCGTGCTCACCGGGCCGGCGTTCGTCACGAAGAACAACGCGGCCTCGGTCGCGGAGTTCGCCGCCAACGGCACCCGGTGACGGACACATCCGGTGAGGACGTACCCAAAGATTCGGTTACGAACGGACCGTACGGTCACTTGTGCGGATAGCATCCTGCGCATCACCTGTGACGTACCGGACGCACGCCCTCCGCACGCGTCCGCAGCCCGTCCCCCTCCTGCCCTCTGCCCGCATTTCCGATGATCCGACCGCTCTAGGACGACGATGTCTCCACGGACAGGTGCCCGGCGCCGTCTCGGCTCCATACGTCTCTCGCTGGTCCTCCTGGCACTGGTTCCCACCGTCACCCTCACCGCCATGTGGGGCGTGACGACGATCCAGATGTTCTCGGAGGGGCTGCGGCTCCGCTCCCAGACGGAGCTGAGCCGGTCGACCGGCGCGATGGGCACCGACGCGACCCTGGCGTTGCAGCGGGAGCGCGGGCTGACCGCCACCTGGCTGGCCTCGCCGAAGGACTCCCGGGCCGCCCTCGACGCGCAGCGCGAGAAGACCGACGCCGCGGTGGCGAGACTGGTCGGACAGGCCGACGCGATCGCCGAGGCGCCGGCCCGCGTGTCGGACCCGCTGTACTCGGTGCTGGGTTCGGTGGGCAGCCTGGAGTACTACCGGAACCAGGTGGACAAGCCGAGCGACATCACCGCCGAGGAGGCGCTCGACCACTACTCCTCGATCATCCAGGACCAGATCCACGCCTTCCAGCAGCTGTCGCAGGTCGACGACGGCGACCTGACCTCCCAGGCCGGACCGCTGGTCTCGCTGGAGCAGGCGGCGGAGGTGCTCTCCCAGGAGAACGCGCACCTCACCCTGGCCTGGCCGTCCGGAGAGCTCGAGGACGAGTCCTGGGCCACCTTCACGGAGCTGGTCACCACCCGCCGCTGGCTGGTCGAGGCCCAGATCGTGCCGTTCCTGCGCGGCAGCACCAAGACACAGGCCGAGCAGATCCTGCAGAGCCCCGAGTGGCAGACCCTGCAGGAGGTCGAGGACGAGGTACGCGACTCCCGTCCCACGGCCGAGGACCGGAGGATCAGCCTGCCGGACGCACAGAAGCGGTGGGACGCCGCTCTGGACAAGGTCGCACCCCAGTACGCCGCCCTGATCGAGGAACAGACCGGCGCGCTGCTCACCCGCAGCGCCGACGAGGCCCGCAGCATGCTGCTGACCGCGGCCTCGCTCAGCGCCGTCGGACTGGTCGCCCTGCTGCTCAGCGTCGGCATGTCGTGGCGGATCACCCGCTCCCTGTCCCTCAGACTGCGCGGGCTGCGCATGGCCACCCTCAGCCTGGCCGAGGAGCGGCTGCCCGACGTGGTGGCGCGGCTGGAACGGGGCGAGAAGGTCGACGCCGAGTCGGCGATCACGCCCCTCGACTACGGCTACGACGAACTCGGCCAGGTCGCTCAGGCGTTCAACACGGCGCAGCGCACCGCCGTGCACACGGCGGTCGAACTCGCCGACACCCGGCGCGGTTTCCAGAAGGTCATCCTGGGCATCGCCCGCCAGAGCCAGAACCTGGTCAACCTCCAGCTCAGCAAGCTCGACCTGCTGGAACGCACGCACACCGACCCCGAGGTCCTCAAGGGACTGTACGAACTCGACTCCACGGCCAGTCAGTTGCGACGGTACGAGGAGAACCTGGTCATCATCAGCGGTGAGCGGCCCGGCCGTTCGTGGAGCGAGCCGGTCGCGCTGATCGACATCCTGCGCAGCGCCGTCGGTGAAGTCGCCGAGTACCAGCGGGTGGAGGTGCACACCGACGAGGAGGTCGCGCTTGCTCCGCCCGCGGTGGCCGACGTCATCCACCTGCTGGCCGAGCTGATCGACAACGCGACGGTGTACTCGCCCGCGCCGAGCCCGGTCGAAGTGCGCGCCGCGCTGGTGGCCAAGGGCCTCGCCGTCGAGATCGAGGACCGCGGCCTGGGCCTGTCGGAGGACGACTACGCCTCGATCAACACCCAGTTGGCCAGCCCTCCGCAGTTCGACGTGGTGGCGCTCGCCGACGACCTCCGGCTCGGCATGTTCGTGATCTCCCAGCTGGCCCACCGGCACGACATCACCGTCACCCTGCGCCCGTCGCCGTACGGCGGGACGACCGCCATCGTGCTGATCCCGCACGCCATCGTGGTGCGGGACGCCCCGGGCACACCCCGGGAGGCCGCACCCGCCCTCGCCGGCGCGACGAACGGGCACCGCCGGGCGGACGGCACGGACAGCACGGCCCCGGGGGCCCTCGGCGACACCGCCACCGGCGTCGGGGAAGCCACGCACGCCACGGACGCGGCGAACCCGACGCACGGGACCGACGGCACCGACCCGGCACCCGACACGAACATCGCGGACACCGGGAACACACGGGCTCCCGGGGAAGTGCCGGCGCTGCCGTCCCGGTCCGGGGCCTCCCAACGGATCTCCGCCCGCCCGGCCGCCGCTCCCTCGTCCGCACCCCGGGCGAACGGGCTCACGCCTCTCCCCCGCAGGGTGCCGCAGACCAGCCTGGCCGCCGAACTCCGCGAGGAGGCGGTGATGCCGCCCGTCGAGGACGACGCAGCGAGCTTCACGGCGGAACACGCCGCCTCATCCCTCGCCGGCTTCCAGCGCGGCACGTCCGAGGCACGCGACGACGACGGAGACGCCCGTGCCGGTGCCGCGCCACCCGCCGCGGACGACGACGCGACGGAATCCTCCGGAGTACCCGCAGAGGTGACGGCCCCCTCCCGAGAGCTCTCGACACCGCCCGCCGACCGCTGAACACCGAACGCCGAACACCGAACACCGAACGCCGAAGAAGGAACACAGTCATGACACGCCCCGTACCCGCCACTCACACTCAGCTCGATCAGCTGCTGACCGGACTCGTGGAGCGGGTCGCCGACGTGAACCAGGCCGTGGTCCTGTCCGAGGACGGGCTGGTGGTCAGCAAGTCCACCGGGTTCCTGCGCGACGACGCGGAACGTCTGGCGGCCACCGCGTCCGGGCTGATGAGTCTCAGCAAGGGCGTCAGCATGGACTTCCGCGGCGGCCCGGTGCGCCAGGCGCTCATCGAGATGGCCAACAGCTATCTGATCCTCACCTCGGCCGGGCCCGGTGCCCATCTCGTGGTGCTCACCGGCCCGGGTGCGGACGTCGGCGTGGTCGCGTACCAGATGAACATGCTGGTGAAGAAGATCGGCGAGCACCTCAGCGCGGCGCCCCGGGGTACGACAGGCCCCTCCGACTCCGGCGCATGAGGTGGCCGAAGGCGATTTCGCGGGCCGGCTCGTCCGACCGTTCACCCTGACCGGTGGCCGGACACGGCCGAGCCGCGCCGACTTCACGCTCATCACGATGGTGACGACGGTCGAGCCCCAGCCCGTGGAGGCCGCCCGGCCCCAGCCCGAGCACACACGCATCCTGCGGCTGTGCGCGGGGCCCCTCGCGGTGGCGGAGCTCGCGGCGCGTCTCGACCTCCCGATGAGCGTGGTCGTGATCATGCTCTGCGATCTGCTGGAGGCGGGCCGGATCACCGTCCGCCCGCCGCACCACGTCACCCGCACCAAACCGGACCTGGATCTGCTGCAGAAAGTGAGGGACGGCCTTGGCCGGCTCTGACATCACCGCTCCGGCGCCCACCGAGCGTCCGGCACCCGACACGGTCAAGATCCTGATCGCCGGGGGCTTCGGCGTGGGCAAGACGACCATGGTCGGCTCGGTCAGCGAGATCGCCCCACTGCGCACCGAGGAACCGCTGACCATGGCGGGCCTCGGCGTCGACGACCTCGAGGGCATCGAGGAGAAACGTGCCACCACCGTGGCGCTGGACTTCGGCCGGATCACCGTCTCCGACGACCTCGTGCTGTATCTGTTCGGCACGCCGGGCCAGCAGCGGTTCTGGTTCATGTGGAACGACCTGTCCCTCGGCGCGCTGGGCGCGGTGGTCCTGATCGACGTGCGCAGGCCCGAGTCCAGCTTCGCCGCGATCGACTTCTTCGAGCGCCGGGGCATCCCGTTCGTCATCGCCGTGAACGGCTTCCACGGGGAGCACCCGTACCCGGTCGAGGACATCCGGGAGTCGCTGACGCTGCCCGAGGGCGTGCCGGTGCTGCTGTGCGACGCACGGGACCGGACGTCGTCCAGGGACGTGCTGATCGCCCTGCTGGACCGGCTGATCGCCACCGCCGCGCCGACGGGGTGAGGCGTGGGGGGGAACGCGGGTGGGGCGCGGCCCTCCGCGGACCGCGCCCCACCTTCACCCCCACCCGCTCGGGGAGGAATCGTCACCCCGGAGGAACCTTCGCCCGACGGAGCGTCCGGGGACGGCCCGTCAGACCAGCCCGGCCGACTCCAGCCAGGCCTTCGCCACGTCCAGTGGGTCCTTCTTGTCCAGCTGGACCTGGGCGTCCAGGTCGAGCAGGGTCTCGGTGTCCAGCTTGGCGGAGACCTCGTTGAGCGCGTCGACACCCTCCGGGGAGAGGGCGTCCTTGTGGACCAGCGGGGTCACGTTGGCGAAACCGAAGAGGTTCTCCGGGTCCCCCAGGACGACGAACTTCTCCTTCACGATCGTCGGGTCCGTGGTGAAGATGTCCGCCGCCTGCACCTCGTTCTGGGCGAGGGCCGCCTGGGTGAGCGGGCCGCCCGCGTCCAGCGCCTTGAACGACTTGAACTCCAGCCCGTAGACGGACTTCAGTCCCTCCAGGCCCTGGCGCCGGGTCTGGAACTCGGGCGAGCCGCCGATCACCAGCTCCGGTGCGGCGTCCTTGAGGTCGGCGAGGGTGGACGACGCGGTGAGTTCGTACTTCTTCGCCGTCTCGGCGTTGACGCTGACGGAGTCCTTGTCCTCGGCCGGCGACGGGTCCAGCAGCGTCAGCTTCTTGTCGAGCTTGGCCTTGACGGCGGTGTTGACGGCGTCGGGGGACTCCTGCTCGGCCTCGGGGTCGAGGTAGGCGAGCAGGGAGCCGTTGTATTCGGGCAGAACGGTGATGGAGCCGTTCTTCATCAGACCGTAGGTCGTCTCCCGGCTGCCGATGTTGTGTTTGTAGGTGACCTTGAGGCCCTTGGCCTTGAGTGCTTCGCCGTAGATGTCGGCGAGCAGGGTGCTCTCGGCGAAGTTGTTGGAACCGACGACTACGGTGCCGGCTTCCGCCTTCTCCTCCTCGAGGGGGTTGTCGGAGGTGCCGCCGGACGAACAACCCGCGAGCAGGGCCGTCGCGGCGGTGAGCGCGACGGCCGCCGCACCGGTGTGCCTCGTCCTGGACCAGCTGCTCTTCGCGGTAGAAGTCATCCACCGATCCAATCCAGCCGCTTCACTCTCCGTCAAGCGCGGCCGGATCACGGTTGTCACTCGGCGGTCCGTGCGCGGGAATCCTTCGCGCGACCCTCTCGCCTGCGCACCCCCGGGGACACCACGAATCGTCCCGCCGCCCAGAACAGCACGAGCGTGACGAGCGCCAGGAACGCCACCAGCGTGGCGCCGCCGACCACCTTCTCGTAGTCGCGCTGGTAGAGCCCGTCGATGATGTACCGGCCGATGCCGCCGAGGCTGACGTACGCGGCGATGGTGGCCGTCGACACGATCTGGATGGCCGCCGAGCGCAGTCCGCTGAGGATGAGCGGCAGCGCCACCGGCACCTCGACCTGGAAGAGGATCCGCGACTCGCGCATGCCCATGCCGCGGGCCGCGTCCACCGGGGAGGGGTCCACGGTGCGGACGGCCTCGTAGGTGGTCACCAGGATCGGCGGGACGGCCAGGACGACCAGCGGGATCATCACGGGCAACAGGCCGAAGCCGATCAGCAGGACCACCAGCACCAGCAGGCCGAAACTGGGCAGGGCGCGGGCGGCGTTGGCGATGAAGGCGAGCGCGTTCCCGCCACGGCCGGTGTGCCCGGTCAGCAGGCCGACGGGCAGGCCGATCGCGGCGGCGACGGCGAGCGCCAGCAGCGAGTACTGGAGGTGTTCGAGGAAGCGCTGCGGAATGCCGTCGTAGCCCTGCCAGTTGGCGCTGTCGCCGAAGAACGCGTGGGCGAAGTCGAAGATGTTCACAGGGCCTCGGCCTCGGCTTCCCGGAACTTCCCCGGACCCGCGGCGGACCTGGTCCCGGGCTGTGCGCCGCGGGGCATCCAGGGCGTGAGCAGGACCCGGAGCAGGACCAGCAGGGCGTCGCACAGGATCGCCAGGACGGCCATGGTGATCACGGCGTTGACCGCGAGTTCGGGCCGGTCGTACTTCTGCGCGGCCGCGAGCAGGTTGCCGAGGGCGCCCTGGTTGCCGATCAGGGCGCCGACGCTGACCAGGGAGATGCTGGACGCGGTGGCGACCCGCAGGCCGGCGATGACGGCGGGCGCGGCGATCGGCAGCTGCACCTGGGTGTAGCGCCGTACGGGGCCGAAGCCCATGGCGGTGGCGGCGGCCAGGGTCTCGTCCGGTACCGAGCGCACGCCGTCGACGATCGCCGGGATCAGCACCACCAGGCTGTACAGGGCCAGCGGGATCATCACGGTGAGTTCGGTCTGGCCGGTGTAGTCGATGAGGACGACGAAGAACGCCAGGGACGGGATGGCGTACAGCACGGTCGTCAGGCCGAGCACCGGCGGGTACAGCCAGCGGAAGCGGCCGCACAGCTGGGCGACGGGCAGCGCGAGCAGCAGCCCGGCCGCGACCGGGATCAGCGCCTCCCTCAGGTGCAGTCCGATCAGGCCGGCCCAGCTGTGCTGGAGGTCGCTGGGGATGTCGAAGAAGCCGCTCATCCGGCGACCTTCTCGTCACCGGTGCGGCCGACTCGGTGCGCGGTGCGGATGGCGTCGCCGATGGTCTGCTGGGAGACGACTCCCCGCACCCGGCCGGTGTCGTCCACGGCGACGGCCCAGCCGGTCGGGGAGAGCACGGCGCAGTCGAGCGCGACCCGCAGCGAGTCCACGCCGGGTACGAACGGCCGGCCGTACGGCAGGAGCTGGTCGGGCCGGATCTCCCCGGCGGTCAGCCGGCGCGGCTCGGACCAGCCGAGGGGGCGCCCCTCGTCGTCGGTCACCAGGAGGTGGGCGGCGTCGGCCGCGCCGATCCGCTCCGCGGTGGCGTCCGGCGGGATCACGGTGTCGGTGGCCAGTTCCAGCGCGGTGGTGGTGAGGAAGGAGAGCCGCCGGATGCCCCGGTCGGCGCCGAGGAAGTCCTCGACGAACGCGTCCGCGGGGGCGGAGAGCAGCTCGGCGGGCGGTGCGTACTGGGCGAGCCGGCCGCCCTCGCGCAGGACGGCGACCATCGTGCCGAGTTTGACCGCCTCGTCGATGTCGTGGGTGACGAAGACTATGGTCTTGCCCAGCTCCTCCTGGATCCGCAGGAGTTCGTCCTGGAGGCCCTTGCGGACCACCGGGTCGACGGCCGAGAACGGCTCGTCCATCAGCAGCACCGGCGGGTCCGCGGCAAGCGCCCGCGCCACTCCGACGCGCTGCTGCTGACCGCCGGAGAGCTGGTACGGGTACCGCTTGGCCATGGCGGTGTCGAGGCCCACCCGCTCCATCAGCTCCGCCGCCCGCTCCCGGGCCCGCTGCTTGCCCCAGCCGAGCATGCGGGGCACGGTGGCGATGTTGTCGACGACGGTGCGGTGCTGGAACAGTCCGGCGTTCTGGATGACGTATCCCATGGACCGGCGCAGGGTGGTGACCGGTTGCCGCTGGATGTCCGCACCGTCGAGCAGGATCGTTCCCTCGGTGGGTTCGACCATGCGGTTGATCATGCGCAGGGTGGTCGTCTTGCCGCAGCCCGACGGTCCGACGAGGACGGTGATCGAGCGGTCGGGAATCTCCAGGGAGAGCCGGTCGACCGCCACCGTGCCGTCCGGATAGCGCTTCGTGACTGATTCGATCCGTATCAAGACGCCGAATGCCCTTCGGGTGGCTGGAAACTTCTGGCCGAGACGGCCGCGCGGTCTGCCGCCGGTCGAGTGTAGACGGCACCTCCGACATCGCCAGGGGAACGCGTTGTCCGTGCCTCCCGTGTCCCTCGTCCCCGGCACGACCGTCCGCCGGTCGGGACGTCCCGACCG
>NZ_LIQT01000459.1 GCF_001418415.1 Streptomyces hirsutus
TCGTCCGCCTCCTCCGGCGCGTCCGCGTCGGACGGGTCCGGCGGCCTCACGGTCGAACTCGGCGGCGAGGCCGCGCGGGTCCTCGCCGAATCGGAGGGAGGCGGCGCCGAAGGCGTCGGCATGCTCGCCGCACTGGTCATCCTCGGGTTCATGTTCGGCACCGTCATCGCGGCCGGACTGCCCGTCATCACCGCCGTGTTCGCGGTCGGCAGCACCCTCGGCGCGATCATCCTGCTCTCGCACGTCTTCACGATCGCCAGCTACACGCCGTACATCATGATGCTCGTCGGCCTCGGCGTCGGTATCGACTACGCGCTGCTGATCTTCGCCCGCTACCGGACCGAACTCGTCCGCGGCGCGAGCCCCGAGGAGGCGAACCGGCGGGCCCTGGACCTCGCGGGCCGCACGGTGGTCTTCGCCGGGTGCACCGTGATCGTGGCGCTGCTCGGACTGGTCGCCCTCGGACTCGGCTCGCTGCAGGGCATGGCCGTCGCGGTCGCGCTCACCGTCCTGGTGACCATGCTCGCCTCGCTCACCCTGCTGCCCGCGCTGCTCGCCCTGTTCGGCAAGCGCTTCGCCCGGCAGTTCCGGGCGAGGGCCGAGAAGCGCGCTGCGAAGGGCAGGGCGGCGGAGAGCGGGGCCGGCTGGCGCCGCTGGTCGGACCTGGTGCAGCGCCGTCCGCTGGTCGCCCTGGTGCTGGCCGTGGCCGCGCTCGGCGCGCTGGCCGCCCCCGCGCTCGACTTGCGGCTCGGCCTCGGCGACGCGGGCAACGAGCCGCCGGCGAGCACCAGCCGCAAGGCCTACGACCTGCTCGCCGACGGCTTCGGCCCCGGCTTCAACGGCCCCCTCGTCGTGGTCGCCGAGACGAAGACCGCCGGCGAGGACCCGGGGGAGGCCGGTACGGAGCTCACCCGGACCCTCGACGACACCCCCGGCATCGCCGCCGCCACGGACCCGATCCCGGCCGAGGACGGCAAGGCGTTCACCGTCATCGCCTTCCCGGAGACCTCCCCGCAGGACGAACGCACCGGCGAGCTGGTGCACACCCTGCGCGACGACGTCCTGGCGGACCTGCGCGAGGAGACCGGCACCCGCTACCTGGTGGGCGGTGCCACCACCGCGGTCATCGACTACTCCGACACGGTCGCGGATCGCATGCCGCTGTTCGTCGCCATCGTGGTGGGGCTGTCGCTGCTGATCCTGGTCGCGTTGTTCCGTTCCCTGCTGGTGCCGCTGAAGGCCGCCCTGCTCAACCTGCTGAGCATCGGGGCCGCGCTGGGCGCCATGACGCTGGTCTTCCAGAAGGGCCTGTTCGGCGTGGAGCCGGGGCCGATCGAGGCGTACCTGCCGGTCATGATCTTCGCGATCGTGTTCGGGCTCTCCATGGACTACGAGATCTTCCTGATCTCCCGCATCCGTGAGGAGTGGCTGCGCGGCGGCGACGCGGCCGCCGCCGTCCGCGAGGGCCTCGCGCACACCGGTTCGGTCGTCACCGCGGCCGGCGCCATCATGATCGCCGTCTTCGGCGCGTTCATGCTCGGCGGTGACCGGATGCTCCAGCAGTTCGGGTTCGGGATGGTGGTCGCGGTCTTCGTCGACGCGGTCGTCATCCGCTGCCTGATCGTGCCCGCCGCGCTCCAGCTGATGGGGCGGCACGCCTGGTGGATCCCGGCGGGACTGGACCGCCGGATGCCGAGACTGGACATCGAGAAGCACGACTGACCCGCCCGCGGCGGGCCACGGACGGGCAGGCGGGCCGCCCCACCTGCGAGCCGCCTGCCCGTCCGTGTGTCCTCCGGGCCCTCTCCGGATCGCCTGCCGGATCGCCCGCCGAGGCACGGGCCGGGTCACGAGCCGGGCGCGAGTACGTCCCGAGGAGCAGGCGGTTCTCTGAAGGGGTGAGGAAACGGCTCCCGGCGCGATGGGCGGCGCCGGGAGCCGTTTCCTCA
>NZ_LIQT01000046.1 GCF_001418415.1 Streptomyces hirsutus
CTGCCGCCCTGCCCGCCGCGCGCGCGTGCCGCCGTCGCCTCCCTCACCCCGGGCCGCAGCGACGCCTGGATCGCCCGCGCCGCCGCACAGGGCACCCGCGTCTTCGGCGACGTCGGCTGGGACGACACCGGCGCCTGGGACCTGACCGCGCTGCCCGACCTGCGGTACTGCGAGGCCTTCCTGCCCAACGCCGAGGAGGCCATGCGCTACACCGGCACCCCCAGCCCCCGCGCCGCCGCGCACGCCCTCACCGAGCATGTGCCCGTCGCCGTCGTCACCCTCGGCGCGGACGGGGCGTACGCCGTGGACCGGCGCACGGGTGAGAGCGCCGAGGTGCCCGCCATCGCCGTCGAGGCGCTCGACCCGACCGGCGCCGGGGACGTCTTCGTCGCCGGCTTCGTCACCGGCAGCCTGGCCGGCTGGCCGCTCGCCGACCGCCTCGCCTTCGCCGGCCTGACCGCGGCCCTCTCCGTCCAGGAGTTCGGCGGCTCCCTGTCGGCACCCGGCTGGTCGGAGATCGCCGCCTGGTGGCGCGAGGTCCAGTCCGTACGGGGCCAGGACCCGGCCGCCCTGAGACGGTACGCGTTCCTGGCGGACCTGGTCCCCGACGACCTGATCCGCCCCTGGCCCCTGCGCCGGGCGGTCCCGACGATCGGCTTCGGCCGGTCGGTCTGACCGGGCGACGGTTCTTCCGCGGCCCTGCCCCCTGCGGCCGTCACCACGGCCGCAGGCCGCCGCCCCCGGCGCCTTTGAAAGCCCCTCCGTCACTCCTCGCGCACCGGCCCGCAACCACCCCGCTGTGAAAAGGCCTACGGGGTTGTCACCCCCGCGTCGTACCCTGGGAGTCGCGAGGCCGCCCCTCAGCTGCGCGGCCCTGACGAGGAGGAATCGCAGGCCTTCAGCGCCGGCCCATGACTCAGACACCCACAGCTCACACCCCCGCGCAGGAACAGGCGAGAGTGCAACTCACCGTTCCGGCCCAGCACCCCATGGTGACCGTGCTGGGTTCCGGCGACTCCCTGCTCCGCGTGATCGAGAAGGCCTTCCCGGGGGCCGACATCCATGTCCGGGGCAATGAGATCAGCGCGGTCGGCGATGCCACGGAAGTCGCCCTCGTCTCGCGGATGTTCGACGAGATGATGCTGGTGCTCCGCACCGGGCAGCCGATGACGGAGGATGCGGTGGAACGTTCGATCGCGATGCTGAAGGCGAGCGAGAACGGGGAGAGCGACGGCCAGGAGACCCCGGCCCAGGTGCTCACCCAGAACATCCTGTCCTCGCGAGGCCGCACGATCCGCCCCAAGACGCTCAACCAGAAGCGCTATGTGGACGCGATCGACAAGCACACCATCGTCTTCGGCATAGGCCCCGCCGGCACCGGCAAGACCTACCTCGCCATGGCCAAGGCGGTGCAGGCCCTGCAGTCCAAGCAGGTCAACCGCATCATCCTGACCCGTCCCGCGGTCGAGGCCGGAGAGCGCCTGGGCTTCCTGCCCGGCACCCTCTACGAGAAGATCGACCCGTACCTGCGTCCGCTCTACGACGCCCTGCACGACATGCTCGACCCCGACTCCATCCCCCGCCTGATGGCGGCCGGGACCATCGAGGTCGCGCCGCTGGCCTACATGCGCGGCCGGACGCTCAACGACGCCTTCATCATCCTGGACGAGGCGCAGAACACCAGCGCCGAGCAGATGAAGATGTTCCTCACCCGGCTCGGATTCGACTCGAAGATCGTCATCACGGGTGACGTCACCCAGGTCGACCTGCCGAGCGGCACCAAGTCCGGTCTGCGGCAGGTGCAGGACATCCTGGAGGGCCTCGAGGACGTCCACTTCTCCCGGCTGTCGTCGCAGGACGTGGTACGCCACCGGCTGGTGGGCCGTATCGTCGACGCGTACGAGCAGTACGACAGCGAGCACGGCACCGATAACGGCACGCACAAGAGCGGCCGGGGCAGGTCCGGGCACAAGGGGAAGTAGACCGAGCAGCAGATGTCGATCGACGTCAACAACGAGTCCGGAACCGAGGTCGACGAGCAGGCGGTCCTCGACATCGCCCGCTACGCGCTCGCGCGGATGCGCATCCACCCGCTCTCCGAGCTCTCGGTGATCGTGGTGGACGCCGCCGCCATGGAAGAGCTCCACATCCAGTGGATGGACCTGCCGGGGCCGACGGACGTCATGTCGTTCCCGATGGACGAGCTGCGGCCGCCCACGAAGGACGAGGCCGAACCCCCGCAGGGGCTGCTCGGCGACATCGTGCTGTGCCCCGAGGTCGCCGCCAGGCAGGGCGCCGAGGCGCAGACGCAGCACACCATGGACGAGGAGCTCCAGCTGCTCACCGTCCACGGTGTGCTGCACCTGCTGGGCTTCGACCACGAGGAGCCCGACGAGAAGGCCGAGATGTTCGGCCTCCAGGCCGCCATCGTCGACGGCTGGCGCGCGGAGAAGGGCATCAGCGGCCCGTCCCCCGCCCCGACCGTGTCATGAGTCCGCACCTCGTCCTCGGCGCGATCGCCCTGGTCGTCGTCGCCTGGCTGTTCGCCTGCGCGGAGGCGGGCATAGCCAGGATCTCCACCTTCCGGGCCGAGGAGGCCGTGCGCTCCGACCGCCGGGGCAGCGCACGGCTGGCCAGGATCGCCGCCGACCCCACCCGCTACCTCAACGTGGCGCTGCTGGTCCGCGTCGGCTGCGAGATGGCCGCCGCCGCGCTGGTCACCTACGCCTGCCTGCGCCAGTTCGACGGCACCGTCGAGGCCCTGCTGATCGCCATCGCGGTCATGGTCCTCGTCTCCTACGTCGCCGTCGGCGTCTCACCGCGCACCATCGGCCGCCAGCACCCCATGAACACGGCCACGGCCGCGGCGTACGTCCTGCTGCCGCTCGCCCGGATCATGGGCCCGATCCCGAGTCTGCTGATCCTCATCGGCAACGCGCTCACCCCCGGCAAGGGCTTCCGGCGCGGCCCCTTCGCCTCGGAGGCGGAACTGCGCGCGCTGGTCGACCTCGCCGAACAGGAGTCCCTGATCGAGGACGAGGAGCGCCGCATGGTGCACTCCGTCTTCGAACTGGGCGACACCCTCGTCCGGGAGGTCATGGTCCCGCGCACGGACCTCGTGGTGATCGAGCGCTACAAGACCATCCGGCAGACCCTCACCCTCGCCCTGCGCTCCGGTTTCTCCCGGATGCCGGTGACCGGCGAGAACGAGGACGACGTGGTCGGCATCGTGTACCTGAAGGACCTGGCCCGCAAGACGCACATCAACCGGGACGCGGAGAGCGAGCTGGTGTCCACGGCGATGCGGCCCGCGTACTTCGTGCCCGACACCAAGAACGTCGGTGACCTGCTGCGCGAGATGCAGAAGGAACACAACCACGTCGCCGTCGTCATCGACGAGTACGGCGGTACCGCCGGCATCGTCACCATCGAGGACATCCTCGAGGAGATCGTCGGCGAGATCACCGACGAGTACGACCGTGAGATCGCGCCGGTGGAGGAACTGGACGAGGACCGCTACCGGGTCACCGCCCGCCTCGACATCACCGACCTCGGCGAGCTGTACGGCCTGGAGGAGTACGACGACGAGGACGTGGAGACCGTCGGTGGACTGCTCGCCAAGCGGCTCGGCCGGGTGCCGATCGCGGGCGCGTCCGCGGTGGTCGACCTTCCCGACGAGCGCCGGCTGCGGCTGACGGCGGAGGCGGCGGCCGGCCGTCGGAACAAGATCGTCACCGTGCTGGTGGAGCCGGTCGGCCCCGAGGACCCGGGGGAGTCGAACGACCCGTCCCGGGACGAGGCGGAGGAGAAAGCGCAGGAGCGGTCGGCATGACCCCGGTGGAGCTGCGCGCCCTCTGCCTCTCCTTCGAGGCGGTTGTGGAGGACTTCCCGTTCAACCCGGAGACCTCGGTCTTCAAGGTCCGGGGCAAGCTCTTCGCCCTGACGAACCTGGACGCACGGCCCCTGAAGGCCAACCTCAAGTGCGATCCGCAGGACGCGGTCCGGCTCCGCGCCGGGCATCCCGGGCTGATCGTCCCCGGCTGGCACATGAACAAACGGCACTGGAACACGGTGACCGTCGACGGCGGCCTCCCGGACCGGCTGGTCCGGGAACTGGTCGAGGACTCCTACGACCTGGTCGTCGCCGGCCTGCCGCGCGCCGAACGCCTCCGTCTCGACCGTCCGTGAGGCGTTGAAGCGCGCTCCCTGGGCACGGCGCCGCGACCCCGGCCCCGGCCCCGGCGTTGCGCGGCGCCGCGAGCGGCCCTGGGGCAGGCTCGCGGGCCCGCGCTCCGTATGCTCGGGGCCATGACCGACAGCAGCGCGCTCGACCCCGAGGACCTCAAGATCGTCACCCTGGCCCGTTCCGCGCGGGCCCGCAACGGTGTGCCCGAGGGGGCCGCCGTACGGGACGAGAACGGCCGGACCTATGTCGCCGGGACCGTGGCCCTGGACTCCCTGAAGCTGACCGCCCTGCAGACGGCGGTGGCGATGGCGGTGGCGTCCGGGGCGAAGTCGCTGGAGGCGGCGGCCGTGGTGACGGACGCCGGTTCGGTGCCGGACACGGACCGCGCGGCGGTACGGGACCTCGGCGGCCCCGGGACCCCGGTGCTCCTGGCCGCCCCGGACGGAACGGTCCTGGAGACGTCGCCCGCGGGGTGACCCCCGAGAGCCCTCCGACAGATCTCTCGAGAACCGCCGGGAACCGTCGAGAGCCGTCGAGAACCCCCGGATGTTACCGAGGGTAAATGGGCCGGAATTCCACCTTGCCGCCCCCTGCCTCCCGCGCATCAATGGAACCGTTGTTCCCGACGGACCGTCAGACGCGGTCCGTCGCTCCCCTGACCCGCGCAGCGTGAGGACCGCTCTCCCTGCCGGGCGTTTCCCCCCACGGAAAGGGAACCGGACTCCATGAGAGGTACACGAATCGGCACCGGCGCGTCCCTGGTCGCCGCCGTGGCGGCCTGCGGGCTCGCCTTCGCCCCCTCCGCCGCCGCCGTCGCCCCCGGGGCGGCGACCGTCAACGCCGACTGCGGAAGCTGGGGCGGTGGCGACGCCACCCTCACGGCCACCCAGAGCGGCACGTCCGCCACCATCACCATCAACACCTCCGCGGTCACCGCGCCCCTCGCGATCAGCAAGGACTCGCTCGTCTCGCAGCTCACCCTGGTCAAGGCCGGCGGCGGCACCACCGTCTTCAAGGGCACCAAGAACCCGGCCATGGCGACCGGGGACGCCCTCGAGGTCGGCCCGCTCTCCGGGACCGTGGCGTCCGGCGACAGCCTGGAGGCGTTCGGCGGCACGCTGAAGGTGACCGCGTTCGGCTTCATCACCATCACATGCACGGCGCAGGGCCCGCAGTCCCCGGGCCCGTTCGTCTTCGACTGATCCAGGCCTCGCCCCCCACTCGAGGCCTGGACGGCCACGGCTCGATCGCTGCTTGATCCTGCTGTCTCCCGGGCCGGGCATCTCACGGGGTGCCCGGCCCTCGGGCCCGGCGCGGGCGGGTGGTACGGCGGGACTCCGGGGATCAGGGAGAATGGGCGGCATGAGTGTTCGTACCCAGTCATCCGAGCAGCCCGCCGAAGCAGTCCACCGGGCCGGCTTCGCCTGCTTCGTGGGCCGCCCCAATGCGGGCAAGTCCACCCTCACGAACGCTCTGGTCGGGCAGAAGGTGGCGATCACCTCCAACCGGCCGCAGACGACCCGGCACACCGTGCGCGGCATCGTCCACCGTCCCGAGGCGCAGCTGATCCTCGTCGACACCCCCGGCCTGCACAAGCCGCGCACGCTGCTCGGCGAGCGGCTGAACGACGTGGTCCGCACCACCTGGGCCGAGGTCGACGCGATCGGCTTCTGCATCCCCGCGGACCAGAAGATCGGCCCCGGCGACCGCTTCATCGCCAAGGAACTGGCCGGGATCAAGAAGACCCCGAAGGTCGCCATCGTCACCAAGACCGACCTGGTGGACGGCAAGGCGCTCGCCGAGCAGCTGATCGCCGTCGATCTGCTGGGCAAGGAGCTCGGGATCACCTGGGCGGAGATCGTCCCGGTGTCGGCGACCGCGAACCAGCAGGTCGACCTGCTGGCCGACCTCCTCGTCCCGCTGATGCCCGAGGGCCCCGCCCTCTACCCCGAGGGCGACCTGACCGACGAGCCCGAGCTGGTCATGGTGGCCGAGCTGATCCGCGAGGCCGCCCTGGAGGGTGTCCGCGACGAACTGCCGCACTCCATCGCCGTGGTCGTGGAGGAGATGCTCCCCCGCGAGGACCGCCCCGCCGACAAGCCTCTCCTCGACATCCACGCCAACCTCTACATCGAGCGCACCAGCCAGAAGGGCATCGTCATCGGCCCCAAGGGCAAGCGCCTGAAGGACGTCGGCATCAAGTCGCGCAAGCAGATCGAGGCCCTGCTCGGCACCCCCGTCTTCCTCGACCTCCACGTCAAGGTCGCCAAGGACTGGCAGCGGGACCCGAAGCAGCTGCGGAAGCTGGGGTTCTGACGCGCGGCGGTAGCCGCATGTCGATGCGGCCTCGGCCTCCGCGTCAAGGCCTCCGCGTCAAGGTCGCCAAGGACTGGCAGCGGGACCCGAAGCAGCTGCGGAAGCTGGGGTTCTGACGCGCGGCGGTAGCCGCATGTCGATGCGGCCTCGGCCTCCGCGTCAAGGCCTCCGCGTCAAGGCCGCCGAGGACTGGCAGCGGGACCCGAAGCAGCTGCGCCGCCCGGGCCCCTGAAGCCGTCCCGGGTGCGGGGACCGGGGCGGCTTCAGGTGCCGGACGGGTTCCGGCGCCGGTGCTGCTCGGCCAGCACCTCGCGCAGCCAGCCGTAGGACGACTTCGGTGTGCGCCGCCGGGTCTCGAAGTCCACGTGGACCAGGCCGAAGCGGCGGGCGTACCCCTCCGCCCACTCGAAGTTGTCCATCAGGGACCACACGAAGTAGCCGCGTACGTCCACGCCCGCCTCCATCGCCCGGTGCAGGGCCCGGATGTGGCCGTCGAGGTAGGTGATGCGGGCCCGGTCGTCGACGCCCTCGTAGGAGCAGCCGTTCTCGGTGATGACGACCGGGGGGAGCCGGTCGCCGTAGCGGGCGTGGAAGGCGGTGAGGAGTTCGGTCAGGGCCCCGGGGACCACCGGCCAGCCGAAGTCCGTCACCGGGTACCCCTCGATCTCCCTTACTGAGAAGGGGAGTTCGGCCGGCATCCGGACACCGCCGAAGTCGATCTCCGTACCCTGGGGGGCGCCCACCCGGGTCGGCGCGTAGTAGTTGACGCCGTACCAGTCGACCGGTTCCGCGATGATCCTCAGGTCCGCCTCGACATCGCCCGGCATCAGGTCGCCGAGGCCGTCCGGGTAGCGGCCGAGCAGCACGGGGTCGGCGAACAGGCGGTTCAGGAGCGTGTCGTAGAAGTCCGCCGCCGCCACGTCCGCCGGGTCGGGGGAGGCCGGCCAGGTCGGACCGTGGGAGTTGGCGATCCCGATGCCACCGGCACCGGCCGCGCGCAGGGCGCGTACCGCCAGCCCGTGCGCGAGGAGCTGGTGGTGCGCCACCGGCAACGCGTCGAAGAGCAGCCGCCGGCCGGGGGCGTGGACGCCCAGCGCGTGGCCCAGCAGGGTGTGCTCGGCGGGTTCGTTGAGGGTGATCCAACGCTCCACGCGGTCGCCGAGCCGGCCGGCGACCTCACCGACGTACTCCGCGAACCGCTCCGCGGTGCCGCGTTCCAGCCAGTCCAGACCGGCCGGCAGATCCCAGTGGAACAGCGTCGGCACCGGCCGTACGCCCGCCGCGCACAGCTCGTCGACCAAACGGTCGTAGAAGTCCAGCCCGCCCCGCGCGCGCACCCGGGGCCAGGAGACGGAGAAGCGGTACGCGTCCACGCCCAGTCCGGCCAGGAGTGCCACGTCCTCGCGGTACCGGTGCACGTGGTCGCAGGCCACCGCCGCCGTCGAACCGTCCCGCACCCGGCCCGGTTCGGCCGTGAACACGTCCCACACGGACGGTTCGCGTGCGTCCACCGCGCCCTCGATCTGGTGCGCCGAGGTCGACACGCCCCACAGGAAGCCGTCCGGGAAGCGGGGGATCGGGTTCGTCGTCGCCATGGGGTGGATCATCCGCACCGGCGGCGAGGGAAGTCAACGCCCGCGCGGGGCCGGGACCGCCGGTGCCCGTGCGGGCACCGGCGGCCAACAGCCCTACGGGAAAGGGAGGTTACGCCCCCTCCTTGAGCACTCTGCTGATCAGCGCGCGCTGTTCCTCGGTCAGCCGGGGGTCGGCGCAGTACACCGACCTCCCGTCCACCGTGATCCGGTAACTGAAGCCGTCCGGGACCCCGGCGGGCGGTGTGCCCCGGCCGGCGGTGACGGCCCGTTCGGCCAGGGCGTGCCACTCGCCGGCGTCGGCCCGGCCCGAGGTGTCCACCTCGGCCTGCCGCTCGATCCCCGCGAAGCCGCCCGTACGCCGCACCTGAATTCGCATGGTTCCTGTCTAGTACGGGAACGGGCCCGCAGCCCACCCCGGCGCTGCCGCGGGCCGCCCCGGCGCTCCTCCGGTCCCTGCCGGCGTCACAGGGTCGGCACCCCCACCCGCTCCCACGCCTTCGACACCGCCAGCAGCTCCTCGCCCTCGCCGAACCGCTCCCGCGCCGCCTTCACCGTCAGCGTCGCGAAGTCCGTGAACTGCGCGTCCTCCACCAGTCCGCCGCCGGTCAGCACGTCGTACCAGACCTGCCCCGCCCGCTCCCAGGCGTTTCCGCCGAGGGCGGTGGCCGCCAGGTAGAAGGCGTGGTTGGGGATGCCGGAGTTGATGTGGACGCCGCCGTTGTCCCGGCCGGTGTGGACGTAGTCGTCCATCGTGGCGGGCTGCGGGTCCTTGCCCAGGACGTCGTCGTCGTACGCGGTGCCCGGCTCCTTCATCGAGCGCAGCGCCACCCCCGTCACCCGCGGGGCGAGCAGCCCGGCGCCGATCAGCCAGTCGGCGTCGGCGGCGGTCTGGCCCAGCGTGTACTGCTTGATGAGGGAGCCGAAGACGTCCGACACCGACTCGTTGAGCGCGCCGGACTGGCCGAAGTAGGCCAGGTTGGCGGTGTACTGCGTGACACCGTGCGCGAGTTCGTGGCCGATGACGTCGACGGGGATCGTGAAGTCGAGGAAGATCTCGCCGTCCCCGTCGCCGAACACCATCTGCTCGCCGTTCCAGAAGGCGTTGTTGTAGTCGCGGTCGTAGTGCACGGTCGCGATCAGCGGCAGGCCCGAGCCGTCGATCGAGTCGCGGGAGAAGGCCTCGAGGAACAGCTCGAAGGTGGCGCCGAGGCCCGCGTAGGCGCGGTTGACGGTGGCGTCCTTGCCGGGCTCCTGGCCCTCCCCGCGGACCTTCGCCCCCGGCAGCGCGGTGCGGTGCCGGGCGTCGTGGATCGTCCGGTGCGGCTTGCCGGACTCGGCCCCGGCGAGGGGCGCGACGGGCGCGGCGCCGACCACCGTGGTCAGGCGGCGCTGGGTGCGCTCGTAGGCGTCGCGCTGGAGGGTCCGGCGGGCGGGGCCGGCGAGCGCGGGGTCGTCGGCCTGCGCGAGCCGGTCCAGGACGTGCGGCGGGACGATGGTGCAGAAGACGGGCTCGAAGCCCCCGTTGGTCGTCATGCCCCGCACCATCGCACTGCGTCACGCGAATGTCACTATCAGCGACCGGATCCCCGGTCGCGACGGGTGAAATGTGCCACCAATCCCCGCGTAGGGACGCCTCCGAGTGGTATACGGCACTTTTTGTCCTCTTTCTCCCTCTGGTCCCGCATACTGATACGGACCCTCCCGCGAGAGTGCGTCTCGGTTAAGCTGCGCAGCATCATGCGTTTCGGGCTGCTTCTCCTTAGCTGCCGCGGCGAGGGCCTGTAGTCGAGGCCGACCCCCTCCCCGCGGAGTTTGGCGCTGCGCCGTCGGCCGTCCCTTCCGGATCCCACCGGATGACCGCGGACCATCGAGGAGCCCACGCATCATGGCGAACCGCCAGCAGCCCAGCCCCATGCCGATCCACAAGTACGGCCGCTACGAGCAGGTCGACATCCCCGACCGCACCTGGCCGGAAAAGCGGATCACCACCGCTCCCCGCTGGCTCTCCACCGATCTGCGCGACGGCAACCAGTCCCTGATCGACCCCATGTCGCCCGCCCGCAAGCGCGCGATGTTCGACCTGCTGGTCACGATGGGCTACAAGGAGATCGAGGTCGGCTTCCCGGCCTCCGGCCAGACCGACTTCGACTTCGTGCGCTCGATCATCGAGGAAGAGGGCGCGATCCCCGAGGACGTCACGATCTCCGTACTGACCCAGGCCCGCGAGGACCTGATCGAGCGGACCGTCGAGTCCCTGAAGGGCGCCCACCGCGCCACCGTCCACCTGTACAACGCGACCGCGCCGGTCTTCCGCCGGGTCGTCTTCCGCGGTTCCAGGGACGACATCAAGCAGATCGCCGTCGACGGCACCCGCCTGGTCGTGGAGTACGCGGAGAAGCTGCTGGGCCCCGAGACGCACTTCGGCTACCAGTACAGCCCCGAGATCTTCACCGACACCGAGCTGGACTTCGCGCTGGAGGTCTGCGAGGCGGTGATGGACGTCTACCAGCCGGGCCCGGGCCGCGAGATCATCCTGAACCTGCCGGCCACGGTGGAGCGCTCCACGCCGTCCACGCACGCCGACCGCTTCGAGTGGATGGGCCGCAACCTGTCCCGCCGCGAGCACGTCTGCCTGTCCATCCACCCGCACAACGACCGCGGTACGGCCGTGGCCGCCGCCGAGCTGTCCCTGATGGCCGGCGCCGACCGCGTCGAGGGCTGCCTGTTCGGGCAGGGCGAACGCACCGGCAACGTCGACCTGGTCACCCTGGGCATGAACCTGTTCTCCCAGGGCGTCGACCCGCAGATCGACTTCTCCGACATCGACGAGATCCGTCGTACGTGGGAGTACTGCAACCAGATGGACGTCCACCCGCGCCACCCGTACGTGGGCGACCTGGTCTACACGTCCTTCTCCGGCTCCCACCAGGACGCCATCAAGAAGGGCTTCGACGCCATGGAGGCCGACGCGAAGGCCAAGGGCGTCACCGTCGACGACATCGAGTGGGCGGTGCCGTACCTGCCCATCGACCCCAAGGACGTCGGCCGCTCCTACGAGGCCGTCATCCGGGTCAACTCGCAGTCCGGCAAGGGCGGCATCGCCTACGTCCTGAAGAACGACCACAAGCTGGACCTGCCCCGCCGGATGCAGATCGAGTTCTCGAAGATCATCCAGGCCAAGACGGACGCCGAGGGCGGCGAGGTCACCCCGGCCGACATCTGGTCGGTGTTCCAGGACGAGTACCTGCCCAACCCGGGCAACCCCTGGGGCCGCATCCAGGTCAAGAACGGCCAGTCCACCACCGACCGGGACGGCGTCGACACGCTCACCGTCGAGGCCGCCGTGGACGGCGTCGACACCGTGCTGACCGGCAGTGGCAACGGACCGATCTCCGCGTTCTTCGACGCCCTGCAGTCCATCGGCATCGACGTACGCCTGCTCGACTACCAGGAGCACACGATGAGCGAGGGCGCCTCCGCGCAGGCCGCCTCGTACATCGAGTGCGCCATCGGCGACAAGGTTCTGTGGGGCATCGGAATCGACGCGAACACCACGCGCGCCTCGCTGAAGGCGGTCGTCTCGGCCGTCAACCGGGCGGCCCGCTGAACAGCCGCTTCGAGGGGTTCGACGGCCCCGCCCGCCACTTCCGGCGGGCGGGGCCCCGTCGTTTACCGGCCACATCGGGTGGAGATCACGGAAAGGTCTCGTCCGAGGTGCTGACTCAACCTCACCCATGTGGCTAACATCACGGGGCACGGCGATGAGGCCGGGGCGATGCGGAGGTGCGACGTGCTGCCAGGACGGGGACCCGACGGCCGTGCCGCCGTCACCAGACTTTCGCGCCTGCTGGGCACCCGGACCGCGTGGACGGCCGTCGGCGACGGCGAGTTCTTCTGCCCCGGCTGCGGCGGCGACCGCAACTACCAGCGGCTGACCGGACAGCGCCGTTTCGCCCTCCTGGGCGTACCCCTGCTGCCCCGCGGCGCGACCGGCCCGGTCGTCGAATGCGCCGCCTGCCGCTGCCACTTCGGCACCGACGTCCTGGACCACCCCACCACCACCCGCTTCTCCGCGATGCTCCGCGACGCCGTGCACACCGTCGCCCTCGCGGTGCTGGCCGCGGGCGGCACCTGCGCGCGCGGTCCCCTGGAGACCGCCGTGACCGCCGTCCGCGCGGCCGGCTTCGACGACTGCACCCAGGACCAGCTGGCGGCCCTCGTCGAGGCGCTGGCCGCCGACACCGGCCGCTTCACCGGCGAGCCCTGCGCGGCGGGCCTCGCCATCGAACTGCACGAGGCCCTGGACCCGCTGGCCCCGCACCTCGCCGCCGCGGGCCGCGAATCGATCTTCCTCCAGGGTGCCCGCATCGCCCTCGCCGACGGCCCCTACACCCCCGCCGAACGCGACACGCTGTCCACCATCGGCACCGCCCTCACCATCTGCGCGACCGACGTGACCCGCCTGCTGACGGCGGCACGGACACCGTCCTGACCCTCCCCCGGGGGCCGGACCGGCTCCCGGCTCAGTGGAATCCGGTGAGTCCGAGGTGCATGATCAGGCGGTCCTGACCGGGACCGAAGTAGTCCCGGCGCAGCCCCCCGCCGGGCTGCTCGGGACGAAAGCCCAGGGACCGGTAGAGCAGGACGGCCGCGCGGTTGGCGGGTTCCACCGTCAGACGGACCTGTTCGATGCCGCTGTCGCGCAGCCGTGCCAGGACCGCCACCATCAGCTCCCGGCCCAGTCCGTGGCGGCGGCGCTCCTCGGCCACGCACAGGCCGAGGATCCAGCTCTCCCGGCTGAGCGCGGTGGTCGCGGCCAGGACGTAGCCGCGCAGGTGTCCCTCGCCGTCGTCGAGGACCAGGAGGTGCTCGGCGTACATGTCGTAGAGCTGACGGAACAGGAACGCGGGGTACGCGACCTCCTGGAAGACCGCCTCGTCGAGCCGCCGGAGCTCGGGCAGGTCGGATTCCTGTGCCGTCCGCAGGACCAGGGGCCGCGGGTCGGGGAACGGGTCCGGTTCCCTGAGGTACCCACGGCGGTCCAGGGCGTGCTCCAGCGGTTCGGCGGTCATGCAACCCCCAGTCGGGACGTGCGGAACGTTCGGATGCGCGGACATGCGGACGGCATGCGAACACGCAGCCGTCAATACCGGCAGCCCTGCGGATGCTCACCCGTGAGGATGAGGGACCCGGTGGCGGCCGGTTACTCCAACTCGCTACAGTGAGCGTCCAACTCACTGCGAGCAAGGGCGAGTTAAGGTTTGCCTGCGAAGTGCTGACGTGCGCCCGTCGTGCGCCTCTTCGTCCACGGCTGGCCGGTTCCCGGCTCTCCAGGTGTTCTGTACCGGTTTACCGTGCGAATACCGGCAGACTCTGCTCCACCTGCCGATGTCCGCGAGGACAGGCATACAGAGCGCAGGGTTTTGTCCGGTATTGACGGGAACAGGGAACACGACAGGGTGATGATGGATCGCAACGCCGACGCGCCGTGGGCGCAGTTCGATCCCGAGGTCTACGTCGACCTCAACTACCGCGTCCCGCTCGAAGTCGACCTGCTGATCGTGCGGTTGATGCGCGACTACTTCGGCAAGTGCTTCGCCGGAGGCGTCCCGGACCCGATGCGAGGTGTCGACGTCGGAGCCGGCGCGAACCTCTATCCGGGCCTGTCCATGCTCCCGTGGTGCGAGAAGATCGTCCTGCTCGAGTACGCGCAGCCGAACGTCGAGTACCTGGAGCGGCAGACGTCCCCCCAGGGCTACGACGAGGCCTGGGACGCGTTCTGGAACGAGCTGGGCGAGGCCCCCGCCTACGCCGCCGTCGAACCGAGGACCCGGTTCAGCGAGATCGTCCGCGTGGAGCGGGCCAACCTGCTCGACCTCGACGGACAGCGCCGCTGGGACATCGGGACGATGTTCTTCGTCGCGGACTCGATGTCCGAGTGCCCCGACGAATTCCGGCGGGGCGTACGGTGCTTCATGGACGCGCTGACCGAAGGAGCCCCCTTCGCCGCCGCGTTCATGAAGGAGTCGGTCGGCTACCAGGTCGGTGAACACCGGTATCCGGCCTACCGGGTGAACGAGGACCGGGTCCGGGAGAGCCTGGAGCCCTTCACCTCCGAGCTGGAAATCCACGATCTGCACCACATGGTGCGGCCGGGACACGAGGGAATCATCCTTGCCCTGGGACGGCGCAATTCGGAGATTGCGGTTCCCTAGGAACGGGGACCATGTCTGAACACAGGGCAACCAGATCTGTACGAGGGGTGCGGGGATGCAGATCAAGCCACGGCAGCATCTGCTGGACATCTGGCGGGCCGCGGCCCGCCATTCGTTCGACGACGGAAAGCTCGTCTGGGGGGACACCGACGGGCTGAGTTCCGTCGCGGACGCGGAGCGGCTGCTCTGCCTGCTGTACCCCGCCACCGAGGTCCCCGCGTTCCGTCTCGACCAACCGGACACCACCGAGCGGGACGTCCTGCGCGCGCTGGAGCGGGTCGGCAGCCGGCTCGAGATCCCGCCCAACCTGATCACCGTCCTGTCCCAGTTCATGCGCACCCACACCGGGCCGGACGACAGCCCCACCTTCTCCGGCGGGCACTACTTCAGGCCGACCGACCCGAAGCAGAAACTCACCCACGAACAAACCCAGTTGGGCGTCGTCGACGCCTACTCCATGTCCGTCACGCTGTGCCTGGCCACCCTGGGGTTCCTCAAGGTCTACGAGGAGAACACCACCCGGCCCGAGGTGCGCAGGTCGCTCGGCGAACTGAGAGAGGCCACCAACACCCGGCTCACCGCCGCGATGGTCAGCCTGCTGCGCTCCTTCACCGTCAACGTCTTCGACGCCGAGTCCGAACAGGGCCGGCGGCTGATCCAGGTCATCGGGCAGAACAAGCAGTCCGACCGGGCCGTGCTCCAGCAGTTCTCCCGCAAATTCCGCCCGCTGCGCGCCACGATCATCGAAAGCCTCAGCCGCGGCATCGAGGTCGACGAGAGCATCCGGGACGAGAGCCAGCTCTTCGAGTGCGGCTGGGCCTGGGGCGTGGTGAAGGACGCGCCGACCGTCGTCGACCTGGACGTCCCGGTCCCGGGCCAGCCCGACGGCATCGCCGACCGGCTGCCCTACGTGTACTTCACCGTCGTCGCCCTGGACGGCATCCAGGACCTGTTCTCCGAGCGCACCCTCACCCTGGGACTGCTCGACGAGGACCAGCAGAAGCTCGCCGAGGCGTTACGTCTGCGCTGGGAACTCAGCCAGCAGTACTGGTCGGCCATCGCCCGCTTCGGCACCGAGCGCTGGCCCCTGGAGGACCTCCCCTGGCAGACCACCGGTCTGCGGCTGGAGTCGGAGTACTTCTCCCTCACCGTGGCGGCCATCCTCGTCCACGACCTGATCCGCCGGAAGGCGACCGACGACGACCTCACCCGCACCGTCGCCATCATGGAACGCCTCGCCGACCGAGGCCGCGTCACCAGCCGGATGACCAGGAACGACCCCACCGTCCGGCTGCACCACCCGGGGGTCACCATGCCGCTCGCCGGGTCCGAGCGGTCCGGCGCGCCGCTGGAGTGGCGGATGACCGACTTCTCCGCCCAGCTGCTCAAGCGGATCATCCAGCTCGCGGCGCTCTCCCGGAACATCGAGGCGCAGGACCGCCTGATCCGCCTGGGCGAGCAGGCTTTCGAGCACCTGTGGAACCGGCGGATCGAGGGCGGCGAGGGAGCCGGCCTCTGGGACAACGCGGCGGCCGTCTTCCCGGACGCGGCCCTCGGCCGGCGCCTCTCCTGGAGCATCACCGAGCGCATCACCGAGTGCCTGGTCGCCGCCCGCAGCCTGTACGAGCAGCAGCCCATCCGCAGCCCCGAACTCGCCGAGCTGGCCCGCGAACTGCTCAGCGAGGCCGCCCACCTGTTCGGCAAGGAACAGCTGGAGGCCTCCGTCACCGCCGACGGCAGCCGGGGCCGGGCCATGCGCAGCATCGAGAGCCGCCTGGACCGCGCCCGCGACCTGGTCGACGAGCGGCCCGCCACCGCGTTCGCCCTCGCCCTGCCCGTGCTCCAGGAGCTCGACACCCTGGCCCAGGCCCGCGGCGCCGCCGCAGAGGAGATGTGAGCCGTGCTCGTCTTCGCCGCCTCCGACAAGGGAGGCACGGGCCGTTCGGTCACCAGCGCCAACCTGGCCTATCAGCGCGCCCTCACCGGTGACCACGTGGCCTACGTGGACTTCGACTTCGGCTCGCCCACGGCCGCCGCCGTCTTCGACGTACCGGGCGCGATGCGCGGCATCGCGGAACGGGGCCTGCACTCCTACCTGGAGGGCGAGGTCCCGGAACCGGCCAGGATCGACATCTGGCGGCAGACCGAGCACCCCCTGCTGCACGCCCGGCCGAACCAGTCCGGCCGCCTCGCCCTGCTCCCCGGCGACGCCGGCGGCGGCGAGTTCGTCACCGGCGAGGAGACCCTCGACCGGTGCGTCGACCTCCTGCTCAGGCTGAACGGCGAGTTCGACCTGACCATCGTGGACCTCAGCGCCGGGCGCAGCTACGCCGTGGACATGGTCCTGGCGGCGACCGCCCACCCCCGGATGCGCTACGTCCCCTTCCGCTGGCTCGTCTTCCACCGCTGGACCCGGCAGCACGTGATCGCCGCCGCCGGGCTGGTCCACAAGGAACACGGCATCATCAGGGGCGGCGTCGACCGCGGGCACGACGAGGAGGCCCTGCGCGGCGCCATCCGGTTCGTACGGGCCGCCGTGCCCGACCCCGACTCGCCGCTGTGGGCCCAGGGTTCGCCCGCCCAGGCCGCCTGGATGCAGGCCTGCGACGACGCCCTGCGCCGGCTCGCCGCGGAGCACCGCATCGGCGACAGCGTGGTGCTCGGCGCCGTACCGCTGGAACCCGTCCTGCAGTGGCGCGAGCAGCTGATCACCGAAGAGGACGTGCTCTCCACCCAGATCGCCAACAAGGAGACGCTCGAGGCGTTGGAGGAGATCGCGCGACGCCTGACCGACGACTCCTGCTGGGGGCGGCCATGACGGACGCAGTGTTCCGCGAGACCACCGCCGAACCGCGCACCCAGGCGGTGCCGCTGTCCCACCTCTCCCTGGAGCTGGGCCACCTCTACATGGAGGACTTCGAGGCCGGTCCGGAGCACCTGCGGCGGCACTTCGCGCAGGTACGGCCCTGGGCGGACGCGGCACGGGCCGCGGCGGCCGACCGGACGGGCGGCAAACGCCCCCGGATCAGCACCTGCTTCCTGATCGACGACTACTTCACCCGCTTCTCCAGCCCCGCCGAACTCGTCCCGCTACTGCTGGCGGAGGCGGACCGGGCCGGGCTGGCCGTCGACTACCTGGCACGCGAGTCCGGCTGCGCGGTCGCCGGCAAGGTGCCGGTCGCGGAAGCGGTGGCCGGCCGGCTCGTCGAGGAACCCCCGCCCGGCAGCTACGGCCTGCGCCCGCCGGCCGCGCAGACCGGCTGGCTGGCCAACGGGGAGCGCAGCCCCGTCGCGCGCGCCCCGCAGGCGATGAGGGAGGCCGCCGTCTGGCAGCCGCCCAAGGAGACCGCGTCCCGCCGCCACTCCGTCTTCCTGGACGTCGAACTCTGGAGCGACGCACCCGACGGGCAGCGCACCTGGTCCTGCCCCTTCCTCGCCGCGGTGTGGCAGCTCGCCCGCCTCGGGCTGCTGCGCACCGAGGGCGAGGCCGTCCTCGAACCCCAGCCGCACACCGCCGACGGCTTCCCCGAGGACTGGGACGAACTGCCCCCGCTGCTCCGGCTCAACCCCCGGGCGGACCCGTTCGCCGCGTACCGCACCTGCTCGGTGGTGCCCAACCGGTTCCTGCCCGTCGAGCACGCCGTCCGCGTCATCCTCGACCAGACCGAGGTGGACCCCGAGGCGCTGGGCCAGGCCGCCCGCCGGTCCGCCGGCGAGAAGGTGGCCGTCCCCGACTCGGTCGCCGACCGCGTCTCCTACGTCTTCTACGCGGGGCCGTGACATGGGGCCGGCGAAGACCGCACCGCGCGTCGTGCTCGCCTGCGGCGAGGTCCGCACCTCGCTGCTGCCGGCCCTCCAGGCCCTCGACAGCCGGGCCGCCGCCCAACTCCTCGGACTGCGCGCCGACGAACGCGTCCTGCTCTCCGAGCGCCCCAACCTCTACGGGCGCTCGCCCGACACCCTCACCGGCGTCGACTGCCCCCTGCCCAGCGCCAACGGCGCCCGGGTCCGCGTCGTCGGCACGGTCGCCGCACGGGCCGCGCTCACCGAGGGACGCCTGCTCCAGGCCTCCGCCTACTTCATGGTGCCCGCCACCGGCCCCGACCACCGGCGGCCGTGGGGCCACTACCTGGTACGGCCCGGCGTGGTCGAGCCGCTCGGGAAGCTGCCCCACGAGGCGGTGGCCGAGGGCGTGCTGAACGGCGGACGGCACGGCGATCTCGACGTCGGCCTGATCGCGGACGGACTGCACACCAGGCTGCTGCGCCACCCTCTGCTCGACCACCGGCCGCCCCTCAGGTCCCGCCCCACCCGGCTCCGCTGGGTGGCCCTGCCCGCGGAACCGGGCGCCGGCCCGTCGATCGAGCGTTTCACCCTCGCCGAGGACGAGCTGCGCACGGTACGGCTCCGGGTGCCCGAGGGCACCCCCGGCGAGGGGCTCGCCGGGCTCTGCGACGACCTCGCCCTGCACGACTGGCTGCTCACCACCGTGGTCCGCATCCTCGACGGCATCCGGCTGGGGGCCGGCGCCGGGGCGGCCGGAGCACCGCCGGCCCGGCAGCGGCCGAGGCAGCGTCCGGGGGCGGGCGAGGAGCTTCCCGCCGTGGTCAGGGCGCTGCGGCCCGCCGTCGACCATCTGCTGCACCTGTGGATGCCGCGGGCCCGGGTGACACAGGAGCTGGCACCGCTCTGGGACGCGCTGGAGGAACGGCCCGGCTTCACCCGGCAGTGGCAGACCCTCGTGCAGCGCATCCGCGACCAGCTCACCCTGCACGCGATCCCGTCCCCCCACCGGGAGACGGACATGGGTCCCTGACCGGACACCGGGCAACCGCCGGACCCGGCCCCAAGCACATTTCCGCACCCCGAACCGACGCGTATCCCAACGGGGGGAAGAGCGAGATGAGCACGGCACCATCACCTGAGTCCGAGGGCACCCAGCCCGAACCCGGCACGGCGGTTCCCGCGCAGGCGGGACCGCCGGACGACCCGGGCAGCACGGCGTTACCCCCTTCGGCGGCCGCACGCGACACGCCTGACGCGCCCGGCAAACCGGGCGGGCGGCCGGGCCCGGCCCCGTTCGCATGGCAGCGCCCGCTGCTGGCCGCCCTGGTCCTCGGCCTCCTCGCCTGGGGAGTCGTCGCGCTGCTGGCCCCGGACGCCGGTACGGGGCGGCAGCTCGCCGCCGCCGCGCTCTGCGCCGGTGCCGTCGTGGCCGTCCAGTACGTCCTCGGCCCGGACCGCGAGGCGCGGGAGTGGCGGACGCGGGAGAGGCAGGACAGGCACCGGCGGGAACGGGAGAGGCGGGCGGAGGGCGTCCTGACCGGGACCGCGACCGAGGTGGAGAACACCGTGCGGGACGGTCTCCAGCGGTACGACGACACCCTGAAGACCGGTCTCGCCCGGCACACCGAGGAGATGCGGACCGACCTGGGCCGGCACGCCGAGGACATGAAGCAGCTGGTCGAGAGCCGCTTCGCCCAGCTGGACCGGTCCCCGCAGCCCTACCCGCCGCTGGACCGGGTCCGCATGGACGGCGTACCCGAACTGGCCCAGCGTTTCGCCGACGTCCTGGCGCCCGGATCCCCGCTCCTCTACTCCTTCATCCGGCTGGAGATGCAGCGGGTGATCGAGCACATGTCGGCGCTCACCCGGCTGAGCGTGGAGAGCCACGGGGAGAACCACGACTGGATGCTCAGCCTCACCCACGTCGCGGAGCAGTCGATCTGCGCCATCAGTACGTCCGTCGACCGGGAGTTCTGGAACAGCGAGCCCGCCGGCCGCTACCTCGACGCGCAGAAGCAGGCGATCGAGGAGCACGGGGTGCCCGTACGGCGGCTGTTCCTGCTGGAGAGCGCCCGCGAACTCGACGACCGGCTGCTGCGGCTGTGCGACGAGCAGGAGGCGCTGCGCATCGAGGTGCGGGTGGCGGTCCTGCCCGAACTGCCGCCGCACATCCAGCGCGGCACCGCCAACGACTTCATCGTCTACGACGAGGAGGTCTCCTTCGAGATCGAGCAGGACCTGCGCGACGTCAACGTCCGAACCCGGCTCATCGCACGTCAGGACCATGTCCAGGACCAGATGAAGCGCTTCTGGAAACTCTGGGAGGCGGGGATGAGCATCCGCGAACTGGAGGTGCGGGTCGACGACGAGGAGGACGGCACCTGGATGGTCGACCGCACCTGAGCGGCCGCCCCGCCCCGCCCCTGATACTCCCCGGGGAGTAGGGACACGTGCGGGGCGGGAGCGGGGCGGTGCCCTGGGTGGCGGTCGGGCTGTGGCCGGCCGCGCTGGTGCTGGCCGGGCCGCTGGCGGGGAAGTTCGGCGAGGTGCGGCAGAACCGGGCCGTCGACTATCCGCCCGACAGCGCCGAGCACCCGGCCCGCCGAACTCCTCGACGCGATCCGCACCGTGGCCGCCGGTGAGGCACTGCTGTCACCCGGGCTCACGGCACGGCTGATCGCGCGGTTCCTGCGCAGTCCGAGGATGCCGGTGACGGCCGGTCCCGAGTGCCTGTCCGACCGTGAGCGGGAGGTGCTCGCGCTGGTCGCGCGCGGGCTCAACAACACTGAGATCGCCGAGGCGTTGGGGCTGAGCCCGCTCACGGCCAAGACCCACGTCAGCCGGATCATGGGCAAGCTCGCGGCCCACGGCCGGGCCTAACTGGTCATCGTGGCCTACGAGTCGGGACTGGTCGAGCCGGGGACACCGTGACGGACCGCTGAGCCGCAGGGGCGGGCGGCAGGAGTGGTCCGGCCGGGTGACGGGCGCGAAGTGGCTCCCGGTGACCGGCTGCCGAGGCGCCCATGCTGGTCACCGCGGCAGCGGACCGGAGACGCGCGCCGTCGGTCCCCTAACGGTGACCCGTGCCCCGGGACCTTCCGGTGGGAGCCGAGTGACCGAGGACTCGCGACCGGTGCCGTCACCCGAGACGATGGCGGACCGCCTCAAGGAACGCATCTACGCGACGATCACGATGATCTCCGTGGTCGTCGGACTCGCCGCGACCGATCCCGGAGCTCCCGGCGCCCTGGTCACGGTACTGACGACCGCTGTGGGCCTGTGGGCGGCCGCGTTCGTCGCGGACACTCAGGCGCACCGCGTGCTGCACGGCCGGTTCGCCCGGGGCAGGGAGCTGCGCCGGACGCTGTACGTCAGCAGCCCGCTCCTGTCCTGCGCCGTCGGGCCCGCCGTGATGATCGCCCTGGCCGCGCTGGGGGTCATGTCGTTGCCGGCCGCGTTGCAGACGGCGGCGGGCGTGGCGGTCGCAAGCCTGTTCCTGTGGGGGTGCGTCGGTGGCCTGCGGATGGGCGGCGGAACCGTCGTGGCGCTGCTGGCCGGTCTGGTCGACGCGGGGATCGGTGTGGCCGTCGCGGTGGTGAAGGCGACCGCCGGGCACTGAGGCCGTCCGGCCCGTTGCTTGGCCCGACATGGCCCGTGTCGGCGACGGCCTGAGAGCGCGCGGCGCGTTGCTCAGGCCGTCCCGTACGGCGGCGTCGCGCTCACAGCGCGTGCTGCAGCCAGCGCTGGATCGTGTCGTTGATGTTGCCGGGTAGGGCGCTGAGCCTGTCGATGGCCTCACGGTCCTCGGGGAGCGGCGGGATCCCGGCGGCGGTCAGGGCCGCGTGGAGTTCCAGCCGGCGCCGGTCCTGCGGGTCGATGGCGATGTCCAGCCGCTCCGGCGGGTGCGGCGGCGCGATCGGGAAGTCGCCGTAGGCGCTCCCGTCGAAGGCGTACGGGTCGACGTAGGTGTGGTGGGGGCCGTACTCGTACGAGGTGGCGGTCACGTCGGTCTCCAAAGAATTGCGGTTCTACCTCACAGGAGACCGCCTTGGAGCCTGCCACGGGAACAGCCCCGCCGAAACGTCACGCCAACGGCGTCATAGCCAGGTCATCCTCCGGTCGGACCAACCGCTCAGCGTAAAAGCGGGAGTTGGGAGGAGTTGGGGTGGCTGCGGGAGCACCCCGCAGCATGAACGGCTGCCCCATATTCGTACGCTTCCCTCCATATACCCACCAAGGCGTGAAACACTCCGCAACCGCACAACCGCGCAGCATCATCGCAGGTTGTACACCCGGACCGCACGCACCGGACGTGTTCCTGCGAGCGGTTACCCCCGGTCGGCGCACCCGCGGCCGACGGCACCTATGAACTCCGTCCAGGCCGCCGCGCCGACCACCAGCACGGGACCGGCGGTCATTTTGCTGTCCCGGACGGGGACGATGCCGGGGACTCCGTCGGCGACCGTGACGCATGCCTCTCCGCCGTCGCCGCCGCTGTACGTGCTCTTGCGCCAGCGGGCGGCGTCGGGGAAGTCGTACGCGACCTCGACGCAGTCTCCGCCGTTGCCGTCGCTGTGGCTGCTCTTGCGCCAGCGTGCCTTGCTCAGGTCGTACTCGCGCATCGTCTGAGGTCCTCCGCCGCGGATTCGATGAGGGTCAGGGAAGCCTCCGGTGGCAGTGCATCCGCCCTCAGCAGATCGTATGCCGATTGGGCTCGTAGTACCACGGCCGGATCGTCCAACAGGTTCCCCGAATACACGGCTTCTGTATAGGCGGTTGGTGGAGCGTCCTCGAACTCCATGAGCTTGAGTGAGCCGGTCATGACGGCGTACGGCCCAGCTGTGTACGGCAGCACCTGCACCAACACCGACCGCTCGCGCGCGAGCTCCGCGACGTGCTCCAGTTGCTCCGCCATGACCCCCGGTCCCCCCACCGGGATGCGCAGCACGTTCTCGTGCAGGATCGCCCAGTAGACCGGCCGTGTGGCGTCCTTGAGGAGCCGTCCTCGTTCGATGCGTCCCGATACCTTTTCGTCGACCGACTCCTCCGGCGCGAAGGGGTTCATGGCCAGCGTGACCGCCCGCGCATAGGCCGGTGTCTGCAGCAGTCCGGGAATCAGCGCCGGAGCGAACTCGCAGATCTTCGTTGCCAGCGTCTCCAGCTCCGCCGCCTTGGCGAAATAATCCGCATACCGGCGGTCGTCGATCAGCTTCCTGCACAGTCGCTCGAAAATACCGTCGGTTTGGAGTGTCTCGTCGATCCGCTGGGCCACGTCCAATTGAGGTTTCCGAATAGCCTGTTCGAATTGGCCGATGTAGCCCCCCGACACGAACACCCGCGCCCCCAGCTCCACCTGCGTGAACCCCGACTCCTCCCGGCGTCGCCTCAGTTCCGTGCCGAAGAACTCCCATGCCGCTTGGCGTGAACCGTTGGCCATTGCCGGCCCCTTTCCCAACCGCTTTGTGCAGCACGTTACTTGTAGAGTGCAAAACTCTTCCGAGTGTAGGTTCCGGAGGGCACCTTAAGGACGGGAAGCGTGAAAGCCGAAGAGAAGGGGACCAGGGTGAAGGAACGGCACTCGACGCTCTGCGTCGAAGAAGCGGAGGACGTGGTGAAAGAATTGCGGGCGTTACTCGCGAAGACCGGAATTGCTCTGCCGTCACTGGGGCTGGACCCGGTGAGTCTTGCGCGGGAGGCGCCCTGTCCGCTCGTCGACCTGGGGCGATGTTCCGTGGAGACCGCACGGCGGCTCGCGGCCGTGATGGCCGTGGCAGCGCGATGAAGCCGCCGGTCGGCGTGTACGTCGTGGACACCCGGACCGAGAGGATCGGCATCGTGATGGGGCATGAGGGGCCCTACATCCAGCTGAGGCCGTACGGCGGCGGCCGGGAGTGGGACGCCGAGCCGGTCGAGGTGCGCCGGGCGACGCCCGCCGAGCGGCTGCGCGCGGCGACCGCGTACGCCAACGCGCGCAGTCGGGGGGAGCTGCCTTGACGTAGGCAGGGCCTGCCGGCGCATGTCCGTCCGTGGGGTCCGGTGTGCGTCGGACCCCGCCCCCGCGGGTGTGCGCCGGGCGATGAAACAAATGAAACATGATGAAAAGCTTTTCATCGCTTCGGAGTTGGCCTGACCGGTTCAATGAGAACGCGTTGACCTGGGGAAACTCGCAGCGCTGCACAGTTGTATGAAATTTCTACGGCACATGTGTTGACCCGGATCCACAAAGGATTTCAGACTCCTCCCACGCAGATCGGAGGGTCAAGTGCCAACAACGATCCGGGACGTGGCGAAGGCCGCGGGGGTCTCGCCGGCCACCGTGTCCCGTGCGCTGGGCATGTCGGAGCTGGTCACGCCGGCGACGCGGGAGCGTGTGCGCGCCGTGGCCGCCCGCCTGGGCTACGCCCCCAACCGGGCCGCACGCGGCCTGATCACGGGCCGTACGGGCAACGTGGGGCTGGTCGTGCCCGACCTGCTCAACCCGATCTTCCCCAGCGTGATCAAGGCGATCCAGGCACGGGGCCGCGAGACGGACTACGCGGTGTTCATCGCCGACACCGACGAGAACGCCGCGGCGGAACGGGACCTGGTCCGCGCGCTGGCCCAGCAGGTCGACGGCGTCATCCTGTGCGCACCCCGGGCGGACGAGGCGCAGTTGTCGCAACTGGCCGCCGGGACCGAACTGGTCACGGTGTTCCGCAGGGTGGAGGGGATCCCCGCGGTCACCGTGGACGACGCGGACGGCACGCGGCAGATCGTCGAGCATCTGGCGGCGCTCGGGCACCGCCGGCTCGTCTGGGTCGGCGGCCCGGCCGCGTCGTGGTCGAACCGTCGGCGCGCGGCGGGCCTGCGCGCCGCGACGGAGCGGCTGGGGCTGGAACTCGCGGAGGTGGGGTGGTTCCCGCCGTACTACGACGGCGGCGTGGCGGCGGCCGACCTGGTCCTCGCCTCCGGGGCCACCGCCGCGGTCGCGTACAACGACACCATGGCCCTGGGCCTGTTGGCGCGGCTGCACGCCCGGGGCGTCCGCATCCCCGGGGAGCTGAGCGTCGTCGGCATCGACGGCATCCCGATGGCGGGCATGGCCCACCCCGCCCTGACCACGGTCCAGGTCCCGGCGCAGGCGGTGGGACGGGCCGCGGTCGACCTGATGCTCGACCGCCTGCGGGGCCCGGAGCAGCCGGCGGCCCACCGCCGCGAGCTGCCCGTCCACCTCGTCGTACGCGACTCCACCGGCAGCGCCCCCGGCAGCACGCCCGAGAAGAAGTAGGCCCCGCAAGAAGCAGGCCCCCGCCCCGACCGCGTACGAGCAGCCGCCGCGGTCGTGACCGGCAGCACTCATCACCCCATGGCAAGGAGTTCAACGATGCGTTCGTCGCCGCATGCCCGGAATGTCGGAACCGCCCGGAGGCTGGGGCTGGCCCTGGCCGCCGTCCTCCCACTGGCGGTCGTCCCGCACGGCACCGCCGCCGCCGGGAACGCCGGAAGCCACGGAGGGGCGGGGAAGGGCGGGAAGCCGTCCGTCGAATCCCGGGTCAAGGACCTCCTCACCCGGGGCGGCGACCGGTTCCGGGACCTCAACGACAACGGCCGCCTGGACCCGTACGAGAACTGGCGCCTGCCCTCGAAGCTGCGCGCCCACGATCTCGTCGGGCGGATGACCACCGAGGAGAAGGCGGGGACGATGCTCATCTCCACCTTCGACGACACCACGAGCCGCACCGGGCTCGACGAGGACCACCTGCGCTACTTCATCGTGCGCGACGATCCCGAGCCGAAGGACCTCGCGCGGCGCAACAACGAGTTCCAGGAGCTCGCAGAAGCCTCACGGCTCGGCATCCCGGTCGTGATGACGTCCAACCCCCGCAACCATGTGAACCCCAGCCGCACCATCGGTCACGCCGAGGCCGGCGGGCAGCTCTCCACCTGGCCCGGCGAACTGGGTCTGGCCGCCACCCGCGACCCGCGGATCGTCCGGGACTTCGCTCGGACCGCCGCCAGGGAATGGCGCGCCGTCGGCATCCAGAAGGGCTACATGTACATGGCCGACATCGCCACCGAGCCGCGCTGGACGCGGACCGACGGCACGTTCGGCGAGAACCCGCGGCTCGCGGCGGACATGATCAGCGCGGTGGTGAAGGGCTTCCAGGGCAAGGAGCTCGGCCCGCACAGCGTCGCGCAGACCACCAAGCACGCCCCCGGCGGCGGCCCCCGGGTCGAGGGCAAGGACCCGCACCACCCCTGGGGCCAGACCAACGAGTACCCGACCGCGGGCAGCCTGGCGAAGTACCACCTGCCGCCCATGCAAGCCGCGATCGACGCCGGCTCGACGTCGGTCATGCCGTACTACGCCCGCCCGGAGAACGACGGCAGCGCGCCCCAGCTGCCGAAGAAGCTCTGGTACACCGAGAAACAGCAGTTCGAGGAGGTCGGCTTCGCCTTCAACAAGCCGATCCTCCAGGACCTGGTGCGCGACGGGATGGGCTTCGACGGCTACATCAACTCCGACACCGGCGTCATCGGCAACCGGGCCTGGGGCGTCGAGCACCTCACCGAGGCCGAGCAGTACGCCAAGGCGATCCACGCCGGCACGAACCTCTTCTCCGGCGGATCCGACGTGGCCCCGCTGATCGAGGCGATCGAGACCCGGCTCGTGACGAAGAAGCAGATCGACCGCTCCGTGACCTACCTGCTCACCGAGATGTTCGACCTCGGCCTGTTCGAGGACCCCTACACCGACCCGGACCGCGCGCAGCGCATCGCCGACGACCCCGCCTCGCAGGCCAGGGCGGACGAGGCGCACCGCAAGTCCGTCGTGCTGCTGCGCAACGACGAGCGGCGTGGCGGCCGGTCCGTGCTCCCCCTCACCGACCGGCAGGCCGGTGCCGTCAAGCTCTACGTCGAGGTCTTCCAGGAGCGGGACTCCGACACGCAGACCACGGCACTGCGCAAGCTGATCAGCGAGTACGACCCGGCCCTCACGCTGGTCGACGACCCGGCGGACGCCACCCACGCCTACCTCCACGTGGCGCCCAGCCTGGCCTGGAGCGAGGACGACACGGAGGACGACGGGCCGTCCATCGAACTGCGGAAGGACTCCGACACCGGCATCGACTCCGAGCGCATCCTGGCCCTCCAGAAGCAGATCGACACCGTCGTCCTCAACGTCAACATGGTCAACCCGTGGCTGATCCACGAGATCGAGCCGGGCGCCGACGCGGTCCTGGCCACCTTCCACACCACGCACGAGGCCGCCCTCGACGTGATCCGGGGACGCTTCGACCCGTCCGGCAAGCTGCCGTTCGGCATCCCGGCCGACCTGGCGGCGGTGGAGCGCAACGCCTCGGACGTGCCCAGCTACGACGAGGGCTACGACTACGCGTACGAGAACGCGGCGGGCGACACCTACGCCTACGGCTTCGGCCTGAGCTACGAGTGATTGCCCGACGGGTTGCCGGAGTGCCACCGCTCCGGCAACCCGTCTCCCCTGGCGTCCGGTCGGTGGCTCCCTCCTCCGCCGGCCGGCGGAGGAGGGAGCCAGGGCGCTACCCGGTGGTGGTCCGGTACTGCTCGACATCCGTCCAGGCGGTCGCCACGGAGGCGAGGCACCGGTTGAAGAGCTCGGCCTGGCGGAGGTAGACCGCGCGGTCGGGCCCGGGGCTGACGCAGAGGTCGTCGGTATCGTCCACCGACCACGGCGCGATGTCGTGGCCCACGGCGGCGGGCAGCAGGGAGGCGACGCCGCGGGCGCCCAGCTCGCTGGTCAGTTGGCGGCGGACCGGGTGGCCCAGCACATCGGCAAAGACCTGCGCCCAGAGTTCGGAGCGCGCGCCGCCTCCGGCGATACGCCACGGGCGGTGGCCGATCTCGGCGCCGCTCACCAGGACTCGTTCGACCTGGACGCGATGGTACTGGGCGATGCCCTCGATGACAGCGCGGCCGAGGTGGCCGCGGCGGTGCATGCCGGAGATGCCGAGGAAGGTGCCCGAGGCCGCGGGGTGCTCAGGCGCGCCGTTGACGAACGGCAGGAAGACCAGGCCGTCCGCGCCCGGCGGGACCGTGGCGGCTTCCCGCAGCAGGTCCGCCGGCGGTACTCCGCCAGGCGCACCGTGGGGGACTGCGGCGGAGGCGAGCCAGTCCAGATTGGCGGCCGATGTCGGGGCGACCTCCATGGCGAGCATCCTGGTGGGATCCGGCATCAGGGCGCTGAGGGTCACCTTGGGCGCAGGGGTGCCTGCGGGGACGATGACGCCGTTGATCGCCCAGGTGCCCACGATGACGGTGACGTCGCCGAGGTCGCAGCCGCCGGCACCCAGCGTCCCGGCCACGCAGTCCATGGCTCCTGCGATGACCGGCAGCCCCTCGGGCAGGCCGGTGCGGGCGGCGGCCTGTGGCGTCAGCCCGGCGACCACCTCGCCGGAGGGCCGCAAGGGGGGGAAGCGGCGCAGGTCGTCGGCGGGCAGGCCGACCAGCTCCAGAGTGGTGGCGGTGTAACGACGGCTGTCGAGAGCGACCATGCCGAAGGCGCTCGCGTCACTGTAGTCAGCGCTGGCGATGCCGGTGAGCTGGGAGGTCACCCAGTCCTTGCAGGACAGCACCCACCGGGTGGCCCGGTATGCCTCCGGCTCGTGATCGTGCAGCCAGCGGAGCAGAACGGCGGGTTGGGCGGCCCAGGGGATGGACCCGGTCTCCGCGGCCAGCCGGGCGGAGTCCTCGGGAGCGAGGGCGTCCACGATCCGCTGGGCCCTGCTGTCGGAGGAGGCGATGGCGGGGCCGACGGGCCGCAGGCCGACGTCGACGGGGTAGAGACCGTTGCCGTGCGCGGCCACGCCGATACCGGCGGGGGTCCGACCGTCGGCTGCGAGCTTCGCCGCGAGCTCGCCCAGAAGTGAGAGCACAGTGTCCGCGAGGGCTTCCATGTCCACATCGTGGCGGTGGGGGGTGACGCAGGTGCGTGGTGTCCTGGCGGTGACGACGTGGAGTTCGCGGCCCTCCGTGTCGAACGCGGCGGCCTTCGAGGCGGTGAGTCCGACGTCGACGCCTATGTAGCAGGTACTCACAACATGCTCCTCTCCTGGGACTCGGGGGCTGCCGGGGTCCGCAGGGAGCGGGGGCGGAAGGGCCGCAGCTCCTCGTCGTAGGCGGCGATCTCCTCCTGGATGCGGTGCTCGTCCCAGCCCAGGTGGGGGGCGGCGATGCGGGCGCAGCGAGGGGCCGCGCCACGCCCCATGTCGCTTCCCAGTCCGATGAGGGTACGCCGGAGCAGGATGTCGCCCAGGGTGGCGGCTCCCTCCTCGTTGACGGCGAGAACCACCTCGGCGGCGACAGCGCCGGACTCCTCGTCGACGACGTCGAGGAGGGCGGGATCCTCCTCGGCGAGGGCGAGCACGCGCCGGGCCCGCACGCCGTAGATGTCGAGCAGCCGGCCGCGCTGCGCGGCGGAGAGAGGAGAGCCGTGCACGAACTCCTCGCGGAACGCCGCGTAGTCGGAGGTGTCGGCGCCGGGCAGCGGGCGGGTGCGGGTGGTGCAGCGGCGAGGCGCGCGGCCGAGGGCCTTCAGAGCGGCATCGGTGACATCCTCGGCAAGTGCCCGGTGGGTTGTGAGCTTCCCGCCGATGATGGAGAGCAGGCCGGGGTGGGCGGGACCGTGGTCGAGGACGGTGTGGCCCCGGCTGATCTTGGCGTTGTCCGTGACGTCGGCGGCGTAGGGCAGCGGACGGACGCCGGCCACGGTGTAGACCACGTCGTCAGGGGTGAGGCCGGCGCCGGGGAAGATCCGGTTGGTCTCGGCGAGCAGGTAGTCGATCTCCGACTGATCGGTGACGACCTCGTCGAGGTCACCCTCATAGGTCAGGTCCGTGCTGCCCAGCATGTAGCGGCCTTCCCAGGGGAAGACGAAGATCGGGCGCCGGTCGGCGGCGGCCTCGAAGAAGATGCAGGTGCTGGGGGCTCCGGGGAACGGGTCGACGATGAGATGGCTGCCCTTGGTGCCACCGTTGAGCCGCTTGGAGACGATCTGGCCGTCGAGGACGCGGTCGATCCACGGGCCGGCGGCGTTCACGGTGAGGTGGGCGCGGATCTCCCGCTCGTGGCCGGAGCGGTTCTCGCGGGTCCTGATGCCGGTGACGCGGTCCCCGGAGCGGAGGAGCCCGGTGACGGTGGTGTGGGTGAGGATCCGGGCGCCGAGGTGGCGGGCATCGAGGAGTAGTTCGATACAGAGCCGCTCGGCCCAGGGAACCTGGGCGTCGTTGAAGAGTACGCCGCCGCGCAGGCCCTTCTGCTCCAGATGCGGCCAGCGCATGGCTATCCGGCGGTTGGAGACGCCGCGACCGCGACCACGGCCTCGGCCGGCGGCCATGGCGTCGAAGACGGCGACACCGAGCCGGAGGAGGGGGCCCGGCCTGCTGTTCCCGGCGTAGAACGGGATGAGCATGGGGTAGTCACGGACGAGGTGCGGGGCGTTGCGGAAGAGCAGATGCCGTTCCCGGACGGATTCGTGGACCAGTGTGAAGTCGTAGCGTTCGAGGTACTTGAGGCCGCCGTGGATGAGCCTGCTGGAGGTGGCCGAGGTGCCGGATCCGGCGTCGGCACGGTCCACGACGACGACGCGCAGGCCGCGGGCGGCGGCGTCGCGGGCGATGGCCAGCCCGTTGATTCCGGCTCCGACGACGGCGAGGTCGACGACATCCTCGCCGGACTGGTGGTGCGACATGGGGGCTCCCGGAGGTGGGGCGCCGGTCCCGGTAGGCGGAGCCGGGACCGGCGCTCGTGCAGGGTCAGGCGGACGCGGCGGCGCGGTCCCGGAACAGCTCGTAGGCCTCCTCGGGCTTGGCATCGTCGTGCACGACGGCCCGGACGGCGGCGAGCATGGCGGCAGGGTGCTCGCTCTGGAAGATGTTCCGGCCCATGTCGACGCCGGCGGCACCCTCCTGGATGGAGCGGTGGGCCATGGTGAGGGCGTCCAGTTCGGGCAGCTTCTTGCCGCCGGCCACGATGATCGGCACCGGGCAGCTGGCCGTGACGGTCTCGAAACCCTCCTCGACGTAGTAGGTCTTGACGACGTGCGCGCCCATCTCGGCGCTGATGCGAGTGGCGAGGCGGAAGTACCTGGCGTCCCGGACCATGTCCTTGCCGACCGCGGTGACACCGAGGACGGCGACGCCGTGACGCTGGCCGGCGTCCACCAGGGCGGCGAGGTTGCGCACCGAGCGGGACTCGTTCTCGGAGCCGATGAAGACCTGGATGGCGAGGGCGGCTGCGTTGAGCCGGACCGCGTCCTCGATGTCCAGGGCGATGTGCTCGTCGGAGAGGTCGCGCAGGACGCTGGGTCCGCCGCTGGCGCGCAGGACGATGCCCGCGTCGGTGTGCGGGGGGATGCTGGTGCGCAGCGCGCCGCGGGTCATCATGATCGCGTCCGCGTCGGGGACGAGCGGGGCGATGCCGGTGTCGAGGCGTTCCAGGCCGGCCATCGGGCCGAGGAAGTAGCCGTGGTCGAAGGCCAGCATCACGGTGCGGCCGGTGTCGCGGCGGAAGATGCGGGAGAGCCGGTTCTGCAAGCCCCAGTCCTGGGCCTGCGCGCCCTTGACGTGGAAGGCGCCGGCGGTGGCGGCGGGCCCGGTGAAGTCGCGGGCCTCGAGCAGGCCGTCGGTGTCAGCCATGGGTGGTTCCTCCTGTATTGGCGGGAGTGGGGAGTGCGGCCGTGGTGGACGGCCGACGTGTGGGGCGGACGGGTGCAGCGCCGGGTCGGCGGCTTCCGCCGCCCGCGAGGAAAAGGACGAAGAGGACGAGGCAGCCCTTGAGGAGGTTCTGTGCGGCGGTGCTCCAGCCGACGAGGTTGACCAGGCCGTCCAGCAGGATGAAGAAGAGCGCTCCGCCCCAGACGCCGGCGGGTACCGCGCGGCCGCCGGAGATGAGCGTGCCGCCGATGACGACCACCGCGATCGAGTCGAGCAGGTAGCGGGTGCCGAGGTCGGGCGTGGGGGCGATGTAGGTGGCGAGCAGGGAGCCGGCCAGTCCGGCCAGGGCGCCGCTCGCCAGGTAGGTGAGGGCGGTGATCCGGACGACGGGAAGGCCGGCACGCTCGGCGGCGCGCGTGTTCTGGCCGATCGCGGTGAGGGACCGACCGTAGGTGGTGCCGCGCAGAAGCAGGACCGCCAGGACGGTCAGGGCTGCGACAACGATGGCCAGCAGCGGGACACCCAGTGGGCGCAGGTTGAGCAGGTTGCGCAGGCCGGGGTCGGGCAGGGCGGTGAAGCCGTCGGCGATGACCAGGGTGGCGGAGGAGGCCACCAGTCCGGACGCCAGGGTGGCGATGATCGGGGGGACGGAGAGTCCGAGAATCGCGACCGAGCTGACGGCTGCGACGACGAGGCCGGCGGCGAGGCCGGCGAGAATGCCGAGGACGACCGAGCCGGTGGCGGAGGAGGTGCCGACGGAGACGAATCCGGCGAGCGAGATGACCGGTCCGACGGATACGTCTATGTTGCCGGGGCCGGCGGTGACGACGAGCATCTGGCCGAGGCCGACGAGGACGAGGTAGGGGGCGAGGGAGAGTGCCAGGGAGACCGTTTGGCCGCCGCCCTGGCCGGAGACCGCCATGATGACGGCCCAGACGAGCAGGGCTGCCACGAACCCCCAGATCCAGGGGCGCGAGAGCAGGTTACGGGGAGTGTTCATCGCAGCACCCTTCCGATCAGGGCCCGGCCGGCGAGGACGGCCAGGACGATGCCGCCCTGGACAGCCGACTGGAGGTTCGTCGCCACGTCGAGGAGGCTGAGGGTCACGCTGACCAGGCCGAGGGCCATCCCGCCGATGGCGACGCCCCACGGCACGGCGCTGCCGCCGCGGAACGAACCGCCACCGAGGATCACCGCCGCGACGGTGATCAGGGTGTAGCTGGAGGCCGAGGAGACGTCTCCGCCGCCTGTCTGGGAAGAGAGGAGAAGGCCGGACAGCACGCCGAGGGCGCCGGCGGCCGTGTAGGCGGCGACCCGGGAGGACAGCGGGCTCAGCCCGGCGCGTTCGAGAGCCGTGGGGTTGCTGCCCAGGGCGCGGATGCGGACGCCCAGGGTGCTGCGGGCGCTCATGAGGTACACGAGCAGGGCGACGGCGAGGATCGGCAGCAGGGGGGCGGGGAAGCTCGTGGGCTGCCAGGCGCCGAAGGAGGCCAGCCACTCCGGGGTGGTGCCGCCGGGGGTGGGCAGGACGAACAGTCCGAGGCCCAGCCAGACGAAGGAAGCACCCAGTGTCGCAATGAGTGCGGGGACCCGGCGCAGGTGGATGAGCGCGCCCAGGACGGCGTAGCCGGCGATGAGGGCGAACAGGATCAGCGTGCCGAGCAGCGGGGAGGAAACCAGTTCGGTCGCGGCGATGACGGTGACCAGGCCGACGAAGGAGCCTATGCCAAGGTCGATGTCCCCGATGGACATGAGGATCATCTGGGCCTGGGCCGCGAAGATCAGGGGGACGGCCACGGACAGGACGAGGGAGAAGCCGGGGACGGTCAGGACGTCCGGCTGGAGGGACGCGCAGAGGACGACCATGGCGGCCAGGGCGATGGTGCTGACAGCTGCCGGTGCGCTCCTGCGCACTCCGGCTCTGGTCGGCAGCGCCGACGTGAGGGCATCAGTCATGACGGTGTTCTCCAGCGGAGTTCCCGGCCGCTGCGGGGGCGGCCACAGAGCGGGTGGAGGTCGGCTCGGTGGGCACGGACGCGAGGGCGGCGGCCGGGGGCGGCTGGTCTCCTTCGGCGAAGGAGACGGCGATGATCCGCTCCTCGGAAATCTCCGGGCCGACCAGTTCGGCGACGACCTTTCCGGCCCGGAAGACGTAGACCCGGTCGCAGTGCGCCATCTCCGCGTTCTCACTGGAGTACCAGACGACGCTGCGGCCCTGGGCCGCCTCGGCGCGGATGAGTCCGTACAGGTCGGTCTTGGTGTGGATGTCCACGCCCCTGAAGGGATCGTCGAGCAGCACCATGTCCGCCGCGGAGGCAAAGGCCCGGGCCACGATTACCTTCTGCTGGTTGCCGCCGCTGAGGTCGGCCATTGCGGCGTCGGCGCCGCCGCGGATCGACAGCCGCCGGACCCAGTCCCCGGCCACGGCGGTTTCGTGCACGGGGCGGCGGATTCCGTGGCGGGCGATGGTGCGCATGGCCGAGATCGTGAGGTTCTCCGCCACCGTCCACAGGGGGAGGACCCCGGAACGCTGCCGGTCGCCCGGGACGTAGGCCCGGGTTCCGTGGACCACGGTGTCCCGGCGTACCGGGCGCCACAGGCGTTCGAGTACCTGCTGCTGGCCCTGGCCCGCCAGGCCGGCCAGGCCGACGACCTCACCCTTCCCGATCCGCAGGCCGACGCCGTTCAGTCCGGCGCCGGTGGCCCCGCGCAGTTCGGCCACTACGGGGGTGTCGGCGCGGGGAGCGTTCCGCGGCGCGGCCGGCGGGTTCGCCCCGGTCGCGCCGCGCACCGCGGTCTCGGCGCCCATGAGGAGCAGCACGTCGTCCTCGCCGAGGCCGTGCGCCGGGAGGTCCTCGACGACGGAGCCATCGCGCATCACGGCCACCCGGTCGGCTACGGAGAGGACCTCGCGAATGCGGTGCGAGATGAGCAGGACCGAGCCACCCCGGGCGGTGACCGTGCGGACGTAGGCGTAGAGGGACTGGGCCGCGTCCGGGCCGAGGGACTCGGTGGGCTCGTCGAGGATGAGCAGGTTCAGCGGCGAGGCCAGGCTGGCGCGGGCGATCTCTGCCATCTGCCGCTGGGCGATCGAGAGATCCTCGACGCGGTCGCGGGGCGAGATGCCGTGGCCGGGGAAGATCTCGTCGAGCCGCAGCCGCACCGCCTCGGCGGCGGCCCGCCGCCACCGCAGCCGGGGGAGGCCGCGGCGCGAGGAGAGCCAGATGTTCTCCGCGACCGTGAGGTCGGGGCAGAGCGAGGTCTCCTGGTACGCCATGCGGACGCCGCGGAAGTCCTGCTCCCGGGGGCGTGTTCCGGCGGGGACCTCGCGGCCCAGCACGGTGACCGCGCCCTCGTCGCAGCCCTCGAGACCGGCGAGGACCCGCATGAGGGTGCTCTTGCCCGCGCCGTTGTGGCCGACCAGGCCGAGCACTTCGCCTGCGTGGACCGTGAGGTTCGTGCCGGCGAGGGCGTGGGTGCGGCCGTACGTCTTGCTCACGTTCGTGGCGACGATCACGGGCACTGCGGTGGAGGGGGATCGGCCCTCCCCCGGCGGGACCGCGTGCGGTCCCGCCGGCAACTTGTCGACGTCCATGCCTGCCTCGCTCCTGATGTGTCGTCCGGTCAGTCAGCAGCCGTCGGGACGGGCGGCTGGACCGGCTCGCCGCCGTTCTCGGCCGCTTCCACCTGCTGACGGAAGAGGTCGCGCGTCCACGGCCAGGCCGCGTACTGGTCGGGCTTGAGCACGGAGGCCCAGGCGTCGCGGTCCTTCTGCTCCACCAGGACGATGGGCAGGGTCATGTGCTTGGGGACCTTCTTGCCGTCGAGCAGGTCGAGTGCCGCCCACATGGCGGCCACCGACTGACCGGGGTCGGACATGACGGCGACCGACCCGTTGTCGATCTTCTTGTCCTTCCAGTAATTCAGCGCGCGGCCGTTGGTCTCGAAGGTGACGGCCGGGACGTCCTTGCCCGCAGAGGTGAAGGCCTGGGCGACGCCGTAACCGTCGCCGCAGCCGATGACGCCGTCGACCTTCGGCACGCTGGAGAGCACTCCGAGGACGGCCTTCTGCGCGGTGGCGCCGTCGCACATACCGGTGACCGTCGCGGCGGTCTTCACCGACGGGTAGTCGGTGAGGATCTTCTGCGTGGTCTTGTGCATCTCGGCCTCGGGCTGGGAACCCACCACGCCGCGGCTGACGATGACGTTGCCCTTGCCGCCGATGCCTTCGAGGAGAGGCTTGGCCGCGTGGGTGGCCCAGTCGGTGAAGCTGTTCTGGATGACGTGGGCGCAGGGCGCGTCGATCGCGGAATCGAAGACGACCACCTTGACGCCGGCGTTGCACGCCTGCTGGATGACCGGTTTGAGGGCAGTGGGCGAGGAGGGGTCGATGAGCAGCGCGTCGGGCTTCTGCAGCAGCAGGCTCTTGATCTGGGCGATCTGCTCCGTCGCCGAATTGTCGCCGGGGGCGTTGATGGCCTTGTACTTGCCGATCAGGCCGTCTGCCTGGGCCTGCTTCGCGGCGTCTTCGAACGCGGCGACCATGGTCTGGCGCCATCCGTTGCCGATGAAGCCGTTGCTCAGGGCGATGAACGGCTTGTCGCCGCCCTTGGCGGCGGACCCGGCAGCATCGCCGTTCGATCCGGTGCCTGTACCGCACGCCGAGGTCAGGAAGGTCACCGTAGCGAGTGAGGCAGCGGCCGCGATGCGGCGCCACGAGGTCGAGGGGATGCGCATGATGCCTCCTGGGAGCGAGCCTGACGGTGAAGGTGAGGATGAGGATGCGGCGGTTCGAGGGTCCGTCCCCGGCCGCGGCTCGATGAGTGATGTCATTACAGGTCTGTGATGACAGGTTGGCCAGAGCGGAGTAGGTAATGTGATCTAGATCACTTATAGAGTGAGTGTCAGCAGGTGAGGTGCGTGGCGGGGCATCATGTCGATTGCCCATCTGTCATGACAGGTTGATTTGTTGGCACGCTTGGAAAGACATGCCCTCACCACTGCCGAGGAGGCAGATCTGACGATGACGCACGAGACCTTGAGCCGCGACGCCGGCGAACCGCTGTGGATGCAACTGATGACGGTGCTGCGGGCCCAGATCGAGAGTGGGCGGCTCGGGCCGGACCAGCCGCTGCCCTCCGAGGCTGAGCTCACCGACCTCTACGGCGTCTCACGGACCGTGGTCAGGGAAGCGCTGCGTGAACTGGTGCAGCAGCGGCTGATCTACAAGGTCAAAGGACGCGGAGCCTTCGTGTCCCCCCGCAAGACCGAGCTGCGGTTCGTCGGGTCGGTCTCCGGATCCGCCGACGATCTGCGCGAGTCCGGGCGCCGTGTCACCACACAGACGCTCTGCCAGGAGCTGGGCGAGGCGGACGAGCGGGAGGCCTCGCTCCTGCGCATCCCCCCCGGGGAGCAGGTCGTGCGGGTGCGCAGGCTGAGGCGGGTCGACGGTCAGCCCTGGCTGCTCGTGGATGCTGCCATCCCCGCGCGCCTGGCACTCGGCCTGGAGAAGGCTGTCCTGGAGAACCAGTCGCTCTACGACGTACTGCGTCGGCGCTACGGTCTCGAACCCTCCGGCGCAGACCGGTGGATCGAGGCGGTCTTCCCCGACGAGCAGGACGCCGCTCTGTTGGAGGTCTCCACCTCCACCCCGCTCCTCGGTATCGAGTCCGTGGCATGGCTGTCCGACCGGACCCGCTTCGAGGCCTATCGTGCGCTGCATCGCAGCGACCAAACCCGTTTCTACGTCGGCATTCGCTGACCGCCCCGGGGTCGGTCGCGGAGGAGACGGCGTGCCTCCTCACGGTCGTGCGCGACCAGTACGGCATCGAGTCCATCGGTTCACGTCTCATGACGGACAGCCGACTTCCGAGGAAGGCGGACGGCTGGGTGGAGGAGGTGGCGGTGTATGTCGTGACGACGTACCAGGGCTGGAGCACGTCCCTCATGTCGGACACCGTTGCGATCGGGACGCGCAGCACATGCCCGGCAAGACCGAGGCGCACGGCGGCCACGACCTGCAGATCCTGGTCCACTCCACCGCGAACGACGCAGGCCGACAGGCGGCCCGGGACAGGCGCCCGGCCGGGGCGGCCGCGGATCTCGACAAACTCACCGCGGTGGCCGGCGGACGTCGCTGCGTGATCCGCGAGAAGACCGTCACGCGGATCGGCGTGACCGCCACCAAGCGCCGCATCATGTCTGCCTGCGCCGGACCACCACCGGGAACGAACAGGGCCCCCACCCTGGCCCGGCATCTCGGCCGGGACGTGCTGGACGCCGAGGCCGCTGTCGGCAGCTGGTACACGCTGCTGACCGGCGTCCCCGCCCTGACCGCGACACTGGCATCGAGTAAACCCGTCGGCCACAGAACCGAAACGGTGACCCGCGGAGTCCAGGTCCCGACCGCGTGGCAGGGGAGCCCCACGGGTACGCGAGAATGGACGCATGAGTCTGTTCCGCGACGACGGCGTAGTGCTGCGCACCCAGAAGCTGGGTGAAGCGGACCGGATCATCACTCTGCTCACGCGCGGTCACGGGCGCGTACGTGCCGTGGCGAGGGGCGTGCGCCGGACGAAGTCCAAGTTCGGCGCACGCCTCGAACCGTTCTCCCACGTGGACGTGCAGTTCTTCTCCAAGGGCAGCGAACTGATCGGGCGCGGCCTCCCGCTGTGCACGCAGAGCGAGACCATCGCGCCGTACGGCGGCGGGATCGTCACCGACTACGCCCGCTACACCGCCGGAACGGCCATGCTGGAGACCGCCGAGCGGTTCACCGACCACGAGGGCGAGCCGGCCGTCCAGCAGTATCTGCTGCTCGTCGGCGCCCTGCGGACCCTCGCCCGCGGCGAGCACGCACCGCATCTCGTCCTCGACGCGTTCCTGCTGCGCTCCCTCGCCGTCAACGGCTACGCCCCGACCTTCGGCGACTGCGCGAAGTGCGGGCTGCCCGGACCGAACCGGTTCTTCTCGGTCGCCTCCGGCGGTTCCGTCTGCGCCGACTGCCGGGTGCCCGGCAGCGTCGTGCCCTCGCCGCAGGCCCTGGAACTGCTCGGCGCGCTGCTCGCGGGAGACTGGGAGACGGCGGACGCGTCCGAGGCGCGGTACGTCCGGGAGGGGAGCGGGCTGGTGTCCGCGTACCTCCACTGGCACCTGGAGCGCGGGTTGCGCTCCCTGCGGTACGTCGAAAAATAATCACGACACGTCAGCACGAGGAGACGAGAAGCACATGGCCGTACGCGGGTTCCTGGGGCGTCAGCGCAGGGAGTACAAGACGCCGGTACCGCACCCCTCCGGCGCGCGGCCTCCGAAGTTTCCCAGTGAGCTGGTCCCCAAGCACGTGGCGATCGTGATGGACGGCAACGGCCGCTGGGCCAAGGAGCGGGGCCTGCCGCGCACCGAGGGCCACAAGGTCGGCGCCGAGCGCGTGCTGGACGTGCTCCAGGGCGGGATCGAGATGGGCGTCGGCGCCATCTCGCTGTACGCCTTCTCCACCGAGAACTGGAAGCGCTCGCCGGACGAGGTGCGCTTCCTGATGAACTTCAACCGCGACTTCATCAGCAAGTCCCGCGACGAGCTCGACGAGCTGGGCGTGCGGGTGCGCTGGGTGGGGCGGATGCCCAAGCTGTGGAAGTCGGTCGCCAAGGAACTCCAGGTCGCGCAGGAGCAGACCAAGGACAACGACCGGCTCACCCTGTACTTCTGCATGAACTACGGCGGCCGCGCCGAGATCGCCGACGCGGCGCAGGCGCTGGCCGAGGACGTGAAGGCGGGGCGTCTCGACCCGGCGAAGGTCAACGAGAAGACGCTGCAGAACTACATGTACTACCCGGACATGCCGGACGTGGACCTGTTCCTGCGGCCGAGCGGTGAGCAGCGCACGTCCAACTACCTGCTGTGGCAGAGCGCCTACGCGGAGATGGTCTTCCAGGACGTCCTGTGGCCGGACTTCGACCGCCGGGACCTGTGGCGCGCGTGCCTCGAATTCGCCTCCCGCGACCGCCGCTTCGGCGGCGCGATCCCGAACGAGGAACTGCTCGCCATGGAGGGCAGGCAGGAACAGTGAGGGAGCGGGCGTGAACACGGAGAGGGGCGCGGAGATCACCTCCGCGCCCCTCTCCGTGTCCGGGGTCTCAGCTGCCGCTCGCCGCCGCCGCGCACTCCGCGCAGGTCCCGAAGATCTCCACGGTGTGGGCCACGTTGACGTAGCCGTGCTCGGCGGCGATGGCCTCCGCCCAGGTCTCCACGGCCGGGCCCTCGACCTCGACCGCCTTGCCGCAGTTGCGGCAGACCAGGTGGTGGTGATGGTCGCCGGTGGAGCAGCGGCGGTAGACGGACTCGCCGTCGGCCGTGCGCAGCACGTCCACCTCGCCGGCGTCGGCGAGGGACTGCAAGGTGCGGTAGACCGTGGTGAGCCCCACCGAGTCGCCCTTGTGCTTGAGCACGTCGTGCAGCTCCTGCGCGCTGCGGAACTCGTCGACGTCCTGGAGCGCAGCCGCCACAGCGGCCCGCTGCCTGGTGGCGCGGCCCTTCACGGGCGGTCCAGCGGTGGTCACCGGTTTCCTCCTCGGTCTGCCTCTGCTCTGCCGCGGCCATTGTGCCAGGCCGGACAGGAGGCGGTCAGACGCCGGCCTCGCCGGTCGGCTTCCGGCCGGCCGGTACGGCGCACTCGGCCGGGTCCGGCACGGGTTGCGCGGCGGCCAGCGCGCGGGCGCGGCGGCGGGCCAGCGGGGTGGCCAGGACGGTCAGCGCGATGAACGCGGCGATCGTCAGCAGCACGATCGTCGCCCCGGGCGGCACGTCCTGGTAGTACGAGGTGACCGTGCCGCCGATGGTCACGCTCACGCCGATCGCGACGGCGATGGCGAAGGTGGCGGCGAAACTGCGGCTGAGCGCCTGGGCGGCGGCCACGGGCACGACCATGAGCGCGCTCACCAGCAGCAGGCCCACCACGCGCATCGCGACGGTGACGGTGACCGCCGCCGTGACCGCGGTGAGCAGGTTCAGGAACCGCACCGGCAGGCCCGTGACCCGCGCGAACTCCTCGTCCTGGCTGACCGCGAACAGCTGGCGGCGCAGACCGACGGTGACCAGCACCACGAACGCGGCCAGCAGGCAGATGGCCGTCACGTCGGACTCGGAGACCGTCGACAGGGAGCCGAACAGGTACGAGGTGAGGTTCGCGTTGGAGCCGGTCGGGGCGAGGTTGATGAACATCACGCCGCCCGCCATACCGCCGTAGAACAGCATCGCGAGGGCGATGTCACCGCGGGCCTTGCCGTACCAGCGGATCAGTTCCATCAGGACGGCGCCGAGGACGGAGACCAGGGTCGCCATCCACACCGGCGACCAGGAGAGCAGGAAGCCGAGGCCGACGCCGGTCATCGCGACGTGCCCGATGCCGTCGCCCATGAGGGCCTGGCGGCGCTGGACGAGGTAGATGCCGACCGCGGGGGCGGTGATGCCGACCAGGACGGCCGCCAGCAGGGCCCGCTGCATGAAGGCGTAGTTCAGGAGGTCCATCAGCAATCAGCTCAGCAGTCCCGTGCGGATCGGTTCGGCGCCCGCCGGTGCGTGCGGGTGTACGTGGTCGTGGCCGGGCAGCGCGTGCTGGCCGACGGCCTTGGGGGGCGGGCCGTCGTGCATCACGCAGCCGTCGCGCAGGACGACCGCCCGGTCGATCAGGGGCTCCAGCGGGCCCAGCTCGTGCAGCACGAGCAGGACGGTGGTGCCCCGGTCGACCTGCTGGCGCAGTATCCGCGCGAGCACCTCCTGGCTGGCCAGGTCGACGCCCGCCATCGGCTCGTCCAGGATCAGCAGCTCGGGTTCGGCGGCGAGCGCGCGGGCGATCAGCACCCGCTGGTGCTGGCCGCCGGAGAGCGCGTCCACGGAGTCCTTCGCCCGGTCCGCCATGCCGACGAGGTCCAGCGCGCGGCGTACGGCCTCGCGGTCGGCCTTGCGGAACATACCGAAGCGGGTGCGGGAGAGACGGCCGGAGGCGACCACCTCGGTCAGGGTGGCGGGCACGCCGCCCGCGGCCGTGGTGCGCTGCGGGACGTATCCCACGCGCGCCCAGTCACGGAAGCGGCGCTGCGGGGTGCCGAACAGCTCGATCTCGCCGGTGCCGGCCGGCACCTGGCCGATGACGCTGCGCACGGTCGTCGACTTGCCGGAGCCGTTGGCGCCGAGCAGGGCGACGACCTCGCCGCGGCGCACGGTGAGGTCGATGCCGCGCAGCACGGGGCGCGAGCCCAGCTCGGCGTGGACGCCGCGCAGGGATATGACGGGCTCGGTCCTCGGCGTCGATATGGCGGGCTCGGTGTTCGTCGTCATGCTGCCGCCTTCCGGTGGGTCGGTCGGCCGGCCGGGCGGCCGGTCGTGCGGCCGGTCATGCGGATCCCAGAGCCGTCTGCAGGGCCTTCAGGTTGGACTCCATGACCTCGAAGTAGTCGGCGCCGCGGGAGCTGTCGGTGATGCCCTCGAGCGGGTCGAGGACGTCCGTCTTCAGTCCGGCGTCCTTGGCGACCGTCTTCGCGGTGTCGTCGCTCACCAGTGTCTCGTAGAAGACGGTGGTCACGCCGTCGGCCCCGGCCGTCTCGGTGAGCTCCTTCACGCGGGCCGCGCTGGGCTCGGACTCGGGGTCGAGGCCGTTGATGGCCTCCTCGGTCAGGCCGTAGCGCTCGGCGAAGTAGCCGAAGGAGGCGTGGGTGGTGATGAAGACGTCGGTCTTCCGGTCCTTCAGGCCCGCCTCGAGCGTGGTGTCCAGCTCGTTCAGCTTGCCGACGAGGGTGTCGGTGTTCTTCCGGTAGTCGGCGGCGTGGTCGGGGTCGGCCTTCTCGAAGGCCTTGCCGACGCCCTCGGCGACCTCGGCGTACTTGACCGGGTCGAGCCAGACGTGGGGGTCCTTGCCGCCCTCGGTATCGTGGCTGTGGCCCTCGTGCCCGCCCTCGTCCTCGTGGGCGTGGTCCTCGTCCCCGTGACCGTGCCCGTCCTCGGCGCCGTGCGTCTCCAGGGTGGTCAGGGTGGCCGCGTCGATCTTCGTCTTCACCCCGGACTGGCCGATGGCCTCGTCGACGTTGGGCTGCAGGCCCTTGAGGTAGAGCGCCGCGTCGGTCTCCTCGAGCTGCGCGGTCTGTTTGGCGCTGATCTCCAGGTCGTGCGGCTCCTGGCCGGGCTGGGTCAGGCTGGTGACGTTCACGTGGTCGCCGCCGATCTGCTCGGCCAGGAACGCCATCGGGTAGAAGGAGGCGACGACGTCGAACTTCCCGGTGTTGCCCGCGGCGGCGCTGTCGGAGGAGCAGGCGGACAGGGTGCCCAGGGCGAGCGCGGTGACCGCGGTCACCGCGCTCGCGGGTATGAGGCGTCGTCGTACGTTCATGACTCCCATTTTCAACTAATATGGAAACCGTTGTCAACAAGGGGGGTGGAGGGCCCGCGCCGGAGAACCCCGGGCCCTTGGTGAGGGCCCCGAATTGGTCGGGGGGCGGGGCCCGCCGGTAGCCTGAGTGCTTCGCTGGAAGCAATCTCGCTTCGTCGCCCGTCGTCGTAATGAAGAGAGCACCGTGGCCGCCGACAAGATCGACACCATCGTCAGCCTGAGCAAGCGCCGAGGCTTCGTATTCCCCTGCAGTGAGATCTACGGCGGCCAGCGTGCCGCCTGGGACTACGGGCCGTTGGGTGTCGAGCTCAAGGAGAACCTCAAGCGTCAGTGGTGGCGCTACATGGTGACGTCGCGTGAGGACGTCGTGGGGATCGACTCGTCGGTGATCCTGGCCCCCGAGGTGTGGGTCGCCTCCGGTCACGTCGCCACCTTCTCGGACCCGCTCACCGAATGCACCGCCTGTCACAAGCGGTTCCGCGCGGACCACCTGGAAGAGGCGTACGAGGAGAAGAAGGGCCGCGCCCCGGAGAACGGCCTCGCCGACATCAACTGCCCCAACTGCGGCAACAAGGGCCAGTTCACCGAGCCCAAGCAGTTCTCGGGCCTGCTCTCCACCCACCTCGGCCCGACGCAGGACTCCGGCTCCGTCGCCTACCTGCGCCCCGAGACCGCCCAGGGCATCTTCACCAACTTCGCCCAGGTGCAGACCACCTCGCGCCGCAAGCCGCCGTTCGGCATCGCCCAGATCGGCAAGTCCTTCCGCAACGAGATCACGCCCGGCAACTTCATCTTCCGCACCCGCGAGTTCGAGCAGATGGAGATGGAGTTCTTCGTCAAGCCGGGCGAGGACGAGCAGTGGCAGGAGTACTGGATGGAGCAGCGCTGGAACTGGTACACCGGCCTCGGCATGCGCGAGGAGAACATGCGGTGGTACGACCACCCGAAGGAGAAGCTCTCCCACTACTCCAAGCGCACCGCTGACATCGAGTACCGCTTCCAGTTCGGCGGCAGCGAGTGGGGCGAGCTCGAGGGCGTCGCCAACCGCACCGACTACGACCTCGGCGCCCACTCCAAGGCCTCCGGCCAGGACCTCTCCTACTTCGACCAGGAGGCCGGCGAGCGCTGGACGCCGTACGTCATCGAGCCGGCGGCCGGTCTCGGCCGGGCGATGCTCGCCTTCCTGATCGACGCCTACGTCGAGGACGAGGCGCCCAACGCCAAGGGCAAGCTGGAGAAGCGCACGGTGCTGCGTCTCGACCCGCGCCTGGCCCCGGTGAAGGTCGCGGTGCTCCCGCTCTCCCGCAACCCGGAGCTGTCGCCGAAGGCCAAGGGCCTCGCCCAGGCGCTGCGGCAGAACTGGAACATCGAGTTCGACGACGCCGGCGCCATCGGCCGCCGCTACCGCCGCCAGGACGAGATCGGTACGCCGTTCTGCGTCACGGTCGACTTCGACACGCTCGAGGACAACGCGGTGACCGTGCGCGAGCGCGACACCATGAAGCAGGAGCGGGTCTCCCTCGACCAGATCGAGGGCTACCTGGCGAGCCGCCTGGTCGGCTGCTGACGCCGTAGGCCCGGTCCGGCGTGATCCGCCGGACGGACCCTGACACCGTCGACTTCGTCGAGCCGCCCCGGACAGCGCTTCCCGCGCCGTCCGGGGCGGCTCATCTCTCCGTGGGGTCCACCGTCGCCTGGTGGGCCTCCACCAGATGTTCCTGCGCCTTCAGCCAGGGCAGGAACTGGGCGCGTCGGCGCCAGTCGCAGGTCTCGCAGCTGATCGTGCGCTGCACACCGGTGCGCCGGACCCGTACGACGTGTTCCCGGCCGTGCTGGTCCCAGCGGCTGACCTTGCTCGTGTCGATCTGGGGCATGAGGCCTCCGGCATCCGTGGTCGTCGTCGCGGTACCTGTCGCCCCCGATCGGGGACGACAAGGAGTCTGCGGCAAGAACAACATCAACGGGGGCTCTCCGCGGGCGAATTCGGTGGAGACCCGGCCCGTACGGGAGGGGGCGCCCGGTGACGCGCGAGCGCGCGCCTCCACACGGGGGCCGTGTGCTCAGGCGTCCGCTCCGGCCACCTCGCGGATCTCCGCCGACTCCAGCCGCTCGGCCGTCCGCCGCGCGGTCGCGCGGGCCCAGCGGCCCGAGGTCGCCGCGCCCACCACCAGCACCGCGAGTCCGCACGCGGTGAGGATCCACCAGCCGGGCCGCGAGGCCTCCGTGAAGCTCTCCGCGTACGACGAGGAGTCCACCCCGGCCGCCAGCACCGCGCCGATCACCGCGACGCCGAGCGCCTGGCCCAGCTGCCGGCTGGTGGAGGCCACCGCCGAGGCCACCCCGGCCTGGGCGCGGGGCATGCCGGAGACGGCGGTGTTGGTGATGGGCGCGTTGACGAAGCCGAAGCCGACGCCGAACAGGACGTACCCGACGGCCAGTGTGGCGTTGGACGTCTCGGCCTCGAAGAGGGCGAAGAGGAGCCCGGCCGCCGTCATCGCGCCGCCCGCGATCAGCAGCGGAAGCCGGGGTCCCCGGTTGCCGACCAGCCGGCCGGAGAGCGGGGCGCACAGGAACGTCGGGAGGGCCATGGGGAGCATCCACAGCCCGGCCTCCAGGGCGCTCAGGCCCCGTACGTTCTGCAGGTAGAGCGTCGACAGGAACAGGAACCCGCCGAGCGAGGCGAACGCGCTCACCGCGATCACGGTGGCCCCGCTGAACGGCGCCGAGCGGAAGAAGCGCAGGTCGATGAGGGGTTCGTGACGCCGGGACTCGTAGCGGAGCAGGGCGACCAGCGACGCGAGCGCGACGGCGCCGAAGGGGACCGTGGTGGAGAGCGACGCGTGCGGTGCCTCGATGATCGCGTACGTCAGCGAGCCGAACAGGGCGATGACCAGCAACTGGCCCACCGGGTCGGCGCGGCGGGCCTTCGGCGCCCGGGACTCCGGGACGAAGCGCAGGGTGAGGACGAGGGCGGCGAGGCCCACCGGCAGGTTGATCCAGAAGATGGAGCGCCACCCGACGGAGTCCACCAGCAGGCCCCCGACCAGGGGTCCCGCCGCCATCGACAGGCCGACGACCGCGCCCCACGCGCCGATCGCGCGGGCGCGCTCGCGCGGGTCGGTGAAGGTGTTGGTGATGATCGACATGGCGACCGGGTTGAGCATCGAACCGCCCACCGCCTGCACCATGCGGAAGGCGACCAGCGCCTCCAGGTTCGGCGCGAGCGAGCACAGCAGCGAACCGAGGGTGAAGACGACCAGGCCCGCCGTGAAGACCCGTCTGCGGCCGATCCGGTCGGCCGTGGAGCCGGCGAGCATGAGCAGCGACGCCAGGACGAGGGTGTACGCGTCGATGGTCCACTGCAGGCCCGAGGTGCTCGCGTCCAGATCCCTCTGGAGCGACGGCAGGGCGACGTTCAGGACCGTGTTGTCCAGGCTCACGAGGAGCAGGCTCATGCAGCAGATCGCGAGTACGAGGAGACGTCGGCGCGGGCTGAGCTCGGACATGCACGCCATCGTACGCGCGGTTCAATAGTGCGGCTAACTAATGACCTGTGCGTGCTCGGTATGCGCGACAATGGGGGAATGTCCACGCCCCCCTCCACCCCGAACCCGGCCACGGCTCCGGACCCCGCCCCGGCACCGGCCCCGTCGGACCTGACGATCGGCCCGTACGCGGTCCGGCCGCCCGTCGTGCTGGCCCCCATGGCCGGGATCACCAACGCCCCCTTCCGCACGCTCTGCAGGGAGTTCAGCGGCGGCAAGGGGCTGTTCGTCAGCGAGATGATCACCACCCGGGCGCTGGTCGAACGCAACGAGAAGACCATGCAGTTGATCCACTTCGACGCGAGCGAGACGCCGCGCTCGATCCAGCTGTACGGCGTCGACCCGGTGACCGTGGGCAAGGCGGTCCGCATGATCGTCGAGGAGGACCTCGCCGACCACATCGACCTCAACTTCGGCTGCCCGGTACCGAAGGTGACCCGCAAGGGCGGCGGCTCGGCCCTGCCCTACAAGCGGAACCTGCTGCGCTCCATCCTGCGCGAGGCGGTCGCCGGAGCCGGGGACCTGCCGGTCACGATCAAGATGCGCAAGGGCATCGACGACGACCACCTGACCTACCTGGACGCCGGCCGCATCGCCGTGGAAGAGGGGGTGAGCGCCGTCGCCCTGCACGGCCGCACCACCGCCCAGCACTACGGCGGCACCGCCGACTGGGACGCCATCGCCCGGCTCAAGGAGCACGTGCCGGAGATCCCCGTGCTCGGCAACGGCGACATCTGGTCCGCCGACGACGCGCTGCGGATGGTGCGCGAGACCGGCTGCGACGGGGTCGTGGTGGGGCGCGGCTGCCTGGGCCGGCCGTGGCTGTTCGCCGACCTGGTCGCCTCCTTCGAGGGCCGGGACGACTTCCTCCGGCCCACGCTGCGCGAGGTCGCCGACGTCATGGTCCGGCACGCCACCCTGCTCGGCGAGTGGATCGGCGACGAGGCCCGCGGAGTGATCGACTTCCGCAAGCACGTCGCCTGGTACCTGAAGGGCTTCGCGGTCGGCTCCGAGATGCGCAAGCGGCTCGCGATCACCTCGTCCCTCGAGACGCTGCGGGCCGGGCTGGACGAACTGGACCTGGACCAGCCCTGGCCGACCGGCGCCGACGGCCCCCGCGGCCGTACGTCCGGCAACAACCGGGTGGCGCTGCCGGACGGTTGGCTGAAGGACCCGTACGAGTGCGCGGGCGTCGGCGAGGACGCCGAACTCGACACGTCCGGCGGCTGAGCCGGTCCGGTCCGGGG
>NZ_LIQT01000460.1 GCF_001418415.1 Streptomyces hirsutus
CTCCCTGCCCCGCCCCGGCGGACCCGCCGGGGCGGGGCAGGGAGGCCGGTGAGCGGAGTGGCGGGGACCGGCGGGCCCGCCGGGCGGAGTGGCGGGGAAAGCCGGGGGTCAGCTCTCCTGGCCGAGCTGCTCCCAGTGGTCGGCCAGCGTCGACAGGTACGCCAGGACCTGGGCGCGCTGCTCCGGCGGGACGGGCCGCAGCAGCTCCTCGTCGAGCTTGCGGGCCCGCTGATTGGCGGCCTGCACGGTGGCACGGCCCTCGGGGGTGAGATCGAGGAGCTTGCGCCGCGCGTCGGCGGGCGAGGGAGTACGGGAGAGCAGACCCCGGTTCTCCAGGCGGCGGGCGACGTCGGCCATGGTCGAGGTGTCCAGTGCGGCCAGGGCGGCGATGGACCGCTGGTCGGAGCCGGGGTTCTCGCCGGTGATCTGCAGGACGGCGAACTGCGGGCCGGTGAGCGTCGCGTCCACGTTGTGCAGCCAGGCGGCGAGGTAGGCCTGGTACATGCGCCGGGCCAGGTAGCCGGGCGCGTGCGTGAGCTCCTCGGGCGCGGCGAGGCCGTCGGTGGCGCGGGGAGCTGAGGAGGAGGCCATGGCACCGCTGTCGTGTGAGGGGCCCGGGGTGTCCCCGGGCGTCGGGTCGATGGTTCGTACGAGGGCTTCGCGCAGCAGCCGCAGGGCCGGTTGCGGGTTGTCCCAGAAAACCATGTGCCCGGCGTCCGGGATGCACACCGTCGTGGCGTCCGGGTTCCCCGCGGCCGCCTCGGCGGCGCCCTGGGCGGTGACGACCGGACTGTTCGCACCGTACAACAGGGTCGTGCGGCCGGGCACCCGCGGCCACCAGTCGAAGAAGTCCTCGCTCTCGAAACCGTGGTGGGCGCCCTCGATGGCCTCGAGGCCGCAGCTGGGGAGCCAGCGGGCGCGCAGCTCCAGTTCGCGGCGCGGCCAGGTCGGCCAGAACGCGGCGACCTCGTCGGCGTCCGTGCCGCGCCGGGCCTGGAACAGCTGCCGGGTGAACGCGGCGAGCGTGGTCGGGTACGGTCCGCGGCCGGGCCCGCTCATCGGCGGGTCGACCAGCAGGGTGCCGCCCAGTGCGACCTTGCCGCGCACCGCGGTGGCGGCGGCGACACGGGCCCCCATGGAGTGGCCGAGCAGGACCGTGCCGGCGAGTTCCAGCTGCTCGATCACGGCCTCGGTGTCGGCGGCGAGTGCCTCGAGGGAGTAGTCCTCGGCGCAGTCGCTCAGCCCGCGCCCGCGGATGTCCAGCACGATCGGGCGTGCCAGGTCGCTCAGCTCACGTGCCACGAAGTCCATGGTCATCGCCGGGCTGGTGATGCCCGGCAGGACCAGTACGGGGACGCCGGGGCCGCCGTAGTCCAGGACGTGCAGGTGCACGTCGCCGTTGCGGACCCAGCGACTGCGGGCCGGCACCTCGGCGAGGTCGGCCAGGGCGCGCTGGGTCAGATACCGCTGCGGCGGGCGCGGCGGTCGCAGTGACTGCTCGGCGGGAGCCGGTCCGGGTTTCGGGATGGTTGCCACGGTCAGGCTCCCTTCGTCATCAGATACTTCACCACGTCGTCGTGGCCCACGACATCACCGTATTTGGCCTGGATGTCGAAGAGGGCGGCCTCGTGCGGGCCCGCGGCCCGGTCGCCGCAGGCGAGCGCGGGCACCAGTACGGGCCATCCGTACTGCACGGCGTCCACGGCGCTGGCACGTACGCAGCCGCTGGTCGTGGCGCCGCAGATCACGGCGGTGTCGCAGCCGAGGCCGGTGAGCAGCGAGGCCAGCGGGGTGCCGAAGAACGCGGAGGCACCCTTCTTCACGATCAGGTGGTCCTGCTGCGCGAACGGCAGACGCGGGTCGAGGGCGACGGCCTCGCTGCCCTCGCGCAGGGCGCGCATGCCGGGCGCCTTGGCGAACCAGGTGATCGCCTCGCCGTCGGCTTCGGCCGGGGTGTAGGCGATGACGGTCCACACCACCGGGACGCCGCCGGCGCGGGCGGCGGCGACCAGCTCCGCCGTCGCCTCGACGGTCGTGGTGAGGTCGCCTCCGGTGGGGAACTCCGGCTCGGTGAAACCGCGGGTCAGGTCCACCACGATCAGGGCGGGGCGGCTGCCCCGGCGGACCGGGGCGCCGAACCCGGCGTGCTCGTAGACGCGGTCGGTGTCGGAATCGTAGGGGGTGGGCACGGGGACCTCCAGGGCGCCGGTCAGTGGTGGTGGCGGTAGGCGAACGACTCGTCGTCGGAGGCGTCCAGCGGAGTGCCCCGCCAGAGCCAGTCGTAGGAGACGTCCGACTCGCCGTCGTAGAGCTCGCCGAGCTTGGCGTCGCGGGCCTGCTGCTCGGGGCCGTCGGGGACGCGGTAGAACGTCTGGTTGCGCAGGGACGCCTGCTGGACCATGCCGGCGTGCTGGGCGCGGCGGTTGACGTACCGCTGCAGGGCCTCGTCGATGCCGTCGCGGGTCACCGCGCCGAGCTCCTCGGCCAGTACGGCTCCGTCCTCCATGGCCTGTGAGGCGCCCTGGGCCTGGTACGGGAGCATGGCGTGGCATGCGTCGCCGAGCAGGGCCACACGTCCGTCGATCCAGTTCGGGTCGCGGCGGCGGTGGTAGAGGGGGAAGCAGGTGATGTCGCCCTTGGCCTTGGACAGCATGGCCGGCGCGCGGTCGTCCCAGTCGGCGTAGGCGTCGACGAGCATCTCGGTGGTGCCGGCGAAAACCTTCTTCTCGCCGTACTCCTCCTGCCACGGCACGCAGCCGACGATGTTCAGCGACTCGCCGCCGCGGATCAGGTAGTGCACCAGGTGCCGTCCGGGCCCGTACCAGATGGTGCTCTGGAAGCGGTCGAACAGGAAGCGGGTGGCCGGGTCGGCGTGGAGCAGGTCGCCGGGGATGAGCGTGCGGAACGCCATGTCGCCGGAGAAGACCAGGGTGTCCTCGGCGCCGATGAGGTCGCGCACCCGGGAGTGGACGCCGTCGGCGCCGACGAGGATGTCGGCCTCGTGGCGGGTGCCGTTCTGGGTGACGGCCACGGGACGCTCCGGGACGGTGCGGTCCAGGTCGACGACGCGGCTGTCGGTGTGCACGCGGACGGCCGGGCCGGGCCCGAGCGGGTCGGTGCAGGCGTCCAGGATGACGCGGTGCAGGTCGGCGCGGTGGTAGTGCCAGTAGGGGGCGTTGAACTCGTCCTGGACGCGCCGGCCGAGCGGGGTGAGGCCGATGATGCTGCCGTCCTTCCAGCGGCGGCGCACCTGGTCCTGCGGTTCGGTGCGGATGGCCTCCAGCTGCCGGCGCAGCCCGAGGCGGGTCAGGATGCGGCTGGCGTTCGGCGCGGTCTGGATGCCGGCGCCGACCTCGCCCAGCTCGGGGGCCTGCTCGAGGACGGTGACGCGCAAGCCCTTGCTGCGCAGGGCGAGGGCGGCGGTGAGACCGCCCAGGCCACCGCCGACGACGGTGATTTCGTAGGACTGGCTGAGAGCCATGGGTTCCTCCTGGAGTACGGCGCGGGCGGAGGTCAGCGCTCGACGAGGCGGCCGGCGGTCACGACGTCGGTGCCGTCGAGGGTCACGGTGCAGCCGCGCATCGCGATGTCGAGGTGGGCGTAGGAGTCGCGCTGGAGGTGGGGGTGCGGGCCGGTCGACCACAGGAAGTTGCCGGCGAAGGCGCGGGCGTCCATACCCATCAGCTGGTCCTTGCCGTACATCGCGGTGGCGAACCAGTCGGCGCTGCGCATCAGGCCCCAGCCCATGTGGGACAGACTGCGGGCCCACTGGTCGCGCGAGTCGTCGAAGAAGGTGTTCAGCAGCTCGGCCTCGGCGCCGCCGGTGACCTTCTGGATGTGGCCGCCGGCGATCTCGAGGGTGACCGGGCGCTGCACGTATTCCTTGAACGGCAGCAGGATGTCCCCCTCGGCCAGCACGATCTGCCCGTCGGAGATCTCCGGCCAGCACAGCACCATGGTGCTGGGCCAGTGGTCCCACCGGCCCGGGTCGTCTGCGAACCCGGTCTGGAACTCGGGGTGGGAGTCGGCCAGTTGCACGGTCAGATCGGTGCCGGCGGCGGAGGTCACGCGCATCACCGAGGAGTTCTCGACCTTGTCCACGCCTTCCTGGACGCGGGCCTTGTCCCCCTCGGCCGGCAGGTTGCGGATGAGGACGTCGGGGGCGTCGCAGATGAAGATGATGCGGGTGCCGGTCTTCAGGATCTCCTGCTGCACGGGGGCGTGGATGAACCCCTCGCGGGTCAGGTCGACGACCAGGTCGGCCGACTTCAGCAGGTCCTGCGCGGTGGTGTCGTTGAGGACGGAGTTCAAGCCGGGGCCCGCACCGGTGTGGGTGCTGGGGAGCGGGGCCGGGCTGCCGCCGGGCACGGTGGCGGAGATGACGTGGGCGCCGAGGGTCTTCGCGGCGCCGAACGCGGCGGCGACGTAGTCGCCGCGACTGCCCGGCTCGGAGAGCACGACGACGTGCTCTCCCTCGCGGACCTTGCACAGCTGCAGTTCGCGGGTGAAGGCGTCGAGGAGGTCGACGGACGAGAAGTCGAACATGGGCGTCCCTCCAGGGGTGCGGGCGCCGCCCCTCGGGACACCGGGGGCGCGGGGCGCGGTCGTTCGGGGCAGGTGCGGAAAGTGCGAGGACGGGCCTGAACGGCTCGGGCAGTGCGGGACTGTGGCTCTGGGAGCGGCCCGGCCGAACCCGCCCCGCCGAGATAATCCGAGCACGTACGATCTCGGATTGCAAGGGGTCGGGCTGCGGGAATCCACTGAGCCTCAGTGCTCTGTGCCTGGTCGAAGGCGATCGGCAGACTCTTGGCATTCAAGGAGTGTTGCCGAGACCTGGGGTGGATTTCGCGGAGGTCTCAGGCTGTCGAGACCCTTGCTTCCGGCGCTAGTACGTGCTCGGATTACTCACCTCGGCCCCGTACGGCACCGTTCCACGGGCCGTACTCCGGGCCCAGCGCCCCGTCCCGGCGTTCCTGCGCGGCCACCCCGACGCGGATGACCGCGATCCCCCGTCCCCCGCTTTCTCCCAGGAGCTTCGTATGGCCGAATACGTGAAGAACACCTGGTATCCGCTGACCTGGTCGCGTGACGTGACCGGGGAGCTGTCCCGGCACCGCATCCTCGAGCGGGACGTCGTCCTCTACCGCACGGCCGACGGCAAGGTCGCGGCCATGGAGGACATGTGCCCCCACCGGCTGCTGCCGCTGTCCATGGGCCGGCTCAAGGGCGACGCCGTCGAGTGCGGCTACCACGGCATGACCTTCGAGTCCGGCGGACGCTGCATCCGCGTTCCGGGCCAGTCCGGTCCCGTCCCGGACATCCGCGTCACGACCTACCCGACGCACGAGAACATGGGCCTGGTCTGGATCTGGATGGGCGATCCCGAGCTCGCCGACACCGACCTGGTCTTCGACCTGCCCGAGTACCACTCGGAGGCCTGGAACGTGGCCGAGGGCGACGCCCTGCGCATCGAGGCCGACTACCTCAGCCTCGCCGACAACCTCTGCGACCCCGCCCACGTCAACTTCGTCCACCTGTCCACCCTCGGCAACGAGGCCGGCGAGGACGTCCCCGTCAGCACCGAACTGCGCGGCGACGACCTGGTGACCTGGCGCTGGATCAACGATGCCCCGCCCATCCCGCTGTTCGCCAAGTTCGGGAACTTCGCCGGAAACGTCGACCGCTGGCACTACTACCACTACCTGGCGCCCAGCATCGCCGTCATCGACTTCGGCTCCCTCGACAGCGGCAGGACGAACCCCGAGGACCACCGCGACGAGGGCATGCGCATCTTCGCCTGCCACTTCATCACCCCGGTCGACGCGCACACCTCCATCGACCACTGGATGCACGTGAAGAACTTCCCCGTCGACGAGGCCACCAACAAGGCGCTCTCCGACGAGTTCCGCATCGCCTTCGCGGAGGACAAGGCGGTCCTCGAAGCCATCCAGATCAACGAGCTGGCCCACCCCGACCGGCGCAAGGCCCGCATCGCCATCGACCGGGCCCCGATCCGGATGCGCCGCATGGTCGAGCAGTGGATCGCCAAGGACGTGCCGCCGCAGCAGGCACCCCGCGTCATGGACACGGTCCACGCCTGACACGTCCCCTCCCGTGCCCGTCCGGCGGATCACCGTGGCGTCACTGATCCGCCGGACCGCCGGCCAGACCGCACCCCGATCCGTGAGAGGACTCGACATGCCCAAGATCACCTTCGTCGAGCACGACGGCACCGCCCACACCCTCGACGCCGAGACCGGCACCAACCTCATGCAGCTCGCCGTACGCAACGGACTCCCGTCGATCATCGGGGAGTGCGGCGGCAACTGCATCTGTTCCACCTGCCACCTCCACGTCGACGCCGCCTGGACGCGGACCCTCGCACCGGCCGGCGAAGAGGAGGAGATGACACTGGAGTTCGCCGAGGAGCGGACCGCCACCTCCCGCCTGGGCTGCCAGATCACCGTGACCGACGAACTCGACGGCCTCGTCGTGCATCTTCCGGAGACCCAGAGCTAGAGGATTTTCCGACCGGACCGGACCGGCTCAGGGAGCGGGGTCCGGTGCCGGGGAGCCTCCCCCCACAGGCGGTGGGGGAGCGTCGTACGGAGGAGGAGCCGGGGCGGCGGAGTTCCGGAGACCGATCCACGCGGCGAGGCACGGTGCCGGGGCACGCGAGCCCCACGATCCGCGCGCAAGGCACTGCTTCCCCCGATCAGCATCGCCCTGACCACCTCGATGGCCCATCTCGGCGGCTTCCTCGCGACCTGCCTTCTCGGCCGGCTCCGCGACCTGACCGCCTCACCCGTGCACGGCCTGACGCTGTGCGCTGTGTTCCTCGTGGCCGGCGGCGCCCTGGTGCTCCGGCTCCCCGCTCGGGAGGTAAACCGCTGATGACCCCGCAGAGCTCTGCAGCAACCGTCACCGCCGGAGCAGGACAGGCCGGTGGTCCGCCCCCGGACGCTGTCCACGACCAGGACGACTACGCCCGATCACGGGTCCCCGACTCGGCGAGACGCGGTGCCGGATCGATCTTCAGTGTCCTGGTCGGTTTCGTCACGGCCTTCTTCTTCCCCCTGGTCGGCGGTCTTTACCTGACCATGAACGGGGCCGCGGCGACGTGGATGGGCCTGATCATCTCCTTCACCGTCCTGATCGTGCTCGCGCTCGTCGTCGCGCGCACCGCGTCCCGTGAAGGACTGACCTCCGAGTTGCTGACCCGGGGAGCCGGGTTCGGCTCCGTGGGATCGGTGCTGACCACCGTGATCTACGCGGGCACCTTCGTCATCTACGCCGGCACCGAGGGACAGATCCTCGCCAGTTCGATCGATCTGATCTGGGACCTGCCGGACCAGATCTGGTTCATCCTCGTCGGTCTCGTGTTCCTGCCCATGGCGTGGAACGGCATCAACTCGATGACGAAGATCCTCATCTGGACGATCCCGGTCTACTTCGTCCTGCTGGTGGCGGCCATCGTCATCGCGTGGAACCGGAACGACGGCATGCCGTCCGGAATGTTCAACGCGATGCCGCCCGGCGCGGTCGGAGGTGTCATCGGCACCATCAGCGTCGTGGCGGGACTGGCCGGCACCGTGGGCATCAACCCCTTCGAGGCCGGCGACTACAACCGGTTCATCCGCGCCGACCGGTTCAGGCGCAGCGCCGTGTACTCGGTCGTGCTTCCCTATGTGCTGCTCTTCTTCTTCGCCATCCCCCTGGGCATGTACTTCACGCTGGTCATGGGGGAGTTCAGTCCGTCCGTGTACTTCGTGGGCCTGCTGGGACTGCTCCCCGGTGTGGCACTGGCCTGGATCTCGCAGGTCCGCGTGAACCTGACGAACCTGCACATCAGTTCGGTCGTGTTCGCCTCCGGTTCCGAGGCGGTGGGCACCCGGAGACTGGGCCGCCGGTTCTGGCTCCTCGTCGTGACCGCCCTCTCGATCCTGCTGATGTGGTTCGACGTACTGGGCAACCTGAACGTGTTCCTCGAATGGACGGGGATCTTCCTGCTCGCCTGGGTCGCCTGCGTGGTGGCCGACATCACGGTGGTCCGCGGCCTGCTGAAGATCGTGACCGGTCCCGTCGAGTACCGCAGCAGCCAGCTGCGCCGCTACAACGCCGTCGGTGTCACCGCGTTGCTGACGGGCACCGTCGGTGCCTCGCTGATCTGGCTTCTCGCCACCAACCCCGTACTCAAGGGGCTGTCGGCCTACATCGGATTCGCCGTCGCGTTCGGCGTGCACGTGGCCATGGCCGTGGCCACCAAGGGGAGGACCTACTTCGCGGACCCCCTCGATGAACGACTGTCCGTCAACCAGGCGCGCACGCCGCACTGACGCCAAGGAGCACCAGATGCACGACACCGTCATCGACCCGACGGTCCGGGCCCGCTACAGGGCCTTGAAGGGCGGGCGCGAGTTCGCGTTCACCACCCTGGACCCGTCGCGCACGGCCCACCTCGTCATAGACATGCAGAACGGGTTCGTGGAGGAGGGCGCGCTGATGGAAGTCCCCGAAGCCAGAAGCGTCGTCCCCCACATCAACGCCCTCAGCGAGGCTGTCCGTTCCCACGGCGGAACGAACGTCTACCTCCGGTTCACCACGCGGTCGACCAGCGACTGGCCCGTCTACTTCGAACTCTTCCAGAGCGCCGCGGCCGGCAGCGCGGAGGTGGCCCTGTTCCAGCCCGGTTCCCACGGCCACGCGCTCTACCCCGGCCTCAGGACCGCGGACCCGGACGTCCTCATGGACAAGACCCGCTTCAGCGCCTTCACGCCGGGTTCCTCGGACCTCCTGCGGTTTCTCACCGAACGCGGCATCGACACCGTGCTCGTCTCGGGCACCCTGACCGACTGCTGCAGCGCGGCCACGGCCTGGGACGCCCAGCAGTTGGGCTTCCGCGTCATCCTCGTCAGCGACGCGAACGCGGCCATGAGCGACGCCGAGCACAATGCCGCGGTGAACTCCCTGGCGGCCTGCTGCGCGGACATCCGCACCACGCGGCAGGCGCTGGACCTCGTCGCGGAGGGAGCCGGATGATCCGCACCCGCTGCCGCGGCCGCCGCCACGGGGAGCCGGAGAAGGCCCGAGCGGTCCGTCGCGCTGCCCCCGCGCCGGGGTGCCCGGCTTCCGGGCAGCCGGCAGTGCCCGGTGCTCCGGCCGCGCAGGTGAATGTCCTTGACCACACCGAACAGAGGTGAACCACTGATGAATACGCCGACCGGTCCGGGCGTCGTGATCGTCGGAGCCGGACAGGCCGGTGCCACCTGCGCCGCCCTGCTCCGCCGCCACGGCTACGACCGGCCCGTCACCCTCGTCGGAGACGAGGACACCGCCCCCTACCACCGGCCGCCCCTGTCGAAGAAGTGGCTGGCCGGCGGGTCCGACGACGAACTGCCACTGCGTGCGGAGACGTTCTACCGGGACCAGGACATCACCCTGCTCACCTCCACGCGCGTCACCGCCGTCGCGCTCGCCGACCGCCGCGTCCTGCTGGCGGACGGCAGTGCCCTTCCCTACGAACACCTCGTCCTGGCCACCGGGGTGAGCGCCCGGCGCCTGCCCGTGCCCGGAGCCGACCTGAACGGTGTGCACCACCTGCGGGACCGGCGCGATGCCGCCGCCCTGCGCCAGGACCTCGCCCGCAGTGAACGCCTCGTCGTCATCGGCGGCGGCTATCTGGGCCTGGAAGCGGCCGCGACCGCGCGTGGCCTGGGCGTGGACGTCGAAGTGGTCGAGGGGAGCGAGCGGCTGCTCTCCCGGGTCGCCTCGGCCCCCGTCTCGGACGCCGTGGCACGCCTGCACCGGGAGAACGGCGTCGGGCTGCACACCGGCGCGCAGGTGACGCGGCTGCGGGGAGCCGAGGGGCGGGTCGACGGCGTGGAACTGGGCGACGGCCGCGTGATCGCCTGCGACACCGTGCTCGTGGCCGTCGGAGCGGTCCCCAACGACACCCTGGCCCGGGAGGGGGGACTCGCCTGCGAGGGCGGCATCCAGGTCGACGCCGCAGGCCGTACCGCGGACCCTGCCGTGTACGCGATCGGCGACGTCACCGTACGGCCGGTCCCCGGACAGCCCGGCCGGCGCCGTGTCGAGAGCGTGGCCAACGCCAACGAGCAGGCCGACCAGGTCGCCGCGGCCGTGTGCGGGCGGCCCGTTCCGCGGCAGTCCGCACCCTGGTTCTGGTCCGACCAGTTCGATACGAAGATCCAGATCGTGGGAATGCGCGGCGAGGAAGACACCCGTGTGGTGCGCGGTGACGAGGCCACCGGCTCGTTCGCCGTCTTCCACCTCGACGGCGAAGGCCGGCTGACCTCCGTCGAAGCCCTCGCCTCTCCGCGCGAGGCCATGGCCGGCAAACGCTGGCTGAGCCAGGGCGCCTGCCCCGACCCACGGGAGCTCGCTGCTCCGGAGGTGGCCCTGGCGAAGGTGCGGACCGAACCCGTCCGGAGTCTCGATGCGGTGACCGCCTGAGGCGATGAGCCCGGAGGAGAGCCGGCCCGCACCGGAAGGGCCGGGGGGCCGGCCCTCCTCGTCCGTGTCCCGGCCGCATCATGACACCGGCATGCCGG
>NZ_LIQT01000461.1 GCF_001418415.1 Streptomyces hirsutus
TGGACTTCCACGGCCCGCTGTACGGGCACGCTGTGCGGGTTATCGGGGTGCATGCGGAATCCCTTCTGATGCTGGGTTGGGGAGGTGGAGGCACCCCCTTGGGTGTGCCGTGTGGAGGGGTTTTTGGGGGTCTGAGCAGGCAGCTTCCCCGCCTCCCCGAAACGATGTTTGCGCTGATCAGCCCGGAGAGAAAGGTCCGGGGAGGTGGTTGGGGAGTTCTCCCCTCCTCCCCGCGCCGGGGGGTCGTTCCTCCCCGCTATTCGGCGGCGGAAGCGGAACCGTCGGCGTCGCGGTTGGCGAGCGCGCGGGCCACGTCGTCGCGGCGCACGACCATGACCCCGTGGGACTTTTTCGGCTCCTCGCCGTGCTCTTCGAGTAGCCGCTTGAGACGGCCGTTGTTCCACTCGCGGTAGACGGCCGTGTCCAGGGCGTGCAGCCGCTTGAGAACCTCATCCGTGCGCAGCCGGGGCGCATCGCCCAGGACTGCCGCGACGTCGGCGAGCGCGTCACGCTCCTCATCCCGGTCGATCACGCGCAGGGTGGTGGCGCCGTCGCGCAGGGCCTTGGCCCGGTCCGCGATCTCAGCGGCCGGCTCGTCGCCGATGAAGTGGGTGCGGACCGTGATGGATGCCTGGCCGGCGGGGATCGTGATGCCGTCCGAGGCGACCACAAGGGTTCCCTTGTCCAGGCCCTGGCGCAGCAGGTGCGGGGCGGCGCCGGCGTTGACGGCCTTGGCCCCGAGCGCCATCTCAGCTTGCGACTCGGTGCCCACCACGAGGGACGCCCGGGTGTGGGCGCCCTCGCGCACGAGCTTGGGAAGGTTCTGATCGGTGGGGTCCTGCGTGCCCTGCCACATCAGCACGTCGACCGCACGGCCCTGGTTGTGAATCTTGCGGACCGCCATGAAGTACCGCGAGGTGGCCTTGGAGCCGCCGTAGGGCCGCTTGTCGTCGCCGACGACCGGGCACATGAACGCCAACTGCGCCTCGTCCACCAAGACGATCAGCGGAGGGAACACGGCGGTCGGGTCGTTCCGGCGTGTTTCGATCCGCCGGTTCATCTCCTCGACCGCGTCCTCAACCATCTCGGTCGCCTGGATGACGTGGTCGTCGGAGGGGCCCTCGATCAGCACCTGTGCGATGCCCTCGAACATGGCCCAGTCGCCGATGCCCTTCAGGTCGGCGATCCAGAACTGCACGGAGCGGTCCAGCGCCAGCCACAGCGCCAGGGCCCGCAGCGAGGCAGTCTTGCCCTGATTCGACAGACCGGTGACCAGCAGGTGGCGCTGATACAGGCTCAGCGCGGCAGCATCGCCGCGCAGGTCCTGCCCCCACGGAGCCTTGCCGCTCTTGTAGTTCGCGGTCAGGGACTCGTCCGTGACCAGCGGAGACGGGCCGATCGGCTCGTCCAGCGCCCCGGAGTCGGCGATCCACAGCCGCACCGTGCGGGCCGCCTCGGGGATGGTGATGAACACCTCGTGCTCGTGCCGGGCGAGGTTCTCGGCAAGCTTGCGGCGCCGGTTCTGCACCTCGTTCGTCGCCACCCCCGACGGGAGGGTGACGTCGACTTCCACGCCGCATCCGGCGATCCGGATCGGTCCGAGCATGGACGCGCCGGCGTCGCCCATCTCCTTGATGGCGCGCGCCAGCGCGGGGACTCCGAGGTCGCGCAGGGCCTTGACCACGATCGACGGCGTGATCGGCTCCCCCTCACCAGAGCGGACGTTGGCCGGCAGCGCCCACGCGGGGGCGGCGTGCTGCTTGCGGCCGACCGACCACAGGGCGAGCAGGGCCAGGAACGGGCCGATCGAGAGCGTCGGACCCCACACCACCTGCACGATCCGGATGAGTAGGGCGATGAAGTCGACGGTCGCCGACAGTGGGGTGACGACGTCGCCGACATGGCCGGTGTTGAGGGCCATGACGACGCCGAGGGCGACCAGGACACCGATGCTCATGCCGGCGCCGACGGCGACGCCCTTGGCGGCCTCTACGGGTGAGTGGAGCAGGTCCATGCGGCGGTGGTGGCGGGCGGCGCGGAAGCGCTGCAGCCGCTCCTCCCACTCCTCGGCCGCCTCCAGGTTCCCCGCGGCTTCCGCCGCCCGGATCATCCGCTCGTAGCGGGCGCCGGTGCGGCCGTCCCAGGTGCGGCGGGCCACGATCCGCCCGCCGTTGAGGGTGTAGAGGCTGTGCCGGGCCGCGGCGCGGACCGTCGCCCTGATCGTCTCGTGCGTGACGGCGGTCTTCACCGCGCGCCCGGAGCGCACCCACAGCGGC
>NZ_LIQT01000462.1 GCF_001418415.1 Streptomyces hirsutus
GCGCCCCCACGACGGCGGCGGCCCCGCCCCGGCCGAGCCGCTCCCCCAGGAACAGTCGCGCGCCGAGCGCGATCAGCACGGGTCCGGCGCCGAGGGTGACGACGGTGGCCACGGCGAGTCCCGTGGCGGCGACGGCCGCGAAGTAGGCCGTCTGGAACACGGCGAGCCCCACCCCGGTGGCCACGGCCCGCCGCACCCGGGGACCCGGCGCCTCGGTCACCACGGTCCGGGCGCGCGGCACCAGCATCCGGGCGCCGAGCAGCAGCGCCAGGCCGGTCGCGCAGCGCCAGAAGGAAAGGGCTATCGGCCCCATGTCACTGGTCCGGTAGACCAGTGACGCGGCGGCGCCCGCGGTGCCCCAGGCGGCGCCGGCGACGATCAGATAGAGCAGGCCTCGCCCGACGGGCAGGCCGGAGACGGTGTTCGACACGTTTTCTCTCCGCAGATACACACAGATACGCGCGCGTACGCACCCCTCGCAGAAGTGCCTGCGCTGCGCGAAAGGCCGGATGGAGGCCCCGGATCAGAGCCGGATCGAACCGGTCCCGCGGGGCCCGCGGACTGCGTCTGCGGGCAGCACCACGACACCCGGCGGCAGCGCGCCGGGCGCGGGGAGCTCAGGGCCCGCCTCAGACGGCGGGCGGCGGAAGAACAAGTGCACGCGCATGCATGATCAGCACCCTAGATCGACGTTCCCCGCGTGGACAACTCTCTTTCGGCTCCCCCGCTCGCCACCGGGCGGTCGGGGCTCTTGGCCGGCGCCGAGGACTGGGCGATGAACGCGCCCGCCAGCACCACCGCGCCGCCGATGATCTGCGGCGCCGACAGGTGCTCGCCGAGCAGGACCCAGGCCAGCACCGTGGCGATGACCGCTTCGAGGCAGGCCACCACCCCGGCGACCTGCGGCGAGAGCCTGCGCACGGAGAGCACTCCGGTGCCGTACGCGGCGACCGTGGCGACGAGGACGATCCAGGCGAGCAGCACGAAGGCCGCGACCGGTGTGCCGTCCATGCGCGCGCTGCCGGTGAGCACCGACCAGTCCATGGACCAGGGGCGGGCGACGACGGTGAGGACGGCGGCGCCCACGAGCAGACCGTAGGCGATCACACCGAGCGGGTCCGGCGCCCGGTCGCCGTGGTCGCTGCCCTGGTCGGAGAGGACGAAGTAGCCGACCTGGCAGCATGCGGCGCCGAGCGCGAGCAGCAGTCCGACGACGTCGAAGCCGAGGCCGGACCACACCTCCACGACACAGGCCAGTCCGCCCACCGCCAGCACCACACCGACCGCCGCCGCCCGGGTCACCGGCCGCCGCTGCACGAACCGCACCCAGCCGAGGACGAGCGCGGGCGCCAGGTACTCGACGAGCAGCGCGACGCCGACGGGGATACGGGAAATGGCGGCGAAGTAGAAGGCCTGGACCCCGGCGACGGCGAACAGCCCGAACCCGGCCAGCAGCGCCGGATGGCTGCGCAGGAGAGCCCGGTGGCGCACGGCCAGCGGCAGCATGACCACGGCCGCACCCGCCACCCTCAGCCACACGACGTGCAGCGGGTCCAGGCCCGCCTCGATCAGCGGCTTGGCGGCGACTCCCGATCCGCCGAAGGCCACCGCGGACAGGAGCGCGAGACCGAGCCCGACGCCCTTCCCACGGGTGCTCCGGGCGTTCCGAGTGCTGGCAGAGGTAGACACCGGCACATGATGTCAGGCGTCGACAGGAGCGTCACCCCCCATGACACCTGTCTCATGGGCTGGACGGCTGGACACGATGGTCCGGCGGCAGGAGGGAACCGCCGCCCGGCGGAGAGCCCGCCCGGCGGAAAGCCGCCCGGCCCTCACCCCGCTCTCAGCCCCTCGGCCTCTCAGCAAGCGGGGTCGCCGGCCCATGCCTCGAGCCGGGCGGACAGGTCACGGAAGTCGATGGCGGCGTGCTCGAGCACCTCCACCGCCCGCGCCTGCGGGTCCGCGATGATCGCCGCGAGCAGGTCCACGCCGCGCGCGGGCCCGCCATGACGTGCGGCGCGTTCGCGGGCGTACTCCAGACCGGCCGCCGCCAGCGGCGAGAACCCGGCGGCCCGCGCCACCACCGGGGCGGATCCGGAGTCCTCGACGGCGCTCTGCCAGCGCAGGCCGTAGCCGATGCTGCGCTGGACCAGGTAGCCGAGCAGCCGGGCGGTCCGCGACTCCTCCCCGAGGACCGCGCGCACCTCGGCGTCGGACTCCAGCAGCGAGTGCAGCAGATGGGCGGTGTCGATCTGGCGGTCCGCGTCCCTGACCGCCCTGCGGCGGGCACCGCCGACCACCGCCGCCAGCTCCACACTGAGTCCGGCACCGTGTTCCGCGCGGTGAACGCCCTGCTCCTGGGCCTTGCCGGCCGACGGCCGGGGGATACGGTGTTGCACGTCTCCCACCACATCAGCCCCGCGGGTCCGTGGCATCCCCGGCGGGGAGCATCTTCCTGTCCCACAGGAAGTGGACACGTCGGTCCGCAATCTCCTCCTTGGGAAGGAGAATCAGCCCCGCTTCCCCTCGGGGCACACCCGCCACCGCAGCTCGAGCCGAAGAGACGGCCGCCTGGTCGAGGTCGGCGCGGAGGCACGCAGACACGCAGACACGACGGTGCCCCGTGGATCACTCCACGGGACACCACGTGCACACCGGCCGGCCACCCGGTACCTCAGGCACCCGGGCTCAGCCTTCAGTCCCCACCCTCAGTCGTCGTTGGCGAGGATGAGATACAGCTTCTTGCGGGCTTCGTTGACGACGGCGAGCGCCTTCTCGCGCTGCTCCTTGCTGCCGGTCTTCCAGACCTGCCCGAAGGCCTCCATCAGGCCGAACCCGGCCTGCCGGATCTCGCTCAGCGCCTCCCAGTCGACCCCGCGGGAGGCCTCCTCCCAAGGCGCCTCGGGACCTTCCTCGGCCGCCGTGCGACCGGTGTCGGTGAGTGCGAACAGCTTCTTGCCGCCCTCGGACTCACTGACGATCAGCCCCTCGTCCTCCAACAGCTGGAGGGTGGGGTACACCGAGCCGGGGCTGGGCTTCCACGCTCCGCCGCTGCGCTCGGCGATCTCCTGGATCATCTCGTAGCCGTGCATCGGCCGGTCCTTCAACAGGGCGAGGATCGATGCCCGTACGTCACCGCGCCGCGCCCTTCCCCTGGGCCCGCCGCGCCCTCGTCCGCCCCAGGGACCGTGCCCGAAGCCCGGACCGAAGCCGGGGCCCCCGGGGCCGCCCGGCCCGCCGGGGCCGAAGGGCCCGAATGCGGCCCGCAGCCTGTCGAAGTCGCCCCGGCCGCCCCTCGGACCACCGTGACCATGTCCATGCTCGAAACCATGGGTACGCATCGCAGCCACTCTCCATTCCATCGTTGACCTGTCGCGATACCTCAACGATATATCGGAAAGGTGGTGTCGACAACCCCTGCCGTCACGGCGACCGCTCTGTCCCGTGGCTACGCGGAGCGCGGAGTGGGAACCGTCGGCGGGGCGGGAACCGGCGGCGACACGGCCGGCGGCGTCGGGATCCCTGAGAGGATCGGCGCATGGCCGACTCGCCTCTGCGCATCAACGCCCTCGTCGTCGACGCCACCGACCCCGAGCGGCTCGCCGCGTTCTGGTCCGAGCTGCTCGGCCGCCCGGTCGTGGGCCGCACGGGGCCCTACGTGTGGATACGGCGCGAGAACGGCCTGGGTCTGGGTTTCCAGCAGACCGGCGAGCCCAAGTCGGGCAAGAACCGCATGCACTTCGACATCACCTCACCCGACCCGGCTGCGGAGCAGCGGCGGGTAGAGGCGCTCGGCGGGCGTCGGCCGGCGGAGTACGCGGACGGCGGTTTCCTGGTGATGGCCGACCCGGAGGGCAATGAGTTCTGCATCATCCCCGAGGGCCCCTTCGAACTCGACGACGAGGGGCGGGCGAACTACCTCGCCCCACCGACGCCACCCCCTGGGTCCGAGGCCGCCCCGACTCCTTGACGGCCGGCCACCGGATCAGCGCCGGAATCCGGTCCGGTGTCTTCGGATTGGCCTTGGCCCGCGGCTTTGTCCACGCCCTACCGTCGGGGGATGCGCATTCGAATCGTCGACGCCTTCACCGACCGGCCCTTCGCCGGCAACCCGGCCGGAGTCCTGCTCCTGGACACGGACACGTTCCCGGACGACGGCTGGCTCCAGAACGTCGCCCTGGAGGTCAACCACGCCGAGACCGCCTTCGCGCACCCGCTGCCCGGGAGCGGGGACGCCGACTGGGCGCTGCGCTGGTTCACTCCCGTCGCCGAGGTCGCCATGTGCGGCCACGCGACCCTCGCCACCGCCCACGTCCTGCACACCACGGGCTCCCACGAGGGCCCCGTCCGGTTCGCCACCCGCAGTGGCGTCCTCGTCGCGACGCCGGCCGAGGACGGTTCCGTGACCCTGGACTTCCCCACGGCCCCGCTCACCCCCCTCACCCTTCCCGAAGGGTTCGCCGAGACGCTGGGAGCCGAGCCGCTCACGGCCTTCGACACCGGTCCGAACGTCGGCGACCTGCTGGTCGAGGTCTCCGACGAGCGGACGGTCCACGCCCTGCGGCCCGATCTCAAGGCCCTCGGCGCCCACTCCGCGCGCGGCGTCATCGCCACCGCCCGCGCGGAAAACCCGTCCCTGGGATACGACTTCGTTTCCCGCTGCTTCTTTCCGAACGTCGGCATCGACGAGGACCCCGTCACCGGCAGCGCTCACACCGCGCTGGCCCCCTACTGGTCCGAACGCCTGGGCCGCACCGCCCTCACCGGCCTCCAGGCCTCACCCCGCTCGGGCCGCGTCCGTACGGAACTGCGCGGCGAGCGCACCCTGCTGGGCGGCCGGGCGGTGACCGTCATCGAAGGCGAGCTGCAGAGTGCCGCACTGCCGAGCGGCGGGGCCATGAAACACGACGGACCGGCGGGCTGAGCCGGACCCGGGGACGAAAAGGGGGCGTACGGCACCACCGCACGCCCCCTTCCCGAATCGGTTCACGCGGTAGGCAGCCAGCCCACCTTGCCCGCGAGCAGCGCGTACCCCACGAACGCCCCGATGTCGAGCAGCGTGTGCGCGACCACCAGCGGCCCCACCCTGCCCCAGCGGCGGTAGAGGTGGACGAACACCACGCCCATGACCATGTTGCCGATGAAGCCGCCGATGCCCTGGTAGAGGTGGTACGAGCCGCGCAGTAACGAACTGGTCGCCATCGCGGCGCCCGGCGACCAGCCCAACTGCTCGAGCCGGCGCAGCAGATAGGCGAGGACGATGACCTCTTCGAGAATCGAGTTCTGCATCGCCGAGAGGATCAGTACCGGGAACTTCCACCACACCTCGGGCAGCGCCTCGGGCACCACGGTGAGGTTGAAGCCGAGGCCGCGCATGGCCAGGTAGAAGGCGATGCCGCTGCTGCCGATGGCCGCCGCGACCGCCGCCCCGCGGCCGAGGTCGGACCAGGGCCGGGTGCGGTCGAAGCCGAGGGTGCGCAGTCCCGCGCCCTCGCGGATCAGGAAGTGGGCGACCAGCGCGACGGGGACCAGCGCGCTGGTGATTCCGAAGAGCTGCCAGGCCAGGTCGAGCCAGGGACGGCCCGGTGCCGCCGAGCCGTTCAGAGTGGCCGCCTGGTCCTTCAGGCCGCCCGGCCGGGTGACCGAGCCGACGAAACTGATCAGCGCGGACACCGCGCTCGCACCGAGTGACACCGCGAGCACGAGCAGCGTCTCGTCGCGGAGCGTCTTCCGCGTGAGCCGCCGAGGATACGCATCGGCCTCCGGGCCCGCCTCCGCCTGCACACCTGCCTCCACATCACCGATCCGTCCGATCGGTTCAGTATGAAGGCACCGGTCGAGGGCCCGACGGGCGGTCCACACCCGGTGGCGCCGCACCCGGTGGCCCCGTGCCCTTCCGCGGCCGGCCGTGCCGTCGGCGGTCCTCGGGCGGCCCTCCTTCCGGCTGTCCGGGGCGCGTCCGCCCGCCCGCTCGGAGGGTCAGCCCGCGGGCACCGGCTCCGGCAGCCCGACGGGCCAGGCGTGCACCGGCTCGCCCCGCAGCATCAGATCACGGTAGCGCCGGGTGGTGGCCGCCAGCGCCGCCTCCCGGGACAGGCCCCCGTCCAGTGCCCGGTGGAAGGTCGCGGCCTGCCAGCTCGCGCCGTTCTGCCGGCGCCGGCAGCGTTCCTCGATCACGCCGAGGTACAGGTCCCGGTCCGCGGGTTCGATGCCCCACGCGTCCAGTCCCGCCTCGGCCAGCGGCAGCAGTTCGTCGCGTACGAGGGTGACCGCGTCCACCTCGGCCGTGCCCCCGTAACGCCCGCGCCGGGGCCAGGTGAAGCGGGCGTCGATGCCGTGCTTGCAGGCGGCGTCGAAGTTGGCGGCGGCGGCCTCGAAGGGCAGTCGGGTCCACACGGGACGGCTGTCCTCCGCGAGGGCACGGACGAGGCCGTAGTAGAACGCCGCGTTGGCGACCACGTCGACGACGGTGGGCCCGGCGGGCAGGACCCGGTTCTCCACCCGTAGGTGGGGCACGCCGTCGGCGACGTCGTAGACCGGGCGGTTCCAGCGGTAGACCGTGCCGTTGTGCAGGACGAGTTCCGCGAGCGAGGGGATGCCGCCCCGGTCCAGCACGTCGAGCGGATCCTCGTCGTCGCAGATCGGCAGGAGTGCGGGGTAGTAGCGCAGATTCTCCTCGAAGAGGTCGAACGCCGAGCCGACCCAGCGCTCACCGAACCAGGTGCGCGGCCGCACCCCCTGGGCCTGGAGCTCGGGCGGACGGGTGTCGGTGGACTGCTGGAACAGCGGCGGCCGGGACTCGCGCCACAGCTCACGTCCGAAGAGGAAGGGTGAGTTGGCGCCGACGGCGATCTGGGCGGCGGCGACCGTCTGGGCCGCGTTCCACACGTCGGCGAAGCGGGCCGGGGTGACCTGGAGGTGCAGCTGCACCGAGGTGCAGGCGGCCTCCGGCGCGATGGACTTGGAGGTACAGCGGAGGCGTTCCACCCCCTCGATGTCGAGTCTGAAGTCCTCCCCGCGGGCGGCCACGATCTGCTCGTTGAGCAGGGTGTAGCGGTCGACGGCAGAGAGGTTCGAGGAGACCAGGTCGTCGCGGTCCAGCGTCGGCAGAATGCCGATCATCACGATTCCTGCGTCCACCTCGGCGGCTTTCCGGTCCGCGTACGCGAGGGAGGTGCGCAGTTCCTCGGCGAGCCGGTCGAATACCCGATCGTCCAAACGGTGTGGGGCTATGTTGACCTCCAGGTTGAACATGGCGAGTTCTGTTTGGAAGTCGCGGCTCGCAATCCGCTCGAGGACTTGCCCATTCAACATTTTGGGCATCCCGTCGGTACCCGTGAGATTCAATTCGATCTCCAGCCCCATGAGGTTCCTGGGGCGGTCGAACCGCTTCTCCGCCAGGAGTCGCTCCAAACCCGTCAGACACCTGCGGAGCTTGTCGCGGTAGCGCTGGCGATCGGACAGGTCGAACCCGCCTGCCACGACCTTCTCCCCCATCGAAGCCTCCCTCCTTCTCTGACGGGCGGCTCGGTGACCGGCCGCCGGGTCCCGGTCCACAGGGGAGGATGCCCAGCGGATGCGATTGATAACGCCCCGAAGTGACCTGTCGGCCGCTACGCTGATCGAAGGTGACCAGTGGCACATTCACGCGGCATGGCCGGCACATGATCGGCAGCGCACGTTACAAGGCGACGGCGAACTCGTGAAAAACGCCGACGACAATAGGCCTACCACTGCGCGGCCATTTATCGAGGTCATCGCCTTATAGCTGGCCGAGAATCGGGATAATTCCCCCGTTTCATCGTCCAGAAGTACCCTTGTTCCGCGGGTCGAAAAAGGCTAGCCGAAACATACTCCGAACACGCGTCGTATAAACTCCATGGACAAGGCAGAAGGTTGGCGCCCACGGTCGAGTGATCCAGCCGACGAGGTGACGTGCGGCACTCCTCACCCCCCACCTCTCGTACTCAGACCCCCGGCCCCTGCCTTCCGGCCTCCGCGAGCTGACAGCGCCGTCCGCCCCGCCCTCGCGTCACCGTGCCTTCGAATGAGAGGCGACCCACCATGCCCCTGCATGTCCCCCCGGCTCCCGCGCCCGCACTGCGTTCCGTCCTGACCGCACTGTCCTCCCCCACCGCGGTCAGCGAGGCCCGAACTCCCTCCCTCCTCGGTGCCGAGGGGACCGCTTCACCCGAACTGCCACTGCCCGTGCACGTCCTGGACCGGGTCACCACCGAGGGCGTGTCCGCGACGCGCCTGACCGGCTGGCGCTTCCTGATCCGCTGCGGCGACCAGGCAGTGGCCGCGGCGGACACCGTACTCACCCCCGACGGCTGGACCTTCTCCCGCTTCTTCGAGGGCCCCTACATCGCCTCCACCGAACTGGCCCTGCGCCAGGCCGAGGCCCTGCCGCAGCCGTACCAGCCCCGGCTGCTGTCGGTACCCGGCCTCTACATGCTGGCCCTCTGGCTGCACGGCGACCGCACCGCGGACGGCGCCACCGGCCATCCGGCAGCCACCGACCTGCTCGTCCCGCTCGCCCCGGCACCGCCCGGCATCGCGGCCCACCGCCCGTACCGGGCCGCCGAACTCCTCCCGGTGCTGACCCACCGGGTCACGCCCGACCGGCTGCTCGGCTCGCCCGCCTGACGTCTCTCACCTCTCGCGAGCCCTCTTTCCGCGCCCTTGCCCCTCCCGCGCCTCCTTCTCCCGCACCTCGCTCTTCCGTGCACCGCCGCCGGACCGCCGGCGGCGGTGCACGCCCTCGCCGGAACCACGAGGAAGTCCGACGTGGCCTGGGCACCGGAGCAACCGGAGCCCCGGACCGGACTAGCCTCATCCGGCCATGCGGAACCACCCGAAGTGACAGGGCAGTTGAGCTGAACCGTCCACCAGGGTGACGCGTCATCAATCTGTGAAGGGCGGTGCCGCGAAATCCCTGCGGATCGCCGCCCGAGGGGCAACACTTGATTTCCGACCGGCCTGTCTCGACGGGCCCATCACCACGGGGGGCGGCCATGAACGAAGCTTCACGCCGCGGAACTGAAACGACAGCCAGCCCACAGGTCACGCCAGAGCGAAAGATCCCATCCATGTGCCAGCACCAGTCACCCTGCCCCGCAGCCGATTCCGCCGACCGGGAGTCCGCCCGCCTCGTGGCGCACCACCCGGAGCAGGGCTGGAGCCTGCTGTGCAACGGTGTCGTGCTCTTCGAGGACACCGGTGAACTCCTGCCCGACGGCAGGTGCATCGCCCCGCAGCGCTCCCGGGGCGCCATCCAGGTGATGACCACCGCCTAGTTTTGCCGGGCGGAGCGGAGCCCGCCCACGGAACACCAGGGGCCGGACCGCGGGACTCCCGCGACCCGGCCCCGACGCGTATCCAGGCCTGTCACACTCCGTCACGTACCGGGCGCGTGTGCGTCACCCCTTGGTCGCGCCCGCGGTCAGGCCGCCGACGAGCTGGCGCTCGGCGACCGAGTAGAAGGCGAGCGCGGGAACCATGGCCAGGACGAGGTAGGCGAAGACACGCGCGGTGTCCGCGGAGTACTGGCCCTGGAACTGCTGGACGCCTATGGGGATGGTCCACCAGGTGTCGTCGGTGAACACCAGCAGCGGCAGGAAGAAGTTGTTCCAGCTGGTGACCACCGCGAGCACCGAGACGGTGCCCAGCGCGGGCCGCGCCATCGGCAGCAGCACCCGCCAGAAGAAGCCGAACGGGCTGCAGCCGTCGAGCGTGGCCGCCTCCTCCAGCTCCCCCGGGATCTGCCGGAAGAATCCGCGCAGGATGATGATCGTCATCGGTAGGCCGAAGGCGGCCTGCGGGAGGATCACGCCGAGCGGGTTGTCCAGCAGGTTCATGGAACGCAGCAGCAGGAACAGCGGCAGCGCGGCCACCGCGAACGGGAACATCAGCCCCATCGTGAACAGCGTGAACAGCACCTCCCGTCCCCGGAAGGCGAACCGGGCGAAGGAGAACGCCGCCAGCGCGGACACCGCGACCACGATCAGGGCCGTGGCGGTCGCGATCAGTGTGCTGTTGCCGACCAGCCGCCAGAAGTCGCCGGAAACGAGGATGCCGGTGTAGTTGGCGCCCACCCACGGGTCGGGCAGCCCGACGGGGTTGCCGGAGAGCTGGTCGGTGGACTTGAACCCGGACAGCACGGCGTACAGCAGGGGCACGGCCATCACCGCGCCGACGGCGATCAGGACGAGATGCAACGGCAGGGTCCGGAGAGAACGCCGGCGCGGGGGCCGGGGCACGGCCCCGGTTCCGGAACCGGCCCCGGGCTCGCTCGCGGACGCGGCCGGGGGCACCGGCGCGGACACGGACGTGCCGAGGCCGGCCCGCTTCTGAGGGAGCCTCATTTTCCGCCTCCGCGCATGGTCGTGGTCGCCCCTTCGAGGTCCCGGCGCAGCACGAAACGCTGGTAGGCGAGGGCGAAGACGAGACTGATGCCGAACATGACCACACTGATCGCGCTGGCGTAGCCGACCTGGTAGCGCTTGAAGCCGTACTGGAACATGGTCACGGCCATGGTCTCGGAGTGGTGGTCGGGACCGCCCTGGGTGATCACCCACACCAGGTCGAACAGCTGGATGGCGCCGATCACCGACAGGAAGATGCTGATGCGCAGGGTGGGGGCCAGCAGCGGCAGGGTGACGTTGCGGAAGCGTTGCCAGGGGCCCGCGCCGTCGATCAGCGCAGCTTCGGTCAGTTCCTTGGGGATGGACTGGAGTCCGGCCAGGTGGAGCATCATGTGGAAGCCGAAGTACTTCCAGGTCATGACCAGGAAGAGGGTCGCCATCACCATGTCGGGATCGGCGAACCATTCCCCGCCGAGGCCCTCGAGCCCCACCTTGCCCAGGAGTTCGTCGGCGAGCCCTTCACCAGGGGCGAAGATCATCGCGAACAGCACGCCGGTGATGGCCTCGGACAGTACGTACGGGGCGAAGAACAGCATGCGGTAGACGGCCCGGCCGCGTACGCGCTGGTTCAGCGCCACGGCCAGCGCCAGCGCGAACGGCAGCTGGAGGACGAGCGACAGGGCGACCAGCAGGAAGCAGCGCCACAGGTCGCCCAGGAACACGGGGTCCTGGAACAGCCGGACGAAGTTGTCGCCGCCGACGAAGTCGGACGGCATGCCGAAGCCGCCCCACCGGAAGAAGGCGGCGTACACGGCGAACAGGATCGGCAGCAGCACCAGGACGCCGAACAGCACCAGCGCGGGCACCTGGAAGCCGACCGCGGTGAGCCAGTGCCGCGCGCGGCGGCGTCGGCGTCCGCGCGCGGCACTGGTGGGCGGGGGCGAGAGATCGGTCTCGGGGCCGGTCCTCTTGTCCGGAAGGAACGTGGAGGCCATCGTCGGCTACTGCTCTTCCTTCGCCGTCTTCGTGATGGACTCGGCGACCTGGCCGGGGGACTTGGAGCCGGCGATGAGAGCGCCGACGGAGGTGTTGATCTCCTGGCCGAGAGCGGGGGCGTAGGCCTGGTCGAGGTAGAGCTGGAAGCCGGTGGTGCCCTTGAGCTGTTTCTGCACGGCCTGGAGGTTGGCGTCGGTCAGCGCCGCCTCGGCGGCCGGAACGACGGGCAGCACCCCGGTCTCCTTGACCAGTTCACGGTCCGTCGCCTCGGAGGCGAAGAACTCCAGGAAGTCGACCGCGGCCTGCGGCGCGCCCCGGCGCAGCGCGTGTCCGCCGCCCCCGCCGAACACCTCGGTGATGGTGCCCTTGCCACCCTCGACGGCCGGGAACGGGAAGAAGCCGAGATCGTCGCCGAGACCCTTGCCCGCGTCGGCCTCGACGACGGGAGCCCACTGGCCCATCAGTTCCATGGCCGCCTTGCCGTTGCCGACCGCGGCGGCCTGGCCGGTGGGAGTGGAGTAGGAGGCGCCGAGGAAGCCCTTCTGGAACGGTTCCAGGTCGACGAGTGCCGTGAGGTGCTCTCCGGCCCGGACGAAGTCGGGGCCGGAGAAGTCGTTGTCCGCGTCGGCCTTCGCGAGGGCTTCGATACCGGCGGTGCGCATCGCGAGGTACGCCCAGTAGTACATGCCGGTCCAGGTCTCCTTGCCCGCCAGGGCGATCGGCGTGACCTCGGCGGCCTTCAGCTTGCTCACCGCGTCCAGGAACCCGCTCCACGTGGTCGGGGGCTCGGCGATCCCGGCCTTCTTGAAGAGCGCCTTGTTGTACCAGAAACCGACCATGCCGATGTCGAACGGGATGCCGTACAGCTTGCCGTCGAGGAGGTAGGGCTCCTTGGCGACCGGCAGCAGACCGTCGGCGAACGCCTTGGTGGAGCCGGTGAGGTCCTCGACGAGCCCCGCGTCGACCTGCTGCTCGAGTACGCCGCCGCCCCAGGTGTGGAAGATGTCCGGCAGCTTCCCGGAGGCGGTCAGCGCGGTCATCTTGGACTTGTAGGCGTCGTTCTCGAGCTGCACGATCTTTATCTTGACCGTGGGGTTCTGCTTTTCGAACTTCCGGGCGAGAGCGGCCCAGACGTCCTTCGTCGGCTGGGTGGTGGAGATGTTCCACCACTCGATCGTGGTCGTCCCCGACGACCCTCCGTCCGAGTCGCCGCCGCACGCGCTCAGTGCCGTGATGCCCAGGCCGGCCGCGGCGGAGGCCGCCAGGAAGCCGCGACGGGACAGTGCCGGGTCGCCCATGTCATGCGCTCCTTGGAGTCAGGGGCGGACATCTCCACACCCACTCACTGGTTCGAAAGTTTCGGAATAGATTCAGAAACATGCGCTGTTGCCGCACCCTAGAGACAGCCGACAAACGGTGGCAACCCCTTGTACACGGTGAATTCGCCTCCGGCCCGCGCCGCGCGCACCGAGGCGGCCGTCCACCGGGGCCGGACCGAGCTTTCCCGTCGCCCTCCGGAGGGCGACGCTCCCGCCCGTGGGCCGGTCCGTTGCGCCCTCGCCGCCGCCACCGGCCCTCCGGACCACGGTTCTTCAGGAGGTCCGGTTCGAAGCGGCCCATCAGTGCGCGGCGACGATCCCCAAGACGCCGAGCGGCGCCGCATCATTTCCGCCGCGGCATACAAAACTTTCGAATTATCCGGCGAACCTTACGGTCGAGGGTGCGGAACCACTCACCCTCATCGCCCCCGCGCCGCCCGGCCCCGCCGCCCGCCCTATCGTGATCGGCATGCAGTCCTACACGATCGGCCAGGCAGCGCGGCTGCTCGGCGTCAGCCCGGACACCGCTCGCCGCTGGGCGGACGCGGGCCGGGTCACCACCCACCGCGACGAAGGAGGACGGCGGCTCATCGACGGGCGGGACCTGGCCGCGTTCTCGGTGGACCTCGCGAAGGCCGGCACGGCCGAGGAGGGCACGCCGTACACCTCGGCGCGCAACGCCTTTCCCGGCATCGTCACGGCGATCAAGCTCGGCGACGTGGCCGCCCAGGTCGAGATCCAGGCGGGCCCGCACCGACTGGTCTCGCTGCTGACCCGCGAGGCCGTCGAGGAGCTCGGGCTGGAGGTCGGCATGGAGGCCACGGCGCGGGTGAAATCGACAAACGTCCATATCGACCGCGTCTGACGCACGGAAACGGCCCTGCCCAGGCCCTGGGCCCGGGCCCCGCAGGGCAGGCGGGGTACGACGAAGGGCTCCGCCCCGGCCGCACGGCCGAAGCGGAGCCCTTCCACTCCTCGGTACAGGTCCCGGGACCTGTACCGGTACCGGTCGTTGCTCCTCGGTCGCCGGTCCCGGTCGTCGGTACCGGTCCCGTGGGATCGCCCGGCGCGTCAGTCCTCGTACGCCTCCAGCGGCGGGCAGGAGCACACCAGGTTGCGGTCGCCGAAGGCCTGGTCGACGCGGCGCACCGGCGGCCAGTACTTGTCGGCGGCACTCACGCCGGTCGGGAAGACGGCTTCCTGACGGCTGTACGCGTGCTTCCACTCCCCACCGAGCGCGGCGGCGGTGTGCGGGGCGTTGCGCAAGGGGTTGTCGTCCGCGGGCCACTCGCCGGAGCCGACCTTCTCGATCTCCGCGCGAATCGCGATCATCGTCTCGCAGAACCGGTCGAGTTCGGCCAGGTCCTCGGACTCGGTCGGCTCGATCATCAGCGTCCCGGCCACCGGGAACGACATCGTCGGCGCGTGGAAGCCGTAGTCGATCAGCCGCTTGGCCACGTCGTCCACGCTCACACCGGTCGCCTTGGTCAGGGGGCGCAGGTCGATGATGCACTCGTGCGCGACCAGCCCGCCGGGACCGGTGTACAGCACGGGGTAGTGCGGCTCGAGGCGCTTGGCGATGTAGTTGGCGCTGAGTACCGCCACCTGGGTGGCCCGCTTGAGCCCCTCGCCGCCCATCAGCCGGACGTACGCCCACGAGATGGGCAGGATCCCCGCCGAGCCCCACGGCGCCGCCGAGATGGGCCCGATCCCGGTCTCCGGCCCGGCCTCGGGCTGCAGCGGGTGGTTCGGCAGGTACGGCGCCAGGTGCGCCCGCACGCCGACCGGGCCGACGCCGGGACCGCCGCCGCCGTGCGGGATGCAGAAGGTCTTGTGCAGGTTCAGGTGCGAGACGTCCCCGCCGAAGTGTCCGGGCTTGGCCAGCCCGACCAGCGCGTTGAGGTTCGCGCCGTCCACGTACACCTGGCCGCCGGCCTCGTGCACGGCCGCGCAGATGTCGGCGACGTGCTCCTCGAACACCCCGTGCGTCGAGGGGTAGGTGATCATCAGCACCGACAGCTCGTCGCGGTACCGCTCGATCTTCGCGCGCAGGTCGTCGACGTCGACCTCGCCGTCCTCGGCCGTCTTCACGACGACGACCTTCATGCCGGCCATGACGGCGCTGGCGGCGTTGGTGCCGTGCGCGGAGGACGGGATGAGGCAGACGGTGCGCTGGTCGTCGCCGTTGGCCCGGTGGTAGCCGCGGACGGCGAGCAGCCCGGCCAGTTCGCCCTGGGAGCCCGCGTTGGGCTGGAGGCTCACCTTGTCGTAGCCGGTGACCTCCGCGAGCCGGTCCTCCAGCTCGTGGATGAGCGTGAGGTAGCCCTGGGCCTGTCCGGCCGGCGCGAAGGGGTGCAGCTGCCCGAACTCGGGCCAGGTGATGGGCTCCATCTCCGCGGTCGCGTTGAGCTTCATGGTGCAGGAGCCCAGCGGGATCATGCCGCGGTCCAGCGCGTAGTCGCGGTCGGCGAGCCTGCGCAGGTAGCGCAGCATCGCGGTCTCGGAGCGGTGCTGGTGGAAGACGGGGTGCGTCAGGTACTCGTCGGCGCGCAGCAGGGCGTCCGGGAGGGTGTTCCGCGCGGCCGCGTCCAGGGATTCGACGTCTCCCTCGACACCGAAGGCGCTCCACACGGCGGCGAGCCGGTCGCGCGTGGTGGTCTCGTCGCAGGCGATCGAGACGAGGTCGGCGTCGACGAGGTGCAGGTTGACGCCGTTGTCCCGCGCGGCGGCCACGACCTCGGCGGCCCGCCCCGGGACCCGGACGGTCAGCGTGTCGAAGTAGGAACCGTGGACGATCTCCACGCCGCCGGCCCGGAGCCCTTCGGCGAGGACGGTCGCGTAGCGGTGGGTGCGCCACGCGATCGTCCTCAGCCCCTCGGGGCCGTGGTAGACGGCGTACATGCCGGCCATGACGGCGAGCAGCACCTGGGCGGTACAGATGTTGCTGGTGGCCTTCTCGCGGCGGATGTGCTGCTCGCGGGTCTGGAGCGCGAGCCGGTAGGCCCTGTTCCCGTCCGCGTCGACGGAGACGCCGACGAGCCGGCCGGGCAGGCTGCGCGCCATCTTCTCCTGCACGGCCATGTATCCGGCGTGCGGTCCGCCGAAGCCCATCGGTACGCCGAAGCGCTGCGTCGTGCCGACCGCGATGTCCGCGCCGAGTTCGCCGGGGGACGTCAGCAGCGTGAGGGCGAGCAGATCGGCGGCGACGGTGACGAGCGCGCCCAGCTCGTGCGCCCGGTCGATCACCGGCTTGATGTCGCGTACGGCACCGGAGGCGCCCGGGTACTGGATCAGCACGCCGTTGATCTCACGCTCGGCGACCTCGGCGGGGATGCCCTCGCTCAGGTCGGCGACGACGACCTCGACGCCGGCCGGCTCGGCTCGGGTCCGGATGACGGCGACGGTCTGGGGCAGCGCGTCCGCGTCGACCAGGAACAGGCCCTTCTTGTTCCTGCCCATGCGGCGCGACAGCGCCATCGCCTCGGCGGCCGCGGTGCCCTCGTCGAGCAGGGAGGCACCGGAGGTCGGGAGGCCGGTGAGCTCGGCGACCATGGTCTGGAAGTTCAGCAGCGCCTCGAGCCGCCCCTGCGAGATCTCGGGCTGGTACGGCGTGTAGGCCGTGTACCAGGCGGGATTCTCCATGACGTTCCGCAGGATGACGGGCGGTGTGAAGGTCCCGTAGTACCCCAGCCCGATCATGGAGCCGAGCACCTCGTTGCGGTCGGCCAGCGACTGCAGCTCGGCCAGCACCTCGGGCTCGGTCCGGGCGCCCGGCAGGTCCAGCGCGTCGGCGTTCTTGATCACATCCGGGACCGCGGCGGCCGTCAGCTCGTCGAGCGAGCCGTAGCCGACCTGCGCGAGCATCTTGGCGCGGGCCTCGTGGTCGGGGCCGATGTGACGCTGCTCGAAGGGCGTTCCCTGTTCGAGCTCGGAGAGGGGAATGCGATGGGCGGTCATGTGCGGAGGCCTCCTGGTCCGACGACCTTCGAGGGGCACCACGGCGGGTGCCCGGACGGCCTCCCCCTCTGTCATCTCAACCTGAGAGCTTCACCGGCCGCCCGGGGCGGCCGGCTTTCACCGTCGGTGAGAGCGGGAGCCGTCGACACCCGCTCTGCTTTCCAGAGTGACCTCGTCCATGCGGTACGTGGGCCTGAGAGATTCCGGGGAGGATTTGCTCCTTCGGCGCCCTCCGATGGTGCAAAGAGGGCTCTCCCGCACGGGGTCAGCAGCCGCTGCCAGGGTACCAGCGAGGGCAAGACCCGGACTTTCGAGTGGCCGCCCCGCCGATTGTGCCGTTTTGTAGTGCTGACGAATCCTTGCGACCCGTGGAGGGCCCGTGCAGACCGACATCGATCCGCGCAACCTGATCGGCCGCAAGGCGTTCGACCGCAACGGCAACCGGATCGGCACGATCGACGAGGTCTACCTCGACGACGCCACCGGCGTGCCGGAGTGGGCGGCGATACGCACCGGCCTGTTCAGCAGGGACGCCTTCGTCCCCCTGGAGCCGAGCGAGCTGATCGACGGCGGCCTCCACATCCCCTTCGAACGCGCTCTGATCAAGGACGCCCCCGACTTCGGTGTGGGCCGCCACCTCTCCCCGGAGCAGGAACTCCAGCTCTACCACCACTACGGCCTGGACACGGCCCCTCCGGCCCCGCTCCCGGACCACGACTTCGGCAGGCTCGCCGGCAGGGACGACTCCGCCTGACGACGTCACCCGCGGCGCACCCGAGCCACCGCCCCCGTACCGGCCCTTGAACCCTGGCTGCCCCGGGCGGCCCGGCCGTCCTGGGCAGCCCGGGCGTCGCCGTCGGCCCCGCCGTGGGCGCCCTCACCGCCCCGGCCGTCACCGTCCTGACCGTTCTCGCCGCTCGGGTCTCTCCCGCCGTCCTCGCTGTCCCCAGGTCCTCGCTCCACCAACGGCAGCGGATCCGCGGGTTGCAGGGCCCGGTCGTCGGTCCGGAAGGTCCTCACCCGCCCCGGCGCCGACCCGGGCGTCTCGAACCGCACCGTGACCCGCCCGAGGCCGCTGCCCTGGACCCACCCATGGCCGTACTCGCCGTGCCTTACGTCGTGCCCGGCCGGCCAGCGCCGCTCGGCGCCCGCCTGTTGCCGTTCTTCCACCGGCACTGCCGCCTCCGCTTCCTCGCCCGGCGGCTCCTTGTCCGGCTCCCCCGCCGCCTGCGCGAACAGGTCCTCCTGCGTGTAGTCGGCGAGCCCGCTGACCCCCACGCCCAGCAGCCGCACGCCGCCCGTCGTGTCGACCGAGTCCAGCAGCCGCGCCGCCGCCTCACGCACCACCGCCGGATCGTCCGTGGGCCCCCGCAGGGTCTCGGAGCGAGTGAGCGTCGAGAAGTCGTACCGCCGCACCTTCAGCACGATGGTCCGTCCCGACAGCCCCGCTGCCCTCAGCCGGCGCACACAGCGGTCCGCGAGGCGCTGTACCTCCACCCCGACCCGCACCCGGTCGTGGATGTCCACGTCGTAGGTGTCCTCGACCGACACCGACTTCGTCTCCCGCTCGGCCACCACGGACCGATCGTCCTTCGCCAGGGACATGGCGTGCAGGGCGTGTCCGTGTGCCTTGCCGAGCAGGCGTACCAGCTCGTCCTCTCCCGCCTCGGCGAGGTCCCCGACCGTGTGGATGCCGACCCGCCGCAGGTGGTCGCCGGTGGCCGGTCCGACACCCGGCAGTGTCCGGACCGACAGCGGCGCCAGCAGGGCCCGCTCGGTCCCCGGCTCGATCAGCACCAGCCCGTCCGGCTTGGCCTGCTCCGAGGCGATCTTCGCCAGCATCTTGGAGGCCGCCAGCCCCACCGATCCGGTGAGTCCCGTGACCGCCCGTATGTCCGCGCGCAGCTTCGCGCCGGCCAGCCGGGCGGACCGCTCGTCCCAGGCCGCCCCTCCGGCCTCCAGATCCACGAACGCCTCGTCCAGGCTCAACGGTTCCACCAGGGGCGACAGCGCCCGCAGCAGCTCCATCACCTGGCCGCTGATCGACCGGTAGAACGCGAAGCGGGGAACGAGATACGCCGCGTTCGGCGCGAGCCGCCGCGCCTGCGCCATGGGCAGTGCTGAACGGACACCGAAGACCCGGGCCTCGTACGAGGCGGTGGCGACCACACCGCGCGGCCCGAGCCCGCCCACGATCACGGCCTTCCCGCGCAGGCTCGGCTTGGACGCCTGCTCCACCGAGGCGAAGAAGGCGTCCATGTCGAGATGCAGGACTGTGGGCGCGGATCTCACATCCCCGATGCTGCCCTACGCCACTGACAATGCCCCGCCGGGCGTGCCGCCGCCCCGGACAGCGCAGACCGCCCGGCAGCGCAGACCGCTCAGACGGCGCGGTTGCGCCGCCTCGCCAGCTCGTCCGCCGGGTTGGGGCCGATCAGCGTCTCCCCGGTGTCGACGCGCTCCCCGTGCAACTGCGACAGCGCGCTCTCGACGTCCCGCCACACCACGCCCACGGCGATCCCGAAGATCCCCTGGCCGCCCTGGAGCAGGGCATGGACCTCGTCCGGCGTGCCGCACTCGTAGACCGTGGCGCCGTCACTCATCAGCGTCATGCGCTCCAGGTCGCGGAAGCCCCCCTCCCGCAGGTGCTGGACGGTGGTACGGATGTTCTGCAGTGAGACACCGGTGTCCAGGAACCGCTTGACGATCTTCAGGACGACGACGTCCCGGAAGCTGTACAGCCGCTGTGTCCCCGAGCCATGGGCGGGCCGCACACTCGGCTCGACCAACCCCGTGCGGGCCCAGTAGTCCAGTTGCCGGTAGGTGATGCCGGCGGCCGCGCAGGCCGTCGGGCCCCGGTAGCCGATCTCCTCGGACGCCATGGACGTCGCCGCCCCTCCGCTGCTCGGCACGGCCGCCGGTCGCTGCGGAGCAGGATCGGCCGCGCTGCCGTGATGGGCATACGCCCCGCTCGCGCGGAGCTGAGAGCCTGGGGGAGGGTACGGACCGCTCACCCCGAGACCATGTCCGGGGGCACCCCCAGCCGTACCGTCGCCGGTGCTTCTCACGCCGACCTCCGTCCTTGACCTGCCTCCTCGACGGTAGGCAGTCACCAAGGGTGCGTCAACGATCGCCACACTCGGCACGCCGAGTGATAATCACCCTAAGAGTGGTTTCTCGTGCCCCACCGCGGGGAAAGGCTAGCCGAATGCCCTCCGCGCGGGCCGCGCGAGGCTCTCACGCACCGCGGTTCCGAGCCGCATTCGGCGGGACGGCCGACGCCCCTCACTGGCTGCTGGAGCCGAAATCCTCCGGCGAGATCTGGTCGAGGAACTCGCGGAACTTCTCCACCTCGTCCTCCTGCTCGTCCGGGATGGCGATCCCCGCGTCGTCGAGCACCGTGTCGCTGCCATAGATCGGCGTACCCGTACGCAGTGCCAGCGCTATGGCGTCGGACGGCCGGGCACTCACCTCGACCCCGCTGGCGAAGACCAGCTCCGCGTAGAAGACACCCTCGCGCAGGTCCGTGATGCGCACTTCCGTGAGCTCCTGGCCGACGGCTTCCAGAACGTCCTTGAAGAGGTCGTGGGTCAGCGGGCGCGCGGGAGCCATGCCCTGCTGGGCGAAGGCGATGGCCGTCGCCTCCCCCGGACCGATCCAGATGGGGAGGTACCGGTCGCCTCCCACTTCACGCAGCAGCACGATCGGTTGGTTCGAGGGCATTTCGACCCGGACACCTACGACATCGAGCTCGTTCACACAGTAACCCTAGGCCGTGCCCGGGACGTTTGGGTAGTCGGGCCTGGATCGGGCGGCCGATCCGGGCCCTTCTCGCCTCAGGGCAGCCGCACCCCGAGCGCCGCGCTCACCAGCGCGGCGTGCAACTTCACCGTGAGACCGGCGAGCTCCTTCGTACGCGCCTCCGCGTGCGCCCTGGTCTGCGGGTTGCGGTGCCGTTTGAGCGGGGCGACGACCTGGTCGACCAGCCCGGCCTCCCGGTCGGCGGCGGCCTTCATCGCCCTCAGATGCCGCGGCTCGATCCCGAACCGCCCCAGCTCGGTGAGGAGGCCGGCGACGGTGACCGCCTCGGCGTCGTACACCTCGTCCTCGACCGGCGCGAGCAGCCCGTACGACTCCCACTCCGCGAGCTGCTGCTGGTCGACGCCGGCCGCCGCCAGCAACTGCGCCCTCCCGATCCGGGCCACCGTCGCGGGCGGGTCGGCGGACGGCTCGGGGCCGGTTTCCCCGTCCCGCGGCCGGGCCAGTGCCGGAAGCGGGAGGGCCTCGCCGCGCTCCATGGCGTCCAGGTGCTCGCGGATCACCTTGAGCGGCAGATAGTGGTCCCGCTGCATCCTCAGGACATGGCCGAGACGCTCCACGTCCCCAGCGCTGAACTTGCGGTACCCCGAGGGGGTCCGCTGCGGCTCGATGAGCCCCTCCGACTCCAGGAAGCGGATCTTGGAGATGGTGACTTCGGGGAATTCCTCGCGCAGCACGTTCAGCACCGTGCCGATACTCATCAGTCCAGTTTCCGCGGCGGCGGTACCGTGCCCGGCACCGCCGCTCGGTGTATGAAGCATGGACCTTCCCTGGGGTCAGGGTGTCCCGGACGGAGTCCGGGGAGGGTCAGTAGCCCCGCTGGCTCGCGTAGAAGACCAGCCGGTACTTGCCGATCTGCACCTCGTCACCGTTCGACAGACCGACCTGGTCGATCCGCTCGCGGTTGACGTACGTGCCGTTCAGGCTGCCCACGTCGGCCACTGTGAACGAACCGTCCTGGCTGCGGCGGAACTCCACGTGCCGACGGGAGACCGTCACGTCGTCCAGGAAGATGTCGCTCTGCGGGTGGCGTCCGGCCGTGGTCAGATCGCCGTCCAGCAGAAAGCGGCTGCCCGAGTTCGGCCCGCGGCGCACGACCAGGAGCGCGGACCCCATCGGCAGCGCGTCGACGGCCGCCTGCGCCTCCGGGGACAGCGTCGGCACCTGCGTCTGGCCGGTGACCTCGGCGTCGTACGCCTCGAGACCGGAGATGGAGATGGTGGACGTCGTCTCGGAGGGACGCTCCGGGACGGCTCCGGGCCTGAGCGGGGCTCCACAGTTCGAACAGAAACGGCTGTTCTCCGCGTTGCGGTTACCGCACCTCGTGCACACCAAGGCCGACATGGACGGATCCTCCTGCCCACCGGGGGCCTGGGACGCGTACGGGGCGGAGAACCCTCCACCCGTACCTGAGGTTGACGGTTGCCCGAAACCTATGCCGCTCGACTGCGCAGGGTCAACCGACGGCGCGCCCTGGCCTCCCGCAACGTTCTCACCCGGACCGCCGACCTGATCCCGGTACAGCGGACGCGGTGCCTCCGCGTCGGGCTGTGCGCGATGACGAGCGGTCGCATTGTCGCGGCCTTCTCGCGCGCTCTTGCCGAACAACTTCCCAAACAACTTCACGGGCGATTCCCCTTGACCTCAACAGACCCGCCCGTGGGGCAGGACGAACCCTGACTGAACACACTGGCCGACCCGGACATCCTCACAACGTCCGTATCCACCAGACAGTTTCCACCACGCACCACCCATTCGGTGCGCCGACCCCCCGCAACCTCTTGCTCCCGCCGGTCGCCCTCCATGCACCCCCGGTTCACTGCGAGGACGACCGAGCGTAGCCAGGCTGCTTCGCCGACCGCAAGGCATCCACGACGATCTTGGTCGATCGCTCCACCGAGGCGGTGGCCTGTTCCTTCTCGAGAGTCTGCACCACTCCTCCAGGGATGTTGAGCGCCGGCTCGAGGTCCTGCGGCTTGCCGATGACCTTGAAACGATAGGGGGCGGTGATCTTGTTCCCGTCGACGCTCACTCCGTCGCCGGAATCCGACAGGTAGGTGCCCGCCACGACCCGTACGCCGTTCACCTGAATGGCCTCGGCGCCGGCCGCGCGCAGTTCCTGGACCGCGTCGAGCAGCATGTTCGACTCGACCATCCCCTTCGGGTCCTCGACGACCAACGTGATGCCGGGGCCCTGTGCAGCCACCGTGCCCGCCAGGATGCCGAGTTGGCGTTCCCTCTCGAGCGTCTGCCGGCGAGCCTCCTCGGCCTGGTCCGAGCTGTTCTCGAGCTCGTCGCGCTGCTCCTCGAGTCCTTGCTTCTCGTCCTCAAGACGCTCTGTGCGGTCATCGAGTTCATCGAGGATGCGGACGAGATCCTCCTGGCGTGCGCCGCGCAGGGCACTGTCGCCCTCGCTGTTCGAGGCCACCTGGACGGCCAGTCCGAAGCCCAGGCCGAACAGCAGGAGAGCGACGATGAGTTGGGCCCGGGTGATCCGTGGCGGCCACAGGCCTTTCACCAGCCGCTGCCGTCCGGACAGATCGGATCCCAGCCGCTCCGGTGGCGTCTCCTCCTCCGTGGACGCGGAGGAGGCGCTCGCGGGCACCTCGTCGGGCACTTCCTTCCGGAAGCCGTCACCGGCTGCCGCGGCGGGATGCGGCGCGGGAGCGGGGGTCGGTGCCGGGGCCTGTC
>NZ_LIQT01000463.1 GCF_001418415.1 Streptomyces hirsutus
ACCAGCCGGGCCCGGCTGGTCGACCTGGACGGCGCGTCCTGGCTGTCCCTCGGCCTGCTGCCGCCCGAGGACAGCGCCGCGCTGGTCACCGAGACGCTGGGCGCCGGCCGGGTCGCCGCCGAGCCGGACGCGGCCGCCGAACTCACCGAACGCTGCGGCCATCTCCCGCTGGCACTGCGGATCGCCACGGCCCGGCTGCGCAACCGGCCCCGCTGGACGCTGGCCTACCTGGTCGACCGGCTGCGCGACGAGACCCGCCGGATGATCGAGCTCACCTCCGGCGAACGAGGGGTCGCGGCCACCCTGCGCCTGTCCTACCTGGCGATGACCGAGCGGCACCGCACCGCGTTCCGGCTGCTGGCGATGCACCCCGGCGCGCGCATCGACGCCCACGCGGCGGCCGCCCTGCTCGGCCTGGACCTGTTCGACGCGGAGGACCTCATGGAGCACCTGCTGGACGTCCACCTGCTCCAGCAGCCCGACATCGGCCAGTACACCTTCCACGACCTGGTGCGCAGCTTCGCCCGCGAACTGCCCACCTCCGAGGAGGAGACGAGGGCCGTCACGGAACGCCTCCTCGGCTACTACGTCTCGGCGACCGAGGCAGCCTGCCAGGTCCTCTTCCCGGGCCGCATGCGGCACCCCACGGAACTTCCCGCGTACGAGGGCGAACTGCCCCCGCTGGCCGACGCGGCCGCCGCCCGCCGCTGGTTCGCCCTGGAGCACAAGGGCCTGATCGCGGCGACCGCGCTGGCCTCCGGCCGCGGCCTCGACCGGCACACCGCCGCCCTCGCCCGCAACCTGGTCTTCCACCTCAACGCCCGCGGCCACTTCACCGAGTACGCGGAGGTCGCCCGCACCGCCGCGGCCGCCGCGCGCCGCACCGGCGACCTGTGGCTGCTCAGCGGCACCCTGTCGAACCTGGGCGTGGCCTGCTGGAAGCTCGGCCTGCTGAAGGAGGGCATCGAGACGGTCACGGAGGCCCGCGAGGCGGCCGTACAGGCCGGCAACCGGCTCACCGAGGCGCATGCCGACAGCGTCCTCGGCATCCTGCACGCCACCGGCGCCGACTACGAACCCGCCCTCTTCCACCTGCGCCGCTCGCTGTCGCTGGCGCGGGAGCTGGGCGCCGAACGCAATCAGGCGGACGTCCTGTGCACGCTCAGCACGGTCTACGAGGAGCTCGGCCGCCATGCCGAAGCGGCACAGGCCGCCCGGGAGGCCGCAGGGATCTCCCTGCGCCTCGGCTATCTCAACAACCAGGTGACGTCCCTGACGGACCTCGCGTTCGCCGAGGTCGGCCTGGGTGACGCGAGCGCCGCCGGGGAGAGCCTCGCCCGGGCCCGCGCGCTGTGCGACGAGCGGGTCCCGGCCGGCGACACGGCTCTGCTGCTCGCCCTGTCCGCCCGGGTCGCCCAGCTCCTCGGCGACACCGGGGCCGGCCACGGTTTCGCCGCCCGGGCCCTGGCCCTGGCCGACGAGACCGACGCCCCGCTGCGCCGCGCCAAGACCCAGAACGTCGTCGCCCGCTTCCACTTCCACGCCGGCGCCTACGAGACGGCCCGCGACCTGCACGAGCAGGCCCACCGCAGTGCCACTCGGGCCCGGCTGCGCGCCGAGGAGTGGCACGCGCTGTCGGGTATGGCGAGCGCGGCACGCGAACTGGGCGACCCGGCGGCGAGCACCCACCAGACAGCCGCCCACGGCCTGCTGACCCACCTGGGCCTGGCCCGTCCCCCCGCAGAACGCTGAACGCCCTCCCACGGACGGCTGACCACGCGCCCGCAGAACGCTGGCCACGCGCCCGCGCCCGCAGAACGCTGGCCACGCGCCCGCGCCCGCAGAACGCTGAACGCCCTCCCACGGACGGCTGACCACGCGCCCGCAGGACGCTGGCCACGTGCCCGTGCCCGTGGACGGCTCCGCGTCACCTGACACGAAGGCGCCCCCGCCCGATGACCCGGGCGGGGGCGCCTTCCCGAAAGTGTCCTCGGAAGTGTCCTCGGAGGGCTGCGCTACGGCCGCACGCTAGTGCGGGCCGACGTCGCCGGCCACTACCCGGTGCGTGGCAGACCCGGCCGGAAGGTCCGTGGCGGTCACCGCGGAGCCCAGTCCGAGTGCCAGGGCCAGCGCCGCGTGTATCCCGATCAGTGCCGCTGCCTTCGTACGCATGTTTCTCGTCCCCCAGGGCTGGTTGGCGGTGGCCGGCAGTGCTGCCCGCTCTCGACATCGGCGATATTTCCGGCGGCGGTTCCCGATCCGGTCCCTTCTCGTTCCCACCCGCGCGGGATCGTCACCGCTGCTCAGAGCCCCCCGTCGGCGCAGCCCGCGACCCGCGGCCCGTCCGGGGTCAGCACGGTGTCGGTGCGCAGCGCGCCCTCGGAGAATCCGGCGAGGTCGAGGAGTTCCCGTACACAGGACCGCACCCGGGACACTTCGTCCGGCGTCCCGGGCGGGCCCGTGCCCTCCCGCACCACGCTCACCACGTGATGCATCCCGCCCAGCGAGAGCGTCTCCACCCGGCAGCGGGGCCCGGGGAGCAACTCCTCGACGAGGCGCGCCCCTTCATCCGCGGTCCCGGCCCACAGGGCGAGCGCCTCCCGGTCCCGCACGAAGGCGGGCCCGGCCCACCGTCCCCTGGCATCGCGGGACTTGATGACGACGGGCAGTCCGATCCGCTCGGCGGAAGCCCGGGCCCGGGCGACTCCGTCGGTCTCCTCCGCCCGCACCGGGGGCCAGGACGCCTCGAGCAGCAGCCGCCGCAGCGCCACCGGATCCTTCAGCCGCTCGGCGGCCGGGTCCCGCCACAGCATCCCGTCCCGCTCCCGCCGCACCCGCCGTACGACGGCCCGGACGTCGTGACTGGCTCCCGGCCCGCACATCAGCTGTCCGATGCCGTACCGCCGCATGAGCCCGGTCAGCAGGCCGTGCAGGGTCCCGTCGGCGACCCCCACCGGACCGGCGACGAGCCGCCGTTCCAGGGGGACCGCGCCCGGCAGCGCCTCCCGCGGCCCCACCACCGCCCACAGGTCGAACCCGGCGGCCACGGCCGACCGCACGAGCCCCTCCCCGGGCATCACCAACAGTATCCGTTCCGCAACGCTCGCCACGGCCTCTCTCCCACCGATCCGCTCGAACACCGCCAGGCTCTCCCGCCGCCTTCCTGTTCACCTCCCGCCCCGTTCCCCGCGCCACGGCCCCGGAGCCAGAACGACCGGACAGCGCCAGGCTCAGCACCCCTCGACCGGAGGTGAGCGGGGCGGGGGCGGCCGGGGCCGATCTCCGGCCGGTTCCGGGCAGGTTCCAGGTCGGTCATGGTTCGGTCCCCTGAGCTGAGGGGAATCGCATGGCCGCGTAGCGTGTGGTGCAGCACGACGAGGGAAAGATCCTTCTCAAGCATTGGGGTCATTCCTTTGCCTACCTATTACTCTTGAGCCCAAGGCCGCGCTGTGTGGCCATGGAGGAGTGAAATGAGGAGCAGAAACCCGGTCTTCTCGCGACGGGGGTTCAGCCGCGACAACGGCTACGCGGGCTTCAACACCGCGCCGCAGGCCGGGGGTCCCGCTGTCGCCACGCAGGGCAACCCGTACGCGCAGCCCACCGGCAACCCGTACGCGCAGAACCCCTACGCGCAGAACCCGTACGGCCAGCAGGACGTGCAGCACGGCGCGCCGCCGCAGGCGCCCGCCACTGCCGGCCGGATGACCATCGACGACGTCGTCATGCGCACGGGCACCACGCTCGGCGTGCTCGTCGTCTTCGCCGCGCTCGCCTGGGCCCTGCTGCCCGTGGACGACGCCAACATCGGCCGGTCCATCGGCATCGGCATCGGCGCCGCGCTGGTCGCCATGGTCCTGGGCTTCGTGCAGTCCTTCAAGCGCAAGGCCGTGCCCGCGCTGATCCTGGCGTACGCCGCGTTCGAGGGTGTCTTCCTCGGCGTCATCTCCAGCGTCGTCGACAGCTACTTCGCCGACGGTGCGGCCATGCAGGCCGTGCTCGGCACCATGGCGGTCTTCGTCGGTGTGCTGGTGGCGTACAAGGCGGGCTGGATCCGCGTCAACCGCCGTTTCTACGGCTTCGTGATGGCGGCCGCGCTCGGCTTCATCCTGCTGATGGCAGTGAACCTGCTGTTCGCGGTGTTCGGCGGCGGTGACGGCCTCGGCTTCCGCAGCGGCCCGCTCGGCATCATCTTCGGTGTCGTCGGCATCATCCTCGGCGCCTGCTTCCTCGCCCTGGACTTCAAGCAGGTCGAGGACGGCCTCGCCTACGGTGCCCCGCGCGAGGAGGCCTGGCTCGCCGCCTTCGGCCTCACGCTGACGCTGGTCTGGATCTACCTGGAGTTCCTGAGGCTCATCGCGATCTTCAGCAGCAGCGATTAGCGACCGGTCGGCGCGTCGGTGACCGACGCGCCGGTCACGCGGACGTACGCAAGGGCCCCGGGTTCACCCGGGGCCCTTCGCCGTGGTGCGGGCAGGGTGGGTGGTGGGCCGTCATGGGCAGGGCGTGGGCTCAGCGCAGATTGCGCGCGGCCCTTCTCAGGTCGTACTCGTGGACGATCGCCTTGGCATGGCCGTACGCCAGGTCGTACTCGTGGCGGAGCCAGCTGACCTTCTCCTCGAAGCGGAAGAGGGAGGGACCTTCTTCCTCGACGGTGCGCAGCCAGTCGGAGACCTCACGACCGGTGCAGTGCGGGATACGGGCGAGCATGTTGCGATGGGTCTCTTCGGAGAGGACTTGGGACATCGGCGCCTCCAGCGCAGGGGTGTGAGCCGGTCCTTCAGGTCACCGTGCCTGAGCGTTCGTCCGTTGGCAACAGTCCTGTCGTGCCGCGTACGCTCACCGCGTGGTTGATAAGACGCCCCTCACCCGTGCCGTGGATCATTTCGCCGACCGCCTACGGGCCGCGCCGCAGAGCCGCCTGCAACGGGGGGCCGCCGCCGAGGCGCTCGCCCTGGCCAGGGAATTGGCGTTGTGGACCCAGCGCCTGGAGGAGCCGGGCACCGAGCCCCGCGAGATGCCCGACGCGGGCATGTTCGCCGCCGCCGACCAGATCACCGTCGCAGGCCACGACCTGGCGCTCGTACTGGAGGACGAGAAAGAGGTCGCAGAAGCGCTACGGCTCGTGGAGGAGGCGCAGAAACGCGCCGGGGTGTAAGGACACGCCCGGCGCGTGGAAAGGGCGCGCCGAAAGATTCGGGCGGAAGGGTCAGGCGGAAAGGTCAGAGGGACGCGATGACGCGGTCCGCCAGGATGTAGACGTTCTCCTCGCCGCAGGCGAAGGTCAGCGTGTACGCGCCCGAGATGCCGGAACCGCCCAGCAGGAACGGGGCGTGGCCCTCGCGCAGGGCCGCGGCCAGCCGCTCCGCGGTCTCCCGGTGCCCCGGGGTCATGCACAGCGTGGTGCCGTCGGCGAAGACGTAGACGTCCAGGGTGCCCAGCGGGCCGGGGCGGACGTCGGTCAGTTCCACCTCGGAGGAGGCCAGCTCCTCCAGCGTGGAGACGGTGCGCTCGTGGTCGTTCGCGACCGGTGACGGGTTCGGGACGAAGTCCGGGTGCGAGGGGTGCCGGCGACGGGCCGCGGCCAGCTCCGGGGACTCCGTGGGCGTAGCGCCCTGGACGAAGTCCTTCGAGGCGTACTCGTCGGTTTCGGCACCCGGGTCGGCCACCGGCTCCAGACCCACGAAATCGGTCTGCCGGGGCATGAACAGCTCGCTGTCGGCCAGGCCCAGCAGGGACGGCGCGTCGGAGATGTCACGCGCCTCCTGGGCGGCCCAGAACGCCCGCGCCTCGGCGAGTTCCCGTTCCCGCTCCTCCGCCAGGGCCTCGGCCACGGCCGTGCGTATCTCGTCGGCGTGGGCGGAGCGGGCGGCGGGCAGGAGCGCACGCATGGCGGCGGCACGGTCCTTGACCAGCTCGGTGTGCAGGGCCGCGACCTGCCGGCGCAGCACCAGAATGCTGCGCAGGACGGCGACGCCCACGGCGCCGGTTGCGGCCGTGGTGACCAACAGGGCGATCGGCATGGCGCTCACTGACGTACTCCCGGTTCAAAGTCGACCCCCGACTTCCTACATCAGCTTGAAGGGTGGACTAACCATCTGTCAGTGCGTAACGTCACGAAACGGACAGAGTGTTGTTTCCGGTCCGAGTGAGGGTAGGGCTCTGACCTGCGCGAATCTCCTTGGCGAGGGAGATAGGTCACATCCTGGGGGAGATTGGATCACGGAACGGCCCGGAACCCCGGTGAGGCAGGGGTTCCGGGCCGGTTCCTCGCCGACCGTGCCGCTTCGGCTGCTTTGTGCCGCCGCGGCGCCGGTCGGCCCGGGTGGTCAGCTGAGGCGCTCGATGACCATGGCCATGCCCTGGCCGCCGCCGACGCACATCGTCTCCAGGCCGAACTGCTTGTCGTGGAACTGGAGGGAGTTGATGAGTGTGCCGGTGATGCGGGCGCCGGTCATGCCGAACGGGTGGCCGACGGCGATCGCGCCGCCGTTGACGTTCAGCTTCTCCAGAGGGATGCCGAGCTCGCGGTAGGAGGGGATGACCTGCGCGGCGAACGCCTCGTTGATCTCGGCCAGGTCGATGTCGTCGATGGTGAGACCGGCGCGGCGCAGCGCCTGCCGGGACGCCTCGACCGGGCCGAGGCCCATGATCTCCGGGGAGAGGCCGGAGACGCCGGTGGAGACGATCCGGGCGAGCGGGGTCAGGCCCAGCTCGCGGGCCTTGGTGTCGCTCATGACGACGAGTGCGGCGGCGCCGTCGTTGAGCGGGCAGCAGTTGCCGGCGGTGACCAGGCCGTCGGGGCGGAAGACGGGCTTGAGGCCGGAGACGCCCTCCAGGGTGACACCGGCGCGCGGGCCGTCGTCCTTGGCGACGACGGTGCCGTCGGGCAGCGTCACCGGGGTGATCTCGCGCTCCCAGAAGCCGTTCTTGATGGCTTCCTCGGCCAGGTTCTGCGAGCGGACGCCGAACTCGTCCATGTCCTGGCGGGTGACGCCCTTCAGCCGTGCCAGGTTCTCGGCGGTCTGGCCCATCGCGATGTAGGCGTCCGGCGCGAGGCCGTCCTCGCGCGGGTCGTGCCAGGTGGTGCCCTCCTGCTCCGCGACGGCGGCGGTACGGGCCTCGGCCTCGGCGAAGAACGGGTTGCGGGTGTCGGGCAGGCTGTCGGAGTTGCCCTTGGTGAACCGGGAGACCGTCTCGACGCCGGCCGAGATGAAGACGTCGCCCTCGCCGGCCTTGATGGCGTGCAGCGCCATGCGGGAGGTCTGCAGGGACGAGGAGCAGTAGCGCGTGACGGTGCAGCCGGGGAGGTGGTCCATGCCCATCTGCACGGCGACGACGCGGCCGAGGTTGTTGCCCTGCTCGCCGCCGGGGAGGCCGCAGCCGAGCATCAGGTCGTCGATGTCCTTGGGGTCCAGCTCGGGGACCTTGGCGAGGGCGGCCTGGATGATCGAGGCGGTCAGGTCGTCCGGGCGCACATCCTTCAGGGAGCCCTTGAAGGCGCGGCCGATGGGGGAACGGGCGGCAGAGACGATCACGGCTTCGGGCATTACGGCTCCTGAGGGAAGGGGCGGCGCGCAGCGCCTCGTCAAGGGGTGGTGGCCGGGCGCCGGGCGGGCGTACCGGGTGGTGGGGCAGGGCTGCTTGGGAAGTTACCCGGACGTAGTGGCGGGGTCACGGGGCGCGCAGTGTGACACTGACCGCATCTTACTAAGCGCTTGCTTGGGTCTGGGAGTCTCCGGACTCCACGGCCTGCGGCTCCGGCTCCCGCACCCGGCGGCGCTTGCGGCGCTTGAGGAGGGCCCAGGGGCCCCTCTGCCCCGTGGGCATGGCCGCAGTGACCTCGGTACCCGCCTCCGAGGCGGCCTCGGCCGCGGCCCGGGCGACGGGGAGGAAGCCCTCGCGGCGCGCGGCGTCGGGCCGCTCGTCCTGGGCCGGCCACAGGCCGAGGGCGGCGCAGACCGTCGGCAGGACGGCCATGGCCGCCGTGGCGTACCCCTCGGCGGAGGGGTGGTAGCTGTCGGGGCCGAAGAGCTCGCGGGGATTCGCGGCGAACTCGGGGCCGAGCAGGTCGCCCAGCGACACCGTGCGCCCGCCCTGCTCGACCGTGCCGATCGTCTGGGCCGCCGCCAGTTGCCGGGAGGCCCGCCGGGCCAGCCAGCGCAGGGGCTGCCGGACCGGTTCGATCGTGCCCAGGTCGGGGCAGGTGCCCACGACGACCTCCGCACCCGCCGTACGCAGCCGGCGCACCGCCGCGGACAGATGGCGGACGGAGAGCGCGGGCGACATGCGGTGCGTGACGTCGTTCGCGCCGACCATGATCACGCAGATGTCGGGCACCCGGGACGGATCCGCGAGCGCCCGCGTCACCTGCCGGTCCAGCTCGTCGGAGCAGGCCCCGGGCACCGCCACCGTGCTCAGCCCCACCGGCCGCTCCGCGATCGCCGCGATCCCCGAGGCCAGCAGCGCGCCCGGGGTCTGACCGGCCCGGTGCACGCCCTGGCCGACGGCCGTGGAGTCGCCCAGCATCGTCAACCGCAGCGCCGGTTCACCGGGCACCGTGTAGGCGGCGCCGTACAGGCCGTCCGCGGTCGGTACGTGCGGACTCCTGCCGTTGCCCACGCGGCGCCGCGCCAGCCGGACCTCGGCCAGCAGCAGTCCGACGCCGGCCGCACCGGCCAGGCCGATGCCGCCCCCGCCGTACGCAGCGCCGGCCGCGATCCGCCGGGCCACCCTCGCTCTCGACATCCTCGTCATGCCTCGCCGCAACCTCCTCCGAGCCGTACAGCGGTACCGCCTCGCAGCCGCACAGCAGCACAACCTCACAGCCGTACGCACGGCCTCACAGCCGTACACCAAGTGCTTGCCCCGTACGGACCGTGATCCAATCTTCGCGGTGAGTGAACGACCCGGGAGGGGTGGGAGCGGGGGCCGGGCTCGGGGACAGTGTCCGGAACAGGCTCTACGCTGGCATCACTACGTCAACCACATCTTTTGCAGCATCCGGAGACAACGGTGCAATTCCACGACTCGATGATCAGCCTCGTCGGCAACACCCCGCTCGTGAGGCTCAACAACGTCACCCACGGCATCGGGGCGACCGTCCTGGCCAAGGTGGAGTACTTCAACCCCGGTGGCTCGGTGAAGGACCGCATCGCCCTGCGCATGATCGAGGCGGCGGAGAAGAGCGGAGAGCTGCAGCCGGGCGGCACCATCGTCGAGCCGACCAGCGGCAACACCGGTGTCGGCCTGGCCATCGTGGCCCAGCAGAAGGGGTACAAGTGCATCTTCGTGTGCCCCGACAAGGTCTCCCTGGACAAGATCAACGTGCTGCGGGCGTACGGGGCCGAAGTGGTCGTCTGCCCGACCGCGGTGGACCCCGAGCACCCCGACTCGTACTACAACGTCTCCGACCGGCTGGTCCGTGAGACGCCGGGGGCCTGGAAGCCCGACCAGTACTCCAACCCCAACAACCCGCTCAGCCACTACGAGTCCACCGGCCCGGAGCTGTGGGAGCAGACCGAGGGGAAGATCACCCACTTCGTGACCGGGGTCGGGACCGGCGGCACCATCTCCGGGACCGGGCGCTACCTCAAGGACGCCAGCGACGGCCGCGTCCAGGTCATCGGCGCCGACCCCGAGGGCTCCGTCTACTCCGGCGGCTCCGGGCGGCCCTACCTGGTGGAGGGCGTCGGCGAGGACTTCTGGCCGACCGCCTACGACCGGACCGTCGCGGACGAGATCGTCCCCGTGTCCGACAAGGACTCCTTCCAGATGACCCGGCGCCTCGCCAAGGAGGAGGGCCTGCTCGTCGGCGGATCGTGCGGCATGGCCGTGGTCGCGGCGCTGCGGGTGGCCGAGCGGCTCAGCGAGGACGACGTCGTCGTGGTGCTGCTCCCGGACAGCGGACGCGGCTACCTCAGCAAGATCTTCAACGACGAGTGGATGGCCGACTACGGCTTCCTCGAGGACGCCGGCCCCAGCGCGCGCGTCAGCGCCGTCCTCGACCACAAGGAGCACGGCCACATCCCGTCCCTCGTGCACATGCACCCCGACGAGACGGTCGGGGAGGCCATCGAGGTGCTGCGCGAGTACGGCGTGTCGCAGATGCCGGTCGTCAAGCCGGGCGCCGGTCACCCGGACGTGATGGCCGCCGAGGTCGTCGGCTCGGTGGTGGAACGGGAACTGCTGGACGCGCTGTTCAGCAAGAAGGCCTCGCTCGACGACCCGCTGGAGAAGCACATGTCCGCTCCGCTGCCGCAGGTCGGCTCCGGTGAGCCGGTCGCGGACCTGATGGCCGTGCTGGGCAAGGCCGACGCGGCGATCGTCCTGGTCGAGGGCAAGCCCACCGGTGTCGTCAGCCGCCAGGACCTGCTCTCCTTCCTCGCCAAGGACGGGAACTGACCGGCGGGAACTGACCGGCGGGAAGCGGCGGACGGCTGACGTCCGCCGACGGCGGGTGAACCTGCCGGGAGCGCCGGGAGTCGAGCCGTGACGTGATCTCCGTGGACTTCGCGGAAGTGGTACGCGGGTGTCACGTGCGCGCAGCACTCGCTTAACACCGGTCCGGCAGATTGGTTGTTGCCGGCGGGCAGGGAGCGGCTCCCCTTCCCGGCCGGCAGGGAACGGCGTCACAGGACCTCCGGAGCGGCTCCCGGACCTCCATGGACGCCAGGCGCGCAGCCCGGCCCGACCGGCCCGCGTCGCTACGCGGGGACCACCGTCGTCCCGCCCCCCCCGGCCACGGGGGTGCGGTGGTCCCCGCGTCGATCCCGTCCAGCCTGCCGCGCCCGGCCCTTCGGGCCCCGTCCTTCGCGTGCGGCCCCCGCATTCAGTCCTCCCAGGCGTCGTCCTGCCGCTGCGGCCTGTGGCGGCCGAACAGGCCCGGGTTGATGCGGGCCGCCTGGACGACGTTCACGCCGACGATGCCCAGCCAGGCGACCAGCAGGCCGGGCAGATGGGCCACGCCGCCGCCGATGGCGGACAGCGGCACCGCCAGGACCAGGGAGACGATCCCGAAGCCGAAGCGCTCGCCCCAGGTGTCCGTGGCCCTCGGCGACCGGGAGTCCCGGGCCACCGTCATCTGCTGCTCGGCGAGCTGCCGGCGCACCCGGCGCTCCACCGCCCCGTCGATACGCTGGTCGACCTTCTCCAGGAACGAGTCGACCAGCGCGGACTCGTACTCGTCGCCCAGTTCCCTGCGGGCCTGCAGGGTGGCGTTGAGTTCCTTCTTCAGATCGGCGTCCCGCGCGTCCATTCCGCTCATGCGGACCACGGTAGGCAGCCCGGCCGCCCACGGCACTGGGGATAGCCCCCCTTGTCGGCCGGGGGTCTGCCCGGTCCCGGTCGTGCGCGCCCGGGGTTCGCCTGTATAACGGCATGCAGGAAGCACGGCGGGTGAATGGGCCGGGTCGACAGCCGTGTGATCAGGTCGAGGGGGAGCCGCGTCATGAGCGTCACCGAGGGGCCCGCCGCGCGTCTGCAGGCGCTGTTCGAGGGGCACCGGCTGACACCGACGCAGCGGCGCATCGCGCACAGCATGGTGCGGCGCGCGGCCGACGTGCCGTTCCTGTCCAGCGTGGAACTGGCCGAGCTGGCCGGGGTCAGCCAGCCCTCCGTGACCCGGTTCGCGGTCGCCCTCGGCTTCGACGGCTACCCCGCCCTGCGGCGGCATCTGCGCGAGGTCGCGCCCTCCGGGCCGCCGGCGCCGGACGCCGGGTCGTACAACGAGTACCAGCAGGCCGTCGAGGCCGAGATCGAGAACCTGCGGCACCTGGCCGAGGTGCTCGCCGATCCGGAACCCGTGCGGCGGGCGGGGCGGATCCTCGCGGGCAGCCGGCCGCTGCCCGTGCTCGGGCTGCGCGCGGCGGCGGCGCAGGCCCACGGCTTCGCCTACTTCGCCGCCAAGGTCCACCCCGACGTACGGTTGCTCAACGAGGGCGGCACCATGCTCCACGACCGCGTCGACGCCGCCGCCGCGGCCGGCGCCGGGGCCCTGCTCTGCTTCGCGCTGCCCCGGCACCCCCGGGAGGTCGTCGACGCCCTCACCCATGCCAAGGAGGCGGGGCTGACCGTGGTCACCGTCGCCGACTCCGCCTTCGCGCCGGTCGCCAAGGTCTCCGACCTGCTGCTGCCCGCCGCCGTCGGCACCGGGCTCGCCTTCGACACGGCGTGCGCGCCGATGCTGCTGGGCCGGGTACTGCTGGAGGCGATGTGCGACGACCTGCCCGACGCCCAGGCCCGGCTGGAGGAGTTCGACACGAAGGCGGCGACGCGCGGCCTGTTCGTCGAGTGACACCGGGACCCGGGGCGGCGGGGCGAGGCGCCGCCCCTTGCGGGGGATCTCAGATTTTTCTCACCTCGAGTCACTAATCTGCGCTCCGGACCCTACGGACGCTCCACTGAAGTGGGACGGGAGGCTGGACGTGATGCGCGCAGGACGCGGAGGACAGGGGCTGGCTCGGGTGGCCGTGGTCGTACGGGCCGGGGCCGCACCACTGTGGTGGCTGGGCGTGTGCGCGGCGGGCATCGGCGTGCTGGTGCCGGGGCTGACCGGCCGCCGGATCGGTGTGTCGGCCGGGGCCGCGCTGTTCCTCGTGGCCCTCGCCGTGGTGGCGTACGCACGGCGTGGGCGGTACCGCGAGCTGGCCCGGCCGGCGGTGCGGGCCGGTAAGCACGACGTGCTCCAGGACCGGGCGGTCAGCATGCGCACCTGGCGCCGCCGGCACCGCTGGTGGCTGCTGCTGGCCTTCCTCGCCGCCCTGGGCGGCGCGTTCGTGATCCCCGCGGCGGGCGGTCTGCTGCTCGCCGGGTGCGGTGTGGGTCTGTGGCTGAAGGCGTCCTGGATCGGCCGCCTGGAAGAGGCCGGCGAGGCCCTGCTGTGGGTCCGCGTCGACTGGCTGAGCGGCGGTGCGAGCAGCCCGGCCGGCAAGGCGGTCAAGGGCTACCGCACCACCGGCATCGCGGCAGGCGACGCGACCCCGGGCGGCGCCCGCCGCCGGGCCTCGGCCCTGACCTGACCCGCCTCGGCCCTGACCTGACCCGCCTCGGCCCGGTCCGGCCCGCCCGGGCCTGAGCCGCATCAGGCCCGGGCGGGACCGGTCAGGATCGAGCGGTCACGGGATCAGGGCGTCGAGGTGGGCGCCGCCCGATTCGGCCACGATCTCCTCGGCGGTCTGAGCCGGACGTACCAGCGCGAAGGCGACCCCGGCGCCCGGACCGCTCGTGCGGTTCGTACGGTCCGTGCCACTCACGTGGTCCGTGCCGCCCGCTCGGTTCACGTGGTGCGCGGTGAAGCCGTGGACGGCCGGGCGGGGGAGCGAGTTGTATCCGTAGTGGTGGGCGAAGGCGTACGCGCCGGTGTCCAGCGCCGCCACGTAGTCGTTCTGCTCCAGCAGCGGCAGCGGGATCTCGCGGGCGAGCAGGTCGCCCGCGAAACAGGCCGGCCCCGCCACGTCCTGCATCACCGCCGGTCCCGCCTTGGGCCGCCCCGCGGCGTCGTACGCGGCGATCCTCAGCGGCCACGCGGCCGGCGCGTACACCGTGCGCGCCGCCACCTGCACGCCCGCGTGCGTCACCGCGACCGCCCGTCCGCCGGCGCTCTTGGCGTACTCCACCCGGGCGACCACCGTGCCGTGCTTCGCCAGCAGCGACCGCCCGAATTCGGTGACCAGCCCGTACCGCCCGTCGAACAGTCCGGGCACCGTCTCCTTCAGCAGCCGCGCGTACCGCGTGTACGTCGGGCCGGCCGTGTCGGAGGTGAAGTCGACCGGCAGCCCGCCACCGACGTCGACGGTGTCGACCTGCTGCCGCCCCGCGCGCCGGTTGATCTCCTCGGCCAGCGCGTACGTCTCCGCCACCCCCCTCGCCATCAGGGGCAGGGCGATGCCCTGGGAGCCGGTGTGCGTGTGCAGCCGGGTCAGCCACGGCCGGTCGAGGTACGCCCGCACGACCCACTCCCGCGCCCCCTCGTCGCGCAGTGCCACACCGAACTTCGAGGTCGCCGTCGCGGTGGACAGCGCCTCGATGGTGCCGCCGCCGACCTGCGGGTTCACCCGGATGCCGAGGGGGGAGCGGAGACCGGCAGGCCGCGCCGGGGATTCGGCCATCAGGGCGTCGATGCGCGCCAGCTCCTGCGGATTGTCCGCGTTGACGGCGATGCCCAGGGCCAGCGCCTCCCGCAGCTCGGCCGGTGTCTTGGCGGGTGAGTCCAGCACCGTCCGTTCCGGCGGCACCCCCGCCGCCCGCGCCAGTGCCAGCTCGCCGGGGCTGGCGACCTCGGCCCCGATGCCCTCCGTGTGCAGCAGCCGCAGTACGGGTACCAGCGGGGTCGCCTTCACCGCGAAGGCGTGCAGTACGGGGGTGCCGGACGGTGTCACCGCCGCGAAGGCCTCCCGCAGCTCGGCCGCCGACTCCCGGATGCCCGTGACGTCCAGCAGCGCCACCAGGGGGTGATCGGGGCCGAGCAGCCCCTGTGCCACGGCGGCCCGCACCGCCGCGTCCCGCCGAGCCGCCCGCCGCGCTCCCGCCGCCCGCCCGTCGTCCTCGCCGTGACCCGTCTCCCGCGTCCTGCTGTCGTCTCCTGTTTCAGTGCTCATGCCCCTGCCCGTACCCATGTCGGCGCCCGTGTCTCCAGCCAAGCACCGTCCGGCTCTCCGCGCCGACACGGCCGCATGCATTGACTGGCTCTATTCAGACTGCGAAGGTGTGAATATCTGTAGTAAGCGCGGGAGCTCGCCACCAGGAGGCAGACC
>NZ_LIQT01000464.1 GCF_001418415.1 Streptomyces hirsutus
GGGCGGGGGGCCGCGCAGGCGGCGCAGGCGGCGAGCGCGGTGATGAGGGCGCAGACGGCTGCTGCCCGGCGTACCGATGTGATCACTGCATGAAGATATGAGCGGTGTTATGGCATTTCTCCGTGTTCGTGGTGAGCGCTCCGTGGTGTCACTCGGGTGGCTGAGCCCTGGTGCGGCGCTTCCCCGCCCTCCGCTTGCGGCGCGGAGCGGGCGGGGCTAACGTACAACCAAATGGTTGTAGATGGATTGACCGACGAGACCGTGGACCGGCTGTTCCACGCCCTGGCCGACGCGACGCGCCGCGACATACTCCGTCGTTGTGTGCGGGGTGAGCTGTCCGTGTCACGTCTGGCCGAGGCGTACCCGATGAGCTTCGCCGCGGTGCAGAAACACGTCACGGTGCTGGAGCGGGCCGGTCTGGTCACCAAGCAGCGCTGCGGCCGGGAGCAGCTCGTGCGTACCGACCCCGACGCGGTGGACAGGGCCCGGCAGGCCCTCGACGAGCTGGAGACGGCCTGGCGGTCGCGCGTGGACCGGATGTCCGGTCTGCTGGCGGACGACGCCGGAAGCGATGCCGGAAGCGATGCCGGAACCGCGGCAGGGTCCGGCGACGACAAGGAACCGACGGAAGGACAGGACCGATGACCGTCACGAGCGTGGACAAGGATGTCGACCGGCTGACCCTCACCGTGATCGCGGACTTCACCGCACCGGTCGAGAGGGTGTGGCAGCTGTGGGCCGACCCGCGGCAGCTGGAGCGCTGGTGGGGGCCGCCGACCTACCCGGCGACCGTGGAGGAGCACGACCTCACCCCGGGCGGAGAGGTCAGGTACTTCATGACCGGTCCGGAGGGCGAGAAGTTCGGCGGCTGGTGGCGGGTCGCGACGGTCACGCCGCCCACCGCCCTCGAGTTCACCGACGGCTTCTCCGGCCCGGACGGCACACCGAACCCCGAGATGCCGACCACCTCGGTACGGATGACCCTCAGCGAGCGCGAGGGCGGGACCAGGATGGAACTGCGCTCGGTCTTCGACACCCGGGAGCAGATGGAGCAGCTGGCCGAGATGGGCATGGTCGAGGGGCTGCGGCAGGCGATCGGGCAGATGGACGACCTGCTGGTGGCCGCCTGAGCCGTGTACGGACCGCCGGGGCCGGCCGGGGCACCCTGTCCCGGCCGGCCCCGTGCCGTCATCGCCGCCAGGGCCCCGTGACCGCGAACGTCGTGCCCGGGGAGTAGCAGTTGACGTACATCGTCCGGCCGTCGGGGGAGAAGGCGACGCCCGCGAACTCGCCCCACTCCGGCTTCTCGGGCGTTCCTACGTTCTGCCGATTGCGGGCCAGCGCGTACACCTCGCCGTGCCGGGTGACGCCGTAGACGTGCTGCGCGCCGCCGCCGTCCTCGCAGACCATCAGGCCGCCGCTGGGGGCGAGGCAGATGTTGTCCGGTGACTCGCCGGGGAGCCGTACGTCGGTGTCCGGCCCGAAGACGATCACCAGCGTCAGCCGGCGCCGGTCCGGGTCGTAGCGCCAGATCTGCCCGTAGTGGTCGCCGGCCGAACCCTCCGCGCTGCGGGCGAAGGACGACACGAAGTACACCGACCGCCCGCCCCAGTAGCAGCCCTCCAGCTTCTGCGCGTGCGTGATGCCGCCGGTGCCGAAGTCCTGGAAGCGAATGGGTGTCTCGGCGGCCAGCGGGTCCGGTACGTCCACCCACTCGATGCCGTCGAACCGGGCGCCCGTCTCCTGGACCGAGGACAGGTCCGGCACCCCGGGCACCCGCATCGCCTGGAGCCGGCCGCCCGCGCGCAGCGAGCCGGTGCCGCCCAGCGGCTTGTCGGGCAGGAACCGGTAGAAGAGGCCGAAGGGCCGTTCGAAGGCGTCCTCCGTCTCGTAGACGACGCCCCGCTTCGGGTCGACCGCGACCGCCTCGTGCTGGAAGCGGCCCATCGCGGTCAGCGGCACGGCGCCCGTGCGGCGCGGATCGGCGCCGTCGACCTCGAAGATGAACCCGTGGTCCTTGGTGTAGCCGTTGGTGCCCGCCTTGTCCTCGGTCTCCTCGCAGGTCAGCCAGGTGTTCCAAGGAGTCGGCCCGCCCGCGCAGTTGACGGCCGTACCGGCGATCGCGACCCGCTCCGAGCGCACCTGGCCGCGGGAGTCCAGGGTCAGCGACGTACAGCCGCCCTTGCCCTCCGGGTCGTAGGTCAGGCCCTTGACCACCGGGACCGGGGTCCTGCCGTTGGCGCGGTTCTCGTGGTTGCGGACCAGATGGACGCGGCCCTGCCCGCCCGCGAAGGCGGCCATGCCGTCGTGGTTGGAGGGGACGGGACCCTCTCCGGAGCGCAGGGGGTCGCCCTCGCGGGAGAGCACCCGGTAGCGGAAACCTTTCGGCAGGTCGAGGAGTCCGTCGGGGTCGGGGGCGAGCGGGCCGTAGCCGTGATGGCCGAGGTTCTGCGCGGCGGCGGCAGCGGGGGTGAACAGCTCGGAGAGGGCGCCGGAGAACGCGATGCCGATGCCCAGGGCGCCGGAACGGGCGAGCAGCTGACGTCGTGTCGAGGGCAGGAATCCGGTGTCGGACCCTGTTTCCGGCATGCCTGTTTCTGACATGGAGGAACCTTCCTGCTGGCGGACAGGAACTACGGTCCCGCCGTGTCTATCACCTGCCGTGAGTCACGGGAACCACGCGCGGAGCACGTGTCACGCGTCTGTCCGTGGGCGGTCACGCGTCACGCGTCCGGGGCCGGGGCGAGGCCGGGGTGGGTGCGGGCACAGGGCCGGAGCCCGTACCGAGGCCCGTGTCCGTGGCCAGGCGCCCGAAGTCCGGGACCGGGCGATCGGTGTCCGGGGGCCGGTTCCCGCCCTTGTCCCCGTCCGCGGTTTCGGCGAGGTCCCCGTCCCGGCCGGCCGGCGGTCCGGGTTCCTCGAGGGCGTGTTCCTGTTGCGCCGCCGGCTGGGCGGCCCGTTCCAGGAAGCGCAGCAGTTCGACGGGGAAGGGCAGCACCAGCGTGGAGTTCTTCTCGGCCGCGACCGCCACGATGGTCTGCAGCAGCCGCAGTTGCAGCGCCGAGGGCGTGTCCGCCATCTGCTGCGCCGCCTCGGCCAGTTTCTTCGACGCCTGGAGTTCGGCGTCGGCGTTGATGACCCGGGCGCGGCGCTCGCGGTCGGCCTCCGCCTGGCGGGCCATGGACCGCTTCATGGTGTCGGGCAGCGAGACGTCCTTGATCTCGACGCGGTCGATCTGCACGCCCCAGCCGACCGCCGGGCTGTCGATCATCAGCTCCAGGCCCTGGTTCAGCATCTCCCGGTTGGACAGCAGGTCGTCGAGATCGCTCTTGCCGATGATCGAACGCAGCGAGGTCTGCGCCATCTGAGAGACCGCGAACCGGTAGTCCTCCACGTTGACCAGCGCCGCGGACGCGTCCACGACCTTGAAGTACACCACCGCGTCCACCCGCACCGTCACGTTGTCCCGGGTGATGCCCTCCTGCGCGGGCACCGGCATCGTGACGATCTGCAGATTCACCTTGTGCAGCCGGTCCACGAAGGGAACGATCACCGTGAACCCGGGCGGACGTGACTTGCCCTGCAGCCGGCCGAGGCGGAAGACCACCCCGCGCTCGTACTGCTTGACGACCCGCGCCGCCGCGGCGAGATAGGTGAGGCCCGCGGCACCGGTTACGGCGACCGCGGCGAGCAGCTCTTCGACCATGACGACCTCCCGTCAGAGGCCTGCTTCACACGCTTGCGCTCACTCCTGCCACGATATGCCCGTGGCCCCGGCCGGGGCCACGGGTGAGGCCACGCAGTCGACGGGCGAGGAAGCGGCTACGGGGTTCCCGTGAGCCGGCCCGCGTCCCGGGCCAGGGCGGTGAGGCGGGAGATGGCCCGGAAGTACTTCTTCCGGTAGCCGCCCTTCAGCATTTCCTCGCTGAACAGCTGGTCGAACGGCAGCCCCGAGGCGAGCACGGGCACCTCGCGGTCGTAGAGCCGGTCGGCGAGGACGACGAGACGCAGTGCCGTCGACTGGTCCGGTACCGGCCGGACACCGGTGAGGCACACGGCGGCGAGTCCGTCGGTCAGGGCGCCGTACCGGCTGGGGTGCACCTTCGCGAGGTGGTCCAGCAGGTCCGCGAAGCCGTCCAGGGAGGCGCCCTCGGTGGCGTACGCCGTCTTGGACACCAGTTCGTCGGTGTACGGCGGCGGCGCCTTCGGCAGGCCGCGGTGACGGTAGTCCTCGCCGTCGATGCGCAGGGCGCGGAAGTGGGCCGACAGGCCCTGGATCTCGCGCAGGAAGTCGGCCGAGGCGAACCGGCCCTCGCCGAGCTTGCCCGGCAGTGTGTTGGAGGTGGCGGCGAGCGCGACGCCCGCCTCGACCAGCTTGCCGAGCAGGGTGGAGACGAGCACGGTGTCGCCGGGGTCGTCCAGCTCGAACTCGTCGATGCACAGGAGCCGGTGGCCCGAGAGGGTCCGCACCGTCTGCTGGAAGCCGAGGGCGCCGACCAGGTTGGTCAGCTCCACGAAGGTGCCGAACGCCTTGAGTGCGGGCTCGGCCGGGGTGGCGTGCCAGAGGGAGGCCAGCAGATGGGTCTTGCCGACGCCGTACCCGCCGTCGAGGTAGACGCCGCGAGGGCCGGCCGGGGCGGGCTTCGCCGCCTTGCCGAAGCCGAACAGCCTGCGCTTGCCGGAGCCGCCGGCTCCGGGTCCGCCGAGACCCGCCGCGAAGCCTTCGAGGACGCGCACGGCCTCGGTCTGGCTGGGCTGGTTCGGGTCCGGTATGTACGTGCCGAAGCGGACCGCGTCGAACCGCGGCGGCGGCACCATCTCGGCGACGAGCCGGTCCGCGGGGACGTGCGGCTCACGGGCGCACAGGGACAGCGGGACCGCTTCGGCCGTGGCACCGGGCCGGGATGCGGGGGAGGAGGACGACACGCTTCCTCATACTACGGGGCGTGGAACACTGCACGTCATGCGACGCCTGTTCCCTGTGACCGACGAAACAGCAGCTCCCGGCGGGAGGTCCGGTACGTCCGGAGGCGGCCGTGGCGGCCCCGGAGGCGGTGGAGGCGAGGACGGAGCCGGCCGGGAGTGGAGCCTGGCCGAACTGGCGGCCGCGTACGCCTACCCGGAGGCGGGGGCGGGCTCGGGGCCCGGCGGGGGCCGGGAGCCGTGGCTGCGGGCCAACATGGTGTCCACGCTCGACGGTGCGGCCCAGCACGAAGGCCGCTCGCAGCCCATCTCCTGCCCCGCCGACATGCGGATCTTCGGCACGCTGCGGGCGCTGGCGGACGTCGTGCTCGTGGGTGCGGAAACGGTTCGGCAGGAGGGCTACCGTCCGGCACGCGCGCGTGCCGAGTTCGCGGCGGCGCGGGAGGCGGCCGGGCAGGGGCCGGCGGCGGCGGTCGCGGTCGTGTCCGCGAGCCTGGACCTGGACTTCTCCCTGCCGCTGTTTGCCTCCCCGCTGGTGCCCACCCTGATCCTGACCGGCTCCGCCGCGCCCCCGGACCGGGTCGCGGCCGCCGAGGCGGCCGGGGTCCGGGTCGTGACCGCGGGAGAGGGGGCCGGCGTGGACCCGGGGCGTGCGGTCCGGGCCCTCGCGGAGCGGGGGTACACCCGGCTGCTGACCGAGGGCGGCCCGCGACTGCTGGGGCAGCTGGTGGCGGCCGGGGTGCTGGACGAACTCTGTCTGACCGTCGCCCCGATGCTCACCGCGGGTGATGCCCAGCGCATCGCCGGGGGGCCCGCTGTGACACTTCCGCGGCGTTTCACGCTGAAGTCGATGCTGGAGGAGGACGGCTTCCTGTTCACGCGGTACGCACGGCCCTGATCCCGGTGTGGCCGGAGGGGTCCGGACGCGGCCGGGTGTGGCCGGAAGCCGCAGGGTTCCGCGGCCGGAAATGTGCGGAAACGGGTTCGATGGTTACCGCTGGTCCGGTAATCGGCGGAATGTTTCGTTCCGCTTGATGTCGCGACGGGCAGACTGAATCCGGCAGTGCCCGTGCGAACACGGGGCAGGATGGTTTCCGCAGGGCCTGGCTCGGCCCACGAGAAAGAGGGCCCGCAGCCCTCCGAGGAGAAGGGGCGCCTGGTGTTCACAAGCGTACTGATGATCGAGAAGGCCCTGACGTCCGCCGACGTGGACTTCGTCACCACCTTGCACGGCGACGAGGGGGTCACCTTCCAGGTGCTGCTCCAGCCGCGCGGGGAGCAGGCGGACCGGCTGCTGCGGGCCATCGACGACGTGGCCCTCGGCGAGCTCGACGACGCCGTCCGCGAGGGGGAGACCCCCGAGGGCGAGGAGGCCAAGACCATGGGGGAGCGGGCCCTGGAGGTGTCCCTGCAGGCGCTGCGCGCCGCCGGCCACGTGGCCGAGGGCCGGCTGATCGAGAACCACCCACTGGACGCCCTGAGAGCGATGGTCCAGGAGGCCGGGGCCGACGAGGTGATCGTGCTCACCGATCCGCACTACGTGGAGGAGTTCTTCCACCGCGACTGGGCCTCCCGGGCCCGGCACAAGGTGGGGGTGCCGGTGCTGAAACTGTTCTCGCACAGCAAGGCATAGGCTGGGGCGGCGCCTTCGCACGAGGGCGCCCGGACCCTCGTCCCGCTCGTCGCACCACTCGTACGACCCGTACCACTCGTCACCACTGGGGAGAAACACGCATGGCACCCGGCCTTCCTACCGCCATGGACCGACCGCACTTCATCGGCATCGGCGGAGCCGGGATGTCGGGCATCGCGAAGATCCTCGCCCAGCGCGGCGCCGAGGTGGCGGGCAGCGACGCCAAGGAGTCCGCCACCGCCGAGGCGCTGCGCGCGCTGGGTGCCACCGTGCACATCGGGCACGCCGCCGGACACCTGGCCGACGACGCGAGCTGCGTGGTCGTGTCGTCGGCGATCCGCGAGGACAACCCGGAGCTGGTCCGCGCGGCCGAACTGGGCGTGCCCGTGGTCCACCGCTCCGACGCGCTGGCCGCCCTCATGGAGGGCCTGCGCCCGATCGCGGTGGCCGGCACCCACGGCAAGACCACGACCACCTCCATGCTGGCCGTCTCCCTGACCGAGCTGGGCCGCCGGCCGTCGTACGCCATCGGCGGCGACCTGGACGTACCCGGTTCCAACGCGCTGCACGGCGACGGCGAGATCTTCGTCGCCGAGGCGGACGAGTCCGACCGCAGCTTCCACAAGTACGCGCCCGAGGTCGCGATCATCCTCAACGTGGAGCTGGACCACCATGCCAACTACGCGTCCATGGAGGAGATCCACGAGTCCTTCGAGACCTTCGTCGCCCGGATCGTGCCCGGCGGCACACTGGTGATCTCGTCGGACCACGAGGGCGCGCGGGAACTGACCCGGCGCCTGCGTGACGCGGCGGGCTCCGCCGAGGCCGCCGGTTCCGTGCGGACGGTGACGTACGGGGAGTCGCCGGACGCCGACGTGCGGGTGACGTCGGTCGTCCCGCAGGGGCTGAAGAGCGAGGTGACCGTCGAGTTCGAGGGCACCCCGCTCACCTTCACGGTGTCCGTCCCGGGCCGCCACTACGCGCACAACGCCGTGGCCGCGCTCGCCGCGGGCGCCGCGCTCGGCATCCCGGCCGCGGAACTGGCCCCGGCGCTGGCCGCGTACACCGGCGTGAACCGGCGCCTCCAGCTCAAGGGCGAGGCGGCGGGCGTCCAGGTCATCGACTCCTACGCGCACCACCCGACCGAGATGACGGCCGACCTGGAGGCGATGCGCGCCGCCGCGGGCGACGCCCGCATCCTGGTCGTCTTCCAGCCGCACCTCTTCTCCCGCACCCGGGAACTGGGCAAGGAGATGGGCCAGGCCCTGGCCCTGGCCGACTCCTCGGTCGTCCTCGACATCTACCCGGCCCGCGAGGACCCGATCCCCGGCGTCACCAGCGAGCTGATCATCGACGCGGCGCGGGCGGCCGGCGCGGACGTGACGCCGGTGCACGACAGGACGGAGATCCCGGAGGCCGTCGCGGGAATGGCGAAGCCCGGTGATCTGGTTCTCACCATGGGAGCGGGCGACGTCACCGACCTCGGCCCGCTGATCCTGGACCGTCTGTCGAAGTAAGCGCGTCGAAGCAGGAATGCCGGCGTAAGAGGAGAAGGGCTGGAGGCTCATGTCGTACGACGTGGAGAAGCCGGACGAGCAGTGGCGCGCGGAACTGTCGCCGTCCGAGTACACCGTGCTGCGCCAGGCGGCCACGGAGCCGGCCTTCACCGGTGAGTACACCGACACCAAGACCGAGGGCGTGTACGCGTGCCGCGCCTGCGGCGCCGAACTGTTCACCTCGAAGACCAAGTTCGAGTCGCACTGCGGCTGGCCCTCGTTCTACGACCCGCGGGACTCCGAAGCGGTCGAACTGATCGAGGACCGGTCGCACGGCATGGTGCGCACCGAGGTGCGCTGCTCCCGCTGCGGCTCGCACCTCGGGCACGTCTTCGAGGGCGAGGGGTACGCGACGCCCACGGACCAGCGGTACTGCATCAACAGCATCTCGCTGAAGCTGGAGCCCACCGAGGGCTGATCCGCACACCGCACTGATACCGAAGGGCCGCCGGGATTCCCGGCGGCCCTTCGGCGGTCGGCGAAAGCCCCGCCCTACCAGCCGGTGCGCAGCAGATGGTTGAGGAGCAGGGCGAGGACCGCCTGCCCGGCGAGCCAGGTGCGCGGGGCGGGCAGCAGGGCACCGGTGGGGAGCAGCCAGAACACGAACGGCAGCCAGATGCGTTCCGTCTCGGCCTTGCTCATCCCGGACAGATCGGCGATCAGCAGCGCGAGCAGCGCCGACAGCACCAGCAGGGCGAGGCGGGGGACCGGGCCGCCGGTGAGCAGGGCGGGCCACCGCCGGGCCGGCAGGCCGCCCACGCACCGGCGCAGTCCCGCCACCGTCGCCGGGCCGGCGATCAGCACCGTGCAGGCGAGGTTCGCCCAGATCCAGTACCCGTAGGGCCGGACCCCGCCCGCTCCCTGGTGGTAGCGGGTCACCAGCAGCCGGTACGCCTCCCACCAGTCGAAGCCCAGGACGGCGAACGCCACCGGTACCACCAGGAACCCGGCGACCAGCGGAGGCAGCGGCCGGGGCAGGAACCGGGGTCGCCGGCGCCACTCGCCCAGCAGCAGGACCGCCGCGCCGATCACCGCGAACAGCGTCAGCCCGTAGGACAGGTACACGGTCAGTCCGAACAGCAGTCCCGAACCCAGGCCGCTCCAGGCCGGCCGGTGCCCGGTCACGGCGAGGGCGAGCAGGGCGACCGCCCAGGCGGCGACCGCCGTGAAGTAGCCGTCGGCGGACGTGCCCACCCACACCGCGGCCGGGGCGAGCACCAGGAACGGCGCGGCACGGCGGGCCAGGGACTCCTCGGTGAGCGCACGTACGGCGACCAGGACCGCCACCGCCGCCGTGGTGCCGACGGTGATGCAGAACGCGCCGGCCCAGCCTCCGCCGCCCAGACCGGCCCGGTCGAGCAGGACGAAGGTGAGGGTCGCGCCCGGAGGATGCCCGGCCACATGGGCGGGCCAGTTGTCCGGGGCGTCGAGCAGGATGTGCCCGCTGAAGCCGCGCAGGGTGCCGGGGATGTCCTGGAAGCGGTCGACGGCCCGCAGATACTCATGCTGTGTCGTCAGCTGCTCGGCGACGCCGCGGAACCAGCCGTCGACGAGGGCGAGCGACCACGTCCAGGCCAGCGACATCCCCCACACGGTGAGGAGCAGTGGTCGCCAGGACAGACGGGCCGCCAGGGACGGGCCGTACACCACCGCGGCGGCCGCCACGACCAGCGCCGCCGGCGTGCCCGGCCCGACGTGCGGCGACCAGTGGGCCAGCAGTGGCGGCCAAGGGACCTGCAGCGTGCCGTCGCGGCGCTGGACGGCGCCGCCGATCAGCACGGCGGCCAGGACGAGCAGCGCGGCCGCCACGACCACGGCGAGATCCCGGACGAGGCCACGCCGGTCGGGGGGAGGAGCGAAGGGCCGGACGGCCGGGGGATGATCACGGGTCACGCCGTCACGCTAGGCCGGACGTCCTCCGCCGGGCGGCTGACGAGGGGGGACGTCAGAGTTTCGTCATCGTTCGCCGGCCCTTTCCGGGGTGCTCCGGTCCTACGGTCGGGGCATGGCACGTTCGTCACGGCCCTCCCTGCCCGAAGACCTCCCCGCCGGTCCTTCCGCCGCTCTGCGGCGCGGCGGCGCCCCGCGTGGCCCGTTCTCGCCGGGCTTCTGGCGCAGCCCGGTGCGCGGCACCCCGTTCACCTCGGTGCTCGGACTGGTGCTCCTCGTGGGCCTCACGGTCCTGTTCCTGACGGGACTCCTGTCGTACGCCGCGTACAACCCGGGCCTGTCGCCGGTGAACGACAAGACCCCCGACAAGGGGATCCTCGGCTTCTACCTCTTCTCCTGGCCGACCGACCCGCCCTGGCTCTACCGGCTCACCCAGGGCGTCCACGTCACGCTCGGGCTCACCCTCGTCCCGGTGCTGCTGGTCAAGCTGTGGTCGGTGGCGCCCAGGCTGTTCACCCTCCCGCCGGTCCGCTCGGTCGCCCACGCCCTGGAGCGGATCTCGCTGCTCCTCCTCGTCGGCGGGGCGCTGTTCGAGTTCGTCACGGGCATCCTTAACGTTCAGCTCGACTACCTCTTCCCCGGCTCCTTCTACGCGCTGCACTTCTACGGCGCCTGGGTGTTCTTCGGCGCGTTCGTCGTCCACGCGGTGCTGAAGACGCCGGTGGCGCTGCGGAATCTGCGGCGGCTGCGGGAGGAGCGGAAAGGCGCGGGGGAGAGCGGCGAGGAAGAGCGCGACGTGGGCGGGGGCGAGGGCGAGGGCGACGGCAGGGACGACCTGGCGGCCCCCGAGCCGGATCCGCCGACGGTTTCGCGGCGCGGGGCGCTGGGGCTGGTCGGCGGCGGTTCGCTGCTGCTGTTCGCGACCTCCGCCGGACGCAGCTTCGACGGGCCGCTGCGCGAGACCGCCGTTCTCACCCCGCACGGCGGCCCCGAGCCCGGCACCGGACCCAACGCCTTCCAGATCAACAAGACGGCCGCGTACGCAGGTATCCACCCGGCCGAGACGAGCGAGGACGCGTGGCGGCTGGTGGTCGCCGGGCGGACGGGCACCGTCCGGCTGGACCGCGCCGGCCTGCTCGCCCTGCCGCAGCACAGTGCGGCACTGCCCATCGCCTGCGTGGAGGGCTGGTCCACCTCCGACCAGTGGTGGCGGGGCGTACGGCTGCGGGACCTCGCCGCGCTCGTCGGCCACGACGACCCGGTCGACGTCTTCGTGGAGTCGTTGCAGCGCCGTGGCGCCTTCCGGCGCGCAGCGCTGCGCGCCAACCAGGTCGGCGACCCGCGTTCCCTGCTGGCCCTGTCCGTCAACGGCGAGGAGCTGTCCCCCGACCACGGCCACCCGGCGCGGATCATCGTCCCCGGCGCGCCCGGCGTGCTCAACACCAAATGGGTCGCCCGGCTGACCTTCGGCGACCTGTGAGGAACCTGCCCGATGACACGGTTCGTTCGGTCCACGCGGTTCACGCGGTACTCGCGGCCCGGGCCGCGGTGTGCGGCAGTGCTCGGCAGTCCTCCCCGAATCCTCCTGCTGCTCTGCTCGTTCGCCCTGTGCGGGTATGCGGGGGTGCGGCTGCTCGACGGCGACCGGCTCCTGATCGCCCTGTGGTTCGTGGGCGCGGCCGTGCTCCATGACCTGGTCCTGCTGCCCCTGCACGCGGCGGCCGACCGCGCGCTGGTGAAGGGCGCCGGCCGGCGCCGGGGGCGGATCAACCACGTACGGGTTCCGGCCGCCCTGTCCGGACTCCTTCTGCTCGTGTGGTTCCCGCTGATCACGGGCAGGGTGTCGGAACGTTACCCCGGCGCCACGGGGCTGTCCGCCGGCAGCTACGCGACCCGCTGGCTGATCCTCACGGCCGTCCTGTTCGCAGGCTCGGCGGTCCTGTTCGCGGTGCGGTCCCGGGGACGGCGCCGGCGGCGTGAACGCGTGGGGGACGGGCGCCCGCCGGTCGACGACTGACAGTGCGCCGGAGGGGACAAGGGGCGGGTGGCCGAGGTGTGGAGCCTCGGCCGCCCGCCCTTCTCCGTACGAGGATCAGTGCGCAGGCCGGGCTGGCGGCCGGCCGGTGCGCAGCGCCACGAAACAGCGGTCGCCCGTCGACCACCGGGCGTCGGTGTGCCAGCCCGCGCGGTCCGCGTGCCGCAGCAGGGCCGGGGTGCCGAGGCGGGCCCAGCGGAAGGGCGGGCCGGGGGTGCCCCGGGCGTCGGTGACCTGGACCAGGACGTGCTCGTCGACGTCCGGCTGCGGTGCCGTCTCGGCGATCAGCAGACCGCCCGGTGCGAGCAGGCGGGCCAGCCGGTCGAGCAGGGCGGGTGGATCGCCGCCGATGCCGATGTTGCCGTCCATGAGCAGGACGGTTCCCCAGCGGCCGGTGCCGGGCAACGGGTCGAAGACGGAACGGCGCAGCGCCTGCCCGCCGCAGCGGACGGTCCGTGCGACCGCGGCCTCGCTGACGTCGATGCCCAGTCCCCGCCTGCCCTGGGCGGCCAGCGCCGCGACCAGACGGCCGGGCCCGCAGCCCACGTCCAGCACCGTGCCCTCGCAGCGCTCGAGCACCTCCAGGTCGGCGGCGTCGGCCGGCGCGCACCACCGCTCGACGTCCAGGGGCAGCAGCCACCCGTCCGTACGGCGCAGGAACAGCGGTCCCCGGCCGGTGCGCAGGGCGTCGGAGTAGGGGTCGGCGGACCAGGAGCGCTCGGGAGAGGCCTCCGGCGGACCGGGCGTCCGCTGACGGCCGACGGATACGGCCGTCGCCGGTACGGAACGCACCGGTACCGCGCTCACCGGTGCGTCGCCGTCAGCCGTGCCAGCCGGGCGGCGAACCGTCCGCCCGGTGCCGCGCCGGCGACCGCCTCGGCGTCGTACGCCGTGTCCACGTCCCGCAGCCGCGGCAGTTCCCGCACCCTCAGGTGCGCGAGCCGCCGCCGCTGCACGGCGCCCGTGTCCGGCGCCGACATGGGGACCCCGCGCAGCAGGCCGGGGTCGGGCGCGGCCAGGCCGAGCGCCCAGAAGCCGCCGTCCTCGGCGGGACCGAAGTACGCGTCGCAGTCCGCGAAATCCACGGTGAGCAGCTCCGGAGTCACCTGGGGCGTGTCCATCCCGATGAGGAGGGCGGGTCCGTCACACCGTGCGAAGGCCGCGGCAAGCCGTTCGTCGAGGCCGCCCGCGCACTGCGGTACGACCTCGATGCCGGTCGGCAGCCAGGGCCCCGGGGCGCCGTCCAGCACCAGCACCCGCCGCCGCGCGGGCGTGCGCACCACGACGTCCAGGGTGTCCGCCAGCGCGGCCTCGGCGAGCCACGCCGCCTCCTCGGGCGTGAACGGCGGCGTCAGCCGGGTCTTGACCCGGCCCGGACGGGGTTCCTTCGCGATGACGAGCAGGGTCATGGAGCCGAAGGAGGCGCCGGGCGTCACGGAGGAGCGCTCGGAGGACTCGCACGGCTCGGACGAATCGGTCGGCTCGGTCGGCCTGATCGGACCGATCGGCTCGGTCACGAGGCCACCCCCGTACGCTCCGGCGCCTCCTGCAGCACCCGGCTCATGTCCCGTACGGCCTGGAACGTACCGCGCCAGGTGCCCGTCACCTTCGAGGCGCCGGAACGGGGCAGGTATGGGACATCGTGCTCGGTGACCCTCCAGCCCGCGTCGGCGGCCCGCACCACCATCTGGAGCGGATAGCCGCTGCGCCGGTCCGTCAGACCGAGGGCGAGCAGGTCCGTGCGCCGGGCCGCACGCAGCGGACCGAGGTCGTGCAGCCGCAGCCCGGTGCGGCGGCGCAGTAACCGGGCGAGCGCGAGATTGCCCGCGCGGGCATGGGCCGGCCAGGCGCCCCGCGCCTTCGTCCGGCGCCTGCCGAGCACCAGGTCGGCCTCGCCGGCCCGGATCTCCCGGACGAACGGCACCAGGTCGGCCGGGTGCAGAGAGGCGTCGCAGTCGCAGAAGCACACGATGTCGGCGGTGGCCGCGGTCAGCCCCGCGTGGCAGGCAGCTCCGAAGCCCCGCCGCTTCTCGCGGACGACGGTCGCGCCGAACTCGCGGGCGATCCGGTCCGAGCCGTCCGTCGAACCGTTGTCCACGACGAGCGCGCGCCAGCCGGGCGGGACGCGTTCCAGCACCCACGGCAGGGCCTCGGCCTCGTCGAGACAGGGCAGGACGAGGTCCACGCCCGCCGACGGCTCCTGCGGCGATCCGGATGAGGGTGAGGCGGAGGAGGAGAAAGGGGAGGTGGTCACGGGCTTCACCCTACGAACGCGAACCAGGCATACCGGACATCGCCTTCTTACGAAACGCGGACGTCGGCGGCCGGCGGCCGACGTCCGCACGCGCGTGGTGCGAGGCTGGCCGCATGGAGCAGCAGCAGTCACCCGCGAAGCCCGGCGCCCGGGTCCTCGTCGTCGACGACGACCCCACCGTCGCCGAGGTCGTCTCGGGCTACCTCGACCGCGCCGGATACGTCGTCGACCGGGCCGGCGACGGTCCCGACGCGCTCACCAGGGCGGCGGGCCACTGGCCGGACCTCGTCGTGCTCGACCTGATGCTGCCCGGCATGGACGGCCTGGAGGTGTGCCGCCGGATGCGCGGCCGGGGGCCCGTGCCGGTCATCATGCTCACCGCGCGCGGCGACGAGGACGACCGCATCCTCGGCCTGGAGGTGGGCGCCGACGACTACGTGACCAAGCCCTTCAGCCCGCGCGAACTGGTGCTGCGCGTCGAGTCCGTACTGCGCCGCGCCCGCCCGGCGGCCTCTCCCGTGTCCGGTGTTCTGCGCGCCGCCGGGCTCCAGGTCGCCCCCGCCGCCCGCCGCGCCACCAAGCACGGCACCGAACTGGCACTGACCGTACGCGAGTTCGACCTCCTCGCGTTCCTGCTGCGCAACCCCGGGCGGGCCTGCACCCGGGAGGAGCTGATGCGGGAGGTATGGGGCTGGGACTTCGGCGACCTGTCCACCGTCACCGTCCATGTGCGGCGGCTGCGCGGCAAGGTCGAGGACGATCCGGCGCGGCCCCGTCTCATCCAGACGGTGTGGGGCGTCGGCTACCGCTTCGACCCGGCGGCCGGGGGAGAGTGACCGTGCGCGACACGCTGCTCATCGCCCTGTTCGCCTTCCTCGGCGCCGCCGCGGCCGGGGTGCTCGGCGCGTGCGTCCTGCTGCTGATCCGGCGGTGGACGCTGACCGCGCATCTCGCGGTGGTCGCGGCCGTCGCGGTCACGGCGATGCTCGCGGGCACGCTGGCCGTCGCCCGGGCGATGTTCCTCTCGGCGCACGACCTGACCGTGGTGACGACCGTCGTCGCGATGGCCGCCGTGGTCTCCATGGCGACCGCGCTGCTCCTGGGCCGCTGGGTCGTCGCCCGCAGCCGGGACCTGGCGCTCGCCGCCCGTTCCTTCGGCGAGGGCGGGGAATTCGCCGCCCCCGCCGGCCCGGCCACCGCCGAACTCGTCGCGGTCAGCAGGGAGTTGCAGGCCACCAGCCGCAAGCTCGCCGAGTCCCGGGACCGTGAGCGTGCCCTGGAGTCCTCCCGGCGTGAACTCGTCGCCTGGATCTCCCACGATCTGCGCACCCCGCTCGCCGGACTCCGCGCGATGGCCGAGGCGCTGGAGGACGGCGTCGCCGCCGATCCCGAGCGTTACCTCGGCCAGATCCGCACCGAGGTAGAACGGCTCAACGACATGGTCGGCGACCTCTTCGAACTCTCCCGCATCCACGCGGGCGCCCTCACCCTGTCCCTCTCCCGGATGTCCCTGTACGACCTGGTCGGCGACGCCCTCGCCGGCGCGGACCCGCTCGCCCGCGAACACGGTGTACGGCTCGTCGACGACCGCGTCGAGTCGGTACCGGTGGAGGTGGACGGCCGGGAGATGAGCAGGGTCCTGGGCAACCTGCTGGTCAACGCGATCCGCCGGACACCGGCCGACGGCACCGTCGCCGTCGCGGCCGAACGCTCGGCCGAGGGCGTGGTCCTGTCCGTGACGGACGGCTGCGGCGGTATCCCCGAGGAGGACCTGCCCCGTGTCTTCGACACCGGCTGGCGCGGCACCCACGCCCGTACCCCACCCGCCGGCGCGGGCCTCGGCCTCGCCATCGTCCGCGGCCTCGTGGAGGCCCACCGGGGCACTGCCACCGTCCGCAACGTCACCGGCGGCTGCCGCTTCGAGGTGACCCTTCCGACCGCGGAGGCCTGACCCGGCCGCAGCGACTCGCCGTCCGCCCGCCGCGCGCGGTCGCGCGATGCGCCTGACGCGCGCAGGCCGTCTACTGCGACTGCCGCCGGCTGCCGTCGTTGCCAGGGCTTCAGTCCCCCCTCAACCCCGCCGCCGCGAACTCGCGCATCCCGTCCTCGAAGGTGACCTCCGGCTTCCAGGACAGGTCGGTGCGCAGGCGGGAGGAGTCGGCTGTGATGTGGCGGACGTCGCCCAGGCGGTATTCGCCCGTGACGACCGGTTCCGGTCCGCCGTACGCCGAGGCCAGGGCGCGGGCCATCGCGCCGACCGTGTGGGGCGTGCCGCTGCCCGTGTTGTACGCGGTGAGCGCGCCCCGCGCCGTATCGGCCTCCAGCGCCGCGACATTGGCCGACGCCACGTCCCGTACGTGGACGAAGTCCCGGCGCTGACGGCCGTCCTCGAAGACGCGGGGCGTCTCACCGCGGGCCAGCGCCGAGCGGAAGAAGGAGGCCACACCCGCGTAGGGGGTGTCGCGGGGCATCCGGGGACCGTAGACGTTGTGGTATCGCAGGGACACCGCGGTCCCGCCCGTCGAGCGGGCCCACGCGGCGGCCAGGTGTTCCTGCGTCAGTTTGGTCGTGGCGTACACGTTGCGCGGGTCGACGGGAGCGTCCTCGCCGACCAGGCCGGGGGAGAGGGCCGCCCCGCAGACGGGGCAGAGGGGTTCGAACCGTCCGGCCGCGAGGTCGGCGACCGCGCGCGGGCCCGGACGCACCGCCCCGTGCCGGGCACAGGAGTAGCGGCCCTCGCCGTACACCACCATCGACCCCGCCAGGACGAGGCGGCCCACGCCGGTCTCCTCCATGGCGGCCAGCAGCACCGCGGTGCCCAGATCGTTGTGGGAGACGTAGTCGGGGGCGTCGGCGAAACCGGTCCCGAGGCCGACCATCGCCGCCTGATGGCAGACGGCGTCGACACCGGACAGGGCGTCGCGCACGGCACCGGCGACGCGGACGTCCGCCGCCGGATCGGTGCGGACGTCGTACACCACGGGCTCGTGCCCGCGCGCCCGCAGCGCCTCCACGACGTGGGACCCGATGAACCCGGCACCGCCGGTGACCATGACACGCATACGCCCACGCTAGGCCGCGCCCCCACCCCGGAGCAGCTCCGGGGCCCGCATGTCACCGGTCCGTAAGACCCGTCCGGCATCAGCGGCCCGTGGGACCGGGACCGTCGAACGGCAGCCGTACGGTGAAGACCGTCGGCCCCGGTCCGCCGGTGCTCAGCTCGATGTCGCCGCCGTGCGCCCTGGCGGGCGGTGAGGAACACCACCGGCAGCATCGCCCGGGAACCGCGCCGGTCCAGTACGCCGAAGCCGTCGACGTCGGGCAGCATCACGTCGAGCACCACGATGTCCGGCCGGAACGCGGCGGCCCGACGCAGCGCCTCCTCACCGGAGGGGTCGGTGACGGCCTCCCCGCCCTCGTACCGGGCAACGGTCGCCATCAGGTCGGCTGTCGGCGGATCGTCGTCCACGGCGAGCAGTCGTACTTTCTCCACCCGCGCCCATACTGGGGTACCCGGCCCCGGAGGGGGTTCGAAGAGCGGGTTCGCGGAGAGTTTCCCGTGGTGGGCGCTGGGCAGGCGGCGGCGTGGGGCGGCCCGCCCGGCGGTCGGGACGTCCCGACCG
>NZ_LIQT01000465.1 GCF_001418415.1 Streptomyces hirsutus
GGCCGGGCCGGCTGCGGAGGCATGCGAGGGGTGTGCGCGGGAGTGAAGAGCAGATGGCCCGCCGGTACCGTGCGCTCCCCGGCATCGCCGCGCTGCGGCCTCAGGGGGGCGATACGGGCGGTGCAGCCGTCGTCGGTGTGCGGACGGATGTCGGACGAGTGGGTCCCGGGCGCGGGCGAGGGAGCCGGAACAGACGGATCCGGCCCGTCGGACGCCGGGGCACCGGGCGCCGCGGGAGCGTCATGGGCGGGCGGCTGCGCCGCGCGGACGGCCCGCGGGTCGTCGACGAGGCCGAACCCCAGGGTCAGGATCACGGCCGCCAGGGCGGCCAGAACCGCGACGGCGCGGAGCGGAGGGCGGGCGGTGCGGGAGCCACGTCCCGGCAGGGCGGTGTTCAAGGCTCGACGAGCCCCGCCCGGATGGCGTAACGGGTCAGATCCAGACGGTCCCGCAGCCCCAGCTTGCTCAGCAGGTTCTCGCGGTGCCGCTGCACCGTCTTGATGCTGATGAAGAGCATCTCGGCGATCTCCTTCGACGAGTGCCCTTCGGCGACCAGCTTGAGCACCTCCTCCTCGCGCGGGGTCAGCAGCTGGGGGGCCTCCTCGCCGTGCTGGACCCGGTCGAGGTAGTTGCGGATCAGGGCGGTGACCGCCCCCGGGTACAGGAACGGCTCGTCCCGCATCGCGGCCCGGCAGGCGGCGACCAGATCGCGGTCGGCGACCGACTTCAGCACGTACCCGCCGGCCCCGGCCTTGAGCGCCTGGAACAAGTACTGCTCGTTGTCGTGCATCGTCAGCATCAGGATGCGCAGGCCCGGCTTCAGGGCGGACAGCTCACGGGCGGCCTGCAGACCGGTCATCCGGGGCATGGCGATGTCCAGCACCGCCAGGTCGATCTCCTGGGCGCGGGCCATGGAGATCGCCTCCGCACCGTCACCGGCCTCGGCCACGACCTCGAGGTCCGGCTCCCGGTCGAGGATCAGCCGGACGCCGCGGCGCACCAGGGCGTGGTCGTCGGCGAGCAGGATCCGGATCGGGGTCGGTGAGGCCTGATGGTTCATGACTGCTTCCTGACGGCGGGCACGGCCAGCCGGATCCGGGTACCGGTCCGGCCGACGGGAGTGATGTCCAGTGTGGCCCCGATGAGCAGGGCCCGTTCACGCATACCGCGCAAGCCGGCTCCCTCGTGGGCGGCGCCGATGCCACGGCCGTCGTCGGTCACCTCGAGAACGACACGATCGTCGTCCCGGTACAGGCTCACCATCGCGGAACGCGCCTCGGCATGCCGGGCGACATTGGTCAGACTCTCCTGCGCCACACGGTAGATCACCAACTCCGTACCGTTGTCCAGGGTGGGCAGATCGGCGCCGAAACGACGCTGCACCCGCAGCCCGGTGTGCGTGGAGAACTCGGTGGCGAGGGAGGTGACCGCACTGACCAGACCGAGATCGTCCAGTACACCGGGACGCAGCCGCCGCACCAGCCGGCGGACCTCGTCGAGACTTGCCCGGGTGATCTCCTGCACCTGTTGGATCTCGCCGCGCAGCGGAGCGGGCGCCTCGTCGGCGACCTGCTTCAGGGCCAGCAGGATGGCGGTCATGCTCTGCCCGACCTCGTCGTGGAGTTCGACGGCGATCCGGCGCCGCTCCGCCTCTTGGGCGAGCAGGGCGCGGGCGCTGCTCGCGGCGCGCTCCTTCTCCAGCCGTTCCAGCATGGCGTTGAACGTGCTGACCAGCTCGGCGACCTCCCCGCCGCCGTGCACCGGAAGCCGGTGACCGGGCCGCAGCAGGTCGACGGTGGTCATCAGCCGGGTCACCCGGCCCAGTGGGGCGAGCCCGATCCGCAGCAGGGCCGCGTTGGCGACGAGCATCACACTCATGCCGCCCACGAGGATCACCGCCTCGGTCAGCAGCACCGGTACAGACACGGTCACCGGAGCCCACAGCAGCAACGAGGTGGCCGCGCCCAGCACCACCGCGTTGAGTCCGAAGATCCGCCAGTACAGGGACACGGAGGTCACGCCTTTCCTCTTTCGTCTGCCTCTACTGTCGGGCACCGCGACACCCGATGCGGCAGCGGCCCCTGATCCCGGCGAACAGCGAAACCGACACAGTGCACGAGCCGACGGCACCCGGTCGATGGGCTCCACGACCCATTTCAGCCCACCCGACGGACCCATGTCGCCCGGGGTGGGTCCTCGGACCCGGCAGAGATGGGTATCGCGCCCAATGGGTTCCGGGCGGGAAAGCGACGATGGTGATGGATCGCCCATCTGTAACCGGAGGAGACTTCCCGTGTCGCTCGACCTGCCCCTCACCGAATCACGCACCGACCACCCCGCCGTGGACCAGATCCGGCAGCGCCTCGAACACGCGCGCACCACACGGGTGGCACAACTCAAGGCCCTCGACGACACAGGACAGAGTGCCGACGACCATCTGCTGGCCAACCAGCGTGACTCCATCAAGCGTGTCCTCAAGGAGATCGAAGAGGCCTTCGCCCGCGTCGAGGACGGCAGCTACGGCACCTGCATGGGCTGCGCCAAGCCCGTTCCGGCGGAGCGGCTGGAGATCCTCCCGCACACCCGGTACTGCGTCTCGTGCCAGAGCCGCGCGGCCTGACCGCACCCGTTCCCGCCCCGTCCGTGTTCCTCTCCCGCTCCGCCCAAGGGGGGTGCAGTGGTGACCCACCAGACGATCGACGAGCACGACGAGGTCCTCACATCCGAGGACCTCGCCCTGCTGCGTGCGAACCTGCGCGAACAACAGCTGTTCCGCCGGGACCAGCTGCGCCAGTTCGCCGTCGATGAGGGGCCGCACCCGGGAGACCCGGACGGACCGCCGGTCGCCGGCCAGCTCGAGGTCCAGGTCAGGCTCGCCGCGTCCGCCCGGATGGTGCTCGCCGACGTGGAGGCGGCGCTCGTCCGCATGGACACCGGGGGCTACGGCGTCTGCCACCTGTGCCGCGGCCGCGTCGAGCGCGACCGGCTGCTGATCGTCCCGCAGGCCCGCTACTGCGCCCGCTGCCAGCAGGTGCGGGAGGCCGCGCGATGACCACGGCGCCCCACCGGCCACCGCACGTGCGTACGCGGCACGTGCGAGCCGACCACCCCCGTGCGGGGCACGTACGCGGGTGACCCGCCCGGCCCCAGGAATCCTCCGTCCGCGCGCTGCACCCACCGTCCCGGGCGCGCAGGCGGTGGCCGCCCCCCGCCGCGGACACCCACCCCACCGGACCGCTCCCGGTGGGGCACCCCGGTGCGCACCTCA
>NZ_LIQT01000466.1 GCF_001418415.1 Streptomyces hirsutus
TCGGCGGCCAGCCGGGCGAGGGCGTCGGTGAGCCGGATGCCGCCCACCCGGTCGGCCCGCTGGGCCAGTTCGAGCAGCGCCCGGGCGTCCTCGGGCTCCTCGGAGCCGGTCAGGCCGTCGACCTGGCGGACCGCAGCCGAGGTCAGGAGTTCGGCCGCGCGCGCGGTGCGGGCGGCACGGGCGGAGGCGGTAGCGGTGGTGTCCGGGGCCGAGGGGTCGTCGGGCGCGGCCGGGCCCGGCAGGTGGCCGGCGTCGATGCGATCCAGCAGGTCGAGCCCGGCGAGGAGTTCGGGAAGGGTGCCGCTCGCGGGGAGTACGGCCGCCAGTTCCGTCAGCCGTTCGTCGGCCAGGGCGGGGAGCCCGCACTCGGCGGCCTCCGTGAGGCCGCGGACGACCTGGGCGGCCGTCGGGCCGTCCTCCGCCCGCTCGGCTGCGTGCCGCTGCCGCAGCACGCCCTCGGCCGCCTGGGCCGGGGTGACGCCGCGGGCCCCGGCCGCGGTGAGCATCGCGGCCGTCGCCGGGGTCCACCGCACCTGCCAGCGCGTCGTGAGTCCTTCCGTGCCCGCCGCGCCGGTCACCCCCTGCTCCTGCGCGTAAGGGATGCCGCACACCGTCAGCCTGCGCAGCAGCATTTCGCGGCGCCGGTCCAGGGTGGAGCGCGCCGGGTCGAGCCGGAGGTCGCGCGGTGTCTTCTCGTGCGCGTCCTCCGGGCCGGGGAGGGAGAGCGCAGCGGTCTCGGCCTCGACTGCGGGGCCCAGTCCGCTGCGCGGAGCGGCGGGCGCGGGCCGTCCGGTGCGGGCTCCGACGAGTACGCGTTCGAGGGCCCGGGCGACGGCGCGGCCCGTGCCGTAGGTCTCGCCGCGCCCCAGCACCGTCTGCACGGCTTCCAGGAGTTCACCGCGGCCGGGGGCGGGCAGGTCGCGCAGGCGGGCCAGGTCACCGGCCACCCGGACGACCTCCCGGCCGTCCGCCGGGCCGTAGGGGTGGCCCTGTTCGCGCAGGGCGGCGCAGACGCGGACCGCGGTGCGGATCAGCGCCTCGTGCAGCGCGGCCGGGTCCCCGGCGGCGTCCAGGACGGTGTGCTGCCACTCCGGGTCCCGGATTCCGGCCGGGTAGCCGGACCGTGAGTCGAGCAGCGGGTACGTGTACGGGACCAGGGAGACCGTGCACGCCGCCGTCCCGGCGGCGCCGTTCACGTGGCCGTCCGCGCCCGGCTCGGGCGCGGCGGCGGAGGTGTCCGGCGCGTCCGGTACGGGGCCCCCGGCGGCGGACGGCAGCAGCGCCGGGGTGTGGAACGCTCCCACCACCACGGCGGGCCGCCGCCCGCTCGCCAGGGCCTCGGCGACATGTCCGCGCATGCATGCCTCGCGTACCAGGTCCGTGCCGTGCACCCCGCCCCGCGCCTCGGCCTCGTAGCGCAGCGCCCAGCCGGCGAGCAGGGCGGCACGGCGGAGCGCCTCGGGTGTCGAACCGGGCGCGAGGGCCTCCACCAGCCGGTCCCACAGGTCGTCGCCGTCTCGGCCGGTGAGCCGGGACCGGAGCGCGGCGGACAGCCCGTGCCCCTCCCCAGGCATGGGCGCGGAGTCGGCGCCCGGGACAGGGGCGGGGGTGTCCGGACGGCCCCCCGCCCACGCCCGGTCGGCCAGCGGCAGATCGCAGGCCACAGCCGGGACCCCGTTTCTTGCCGCCCAGCGCAGAGCGACCAGTTCGGGCGAGAAGTCCGCGAACGGGTAGAAGGCCGGCCCCCGTTCGCTTGCCGAGCTGGACCCAGGCCCGTCGGCGGGCACGGCGGCCAGCGCCACCGGGGCCTCGGTCTCCTCGTGGGCGAGCCAGCCCAGCCAGGGCTGGAACTCGGCGGGCAGTTCGACGAGGAGGACGTCGGGGGCCGCCGCGTCCAGCAGTGCCGGGAGGGCGGCCGCCAGCGAGGGCGCATGGTGGCGTACCCCGATCAGGAACGGCAACCCGGGTCCGGTCGCCGCGAGGGCCGCCACCGCGGCTTCCGGGGTGGCGGGCCCGGCCGCCGGGCCCTGCGCCGGGGAAGCAGCCGGCGCACCGGCGGTGGGCGACACCTCGGCGGTGGACCGCGTCTCGGGGGTGGTCGACTCGCTCATCCGTCAGTTCTCCAGCACCGCGCGCAGGTCCCACAGGGCACGCCAGGTGGCCGACCCCTGCTCCGCGCGCCTGCGCACCGGCCCGTCCCAGTACCCCAGCAGCCGTGCCGTGTCGGCGGGGTCGTCCTTTCGGACGACACCGAGCAGATGGCCGGGCAGGAGGGAGAGCACGTCCCGGTCGCCGGGGAAGTAGGCGGCGGCCAGGCCCAGGGAGCCCGCGACGGAGACCGCCTCCGCCGTGCTCATCACTGTGGAGGGGCGCTCGACCTCCCAGCCCTCCACGGAGCGACCCTCGCGCAGGTCCCGGAAGGCGGTGACAAGGGCTTCGAGGACCGCGTCGTCCACCTGGTAGGCGGCGCCCACGCGTTCGACGGCTGCCCGCGACTGGCGCCGGACGAGCGCGGTCTCGGCGTCCACGTCCCCGATGGGGCCCACGGTCTCGAAGTTGAAGCGCCGCTTCAGTGCAGCGGACATCTCCGAGACGCCCTTGTCCCGCAGGTTGGCGGTGGCGATGAGGGTGAACCCGGGGGCCGCGTGCACCTGGGCGCCCTCGCCGCCCGCGAGTTCGGGGACCGCGATCCGCCGCTCGGAGAGCAGTGACACAAGGGCGTCCTGGACCTCCGGCAGGCAGCGGGTGACCTCCTCGACGCGGGCGACGGCCCCCCGGGTCATGGCGGCGAGTACCGGGGAGGGCACCAGGGCCTGCTCGGTGGGGCCCTGGGCGAGCAGCAGCGCGTAGTTCCAGCCGTACTTGAGCTGGTCCTCGGTGGTGCCCGCGGTGCCCTGCACGGTGAGCGCGCTGGTCCCGCAGACGGCCGCCGACAGCAGCTCGGAGAGCATGGACTTGGCGGTGCCGGGTTCGCCCACGAGGAGAAGTCCGCGCTCTCCGGCAAGGGTGACCACGCACCGTTCGACCAGGGCGCGCTCGCCGACGAACTTCTGCTCGATCACCAGGCGGCGCGGCCCCCCGGCTCCGGGCCGGGCACCCTTCGGCAGGCTCAGTGCCTCGCCCGCGCTGCCCATCACGAAGGTGACGACGGCGCGCGGGGTGAGCAACCAGCCGGGTGGGCGGGGCCCGGAGTCGTGGGCGGCGAGGAAGGCCAGCTCGGTGGCGTACCGGTCCTCGGGCGGCGTGACCTGGCGGTGCTCCTGGCCGGACGCCGTCGCCTGGTCCGGGACGCCGCCCGTGGTGGTGCTG